>JBFXDW010000009.1:0-30187 GCA_050180745.1 Bdellovibrionales bacterium | reverse complement strand
AAACGGCAGGTCTGGTCTTAGATACATCTCGTCAGCTTGCAAATCAGGTTAAGGATATGAGTAAGCTGACCGAGGACTTTGTTTCTAAGATTCAGGAAGCCTAATCCCCCAAACAAATCCCAAGGCCACGGGCGGTTATGACAAGCGGGTCTGTTGGTTCAATTTGTTTATAATGTTCGATTGCTTGGGTAATCGGCACGTCGATAACCTGCCGGTTTGACCATGCAACCATGCGGTCAAACGTCCCTTTTTCAATCAGTTCGACAGCGTGAATGCCAAAGGCGGAAGCTAAAAGCCGGTCTTGGGCGCTGGGTTGGCCGCCGCGTTGGACGTGGCCTAGAACTGTGACGCGTGTTTCCGCGCCAGAGAGTCGCGCAATTTCAGCTCCTATATAATGGCCGATGCCGCCAAAGCGCGTTTGGCCGTCTTCGAAAGATACCTTAAGATTGTTACCCATGGCTGTTTTGACGGCTTCGGAAACAACGACTAACGCAAAGTTGCGGCCTCGTTTTTGAATCCCTTTAATGTGTGCAACAACGCGATCCAAAGAATACGTGATTTCTGGAATTAGAATCACATCTGCGCCTCCCGCAATACCAGCGGCTAAAGCGATATGTCCTGCATCACGGCCCATTACTTCAAGAATCATAATCCGATCATGGCTGGCTGCTGTTGGTTGCAGGCGATCAAGCGCTTCTGTGGCGACAGAAACGGCTGTGTCAAAACCAATCGAGGTTTCGGTCATGCCCAGATCATTGTCGATCGTCTTAGGGACACCGATCAGCGGAAAGTTTCCTTGGGTAGCGAGTTTATGCAGGATCGCCAAGCTTCCATCACCACCGATACCGATGAGTGCATCACAGCCAATTTGATGGAGGCCTTCGATAATATCTTCAGACAGGTCCTTTGTTGTGCCGTCTGGCATAGGATAGGAAAAAGGATTTCCTTTATTGGTCGTGCCCAGAATAGTCCCGCCTTGGCGCAGCATATAGGTGTCCACATCGCGGAGCTCTAATTTTCGTGCTGCGACGGGACGTTGGATGAGGCCATGGGTGCCGTCTTCGATTCCATAGACCTCCCATCCGAGCGTGTCCGCGCGCATGACAACGGCGCGAATGACGGCGTTAAGGCCTGCGCAATCGCCGCCACTGGTTAAAATGGCAATTTTTTTTGCTGATTCCGGCATAGAAAGTCCTTTTTATAAGGGAAAAGTCAATTGTTAGCATAGCCTTTGTGGCGATTCTTTGGTACAATATGCACCTTACTTTTTTACGAAAATAGATATGAGCAATCAAGAAAAGTTACGTGAGAAGCTGGAAGCGCTTCGGGCTGAGCATCGTGATCTCGACGATGCGATTCTAGCCCTTTCCCAGCGGTCCATGCCAGATATGATCCAGCTTGCGCGGCTGAAGAAGAAAAAGCTTCAGCTTAAGGACGACATCCTCCGTATTGAGAGTGAGCTTCTGCCTGATATTATTGCTTAGGCCAAGGTGGTGTGAAACGCCTATTTTTTAACTCAGGCTATATTTTTGGAACCAATTGAGGGTCTTTATAAAAAGCTCTTCGCGGTTGCCTTCGAGTGAGAAGGTGTGGTTGGCGCCAGCGATTTTTTGCAGCTCAAAATCTCCTCCAAATTTACCTATGAAATCCTCCGGCTTAATGCCAGGGCTGAATGTAAAGATACCTTTCTCTGCTGCAATCATTTGGGAAGGAATTTTATTTCTGCCCACTAGTTCTTGGCACTTGGCATGTGGGTAGAGTTTGTTTTCTTCAACCATATCCTTATGGAGCCAGAAAATACTGCCGTAATCCATAAGATAATGTTCCCCATCTTCATGGGGGGTGAGGCAGTTATTTGTTTCCCAGAAATTGGTTACATCTGTCGATGGGTCCCATAGACTAACGGCTGTTGCTCCGGATGGATTTGAAATCATCATTGTGAGTGCAGCAAGCGAATGAGCCGTAACAAAAATCTGTTTGTAGCCAGCTTCTTTAAAATGATCCAATACAGCTTGAATATCTCGCGCATGGGTTGAGAGGGTTGAATTAGAAAGTTTACGAGAATCTTTTGGGAAATCGTAAAAGCCAATTCTGTAATGATCGAATCCGTGAGCCACAAAAAAGTCCCGTGACGTAACCTCAAGCAATTGATTCATGTAGTGTGTCATGCCGTGTAGATGAACGACTAAACGATCACGAGGCGTTTCTTCGGCGCGTAGGATTCCATAAATCCCGTTATTGTCAGGGCCATTGATACGTGTCCAAGTCTCAGTCATAAA
The DNA here is from genome assembly GCA_050180745.1 of Bdellovibrionales bacterium. Classification (GTDB taxonomy): domain Bacteria; phylum Pseudomonadota; class Alphaproteobacteria; order UBA9219; family UBA9219; genus JBFXDW01. The sequence goes on along the minus strand of JBFXDW010000009.1, from coordinate 27,908 downwards.
GGAAGGCTTTCTTAAAGGTTAATCAAACAAGGGTATGCATAAAAACGACCGTGAAAGCAATCATTATAGGCTATGTTTATTTTTTAACAAGGCAGGAGCCATTTTTCCGCTTTATTGCTTCACACAACCGATCGGCCTCAGCTTTGTCTATAAGAGCCGTCATAATACGGAAATAGGTGCCTCGCCCTGTAATATCGGCGCGGACGATCTCAAGCTGAACCTTCCCCAGAACCGATTCAAACCGTTTACGATAGCGAGATATCTCACGGCTGGCTACCTCTTCTTGTGGGAAAGAGGCAATCTGTACGCGTGTCATAACGCCCGTTTTCTTGACCGTTTTCTTAGTTTCTTTTTTTATCGTTGGAGCGGCTGCTTGAGGAGGCTCTTTCTTCTCAACCTTCTCAACCTTTGCTTCTTTTATGGGTTTGCCTGTGAATAGCTCCTCCGGCAGGCGAGCGACTGCTTCTTCTGCCTTCTCTTCTTGCGTTTGAGCTTTTGTGACGTCTTTTGTCTTGCTGGGTTCGACAGGATTTTCAGCTTTAACTTCCTTCTTTGGATTCTCCGTTTCGCCAATGACTTCGGGTAGCTTCTGGAGCGCAGGGGCTTGGATTTCTGGTTCATCCTCTACGACAGCCTCGGTAATCGCAGGCGGTAATTCTGTTTTTTCTTCGGTGGAAGGCTGCGTTTTTATTGTTTGAAGGCCTGTTTCTTCGGATTCTGTTGCTGTTAAAGGAAGCGCGTCTGTATCTTCCTTAACAACAACGATCTCTCCCAGTTCTGCCGATTTTGCATTGGCCATAGAGTCACCTGAGGCGGTTGGCGGCAAAAGATGTTCGACGGCGCTTTCCGCTTTTTCTGGAGTGCGATTTTCAAGTTGTGCGAATACCTCCATGTCCTGATGCGGAATATCAATGCCGCCTGGATTGTCAGGTCGCTCTTTAATGGGGAGGGTTGCCTCAATATGGGGAATCTCGTTCGGCAACACAATATCTTCTTCAAGGTATGAGAAAATTCCATATCCCAAGGCGATGAGCAAAACAAGCAAGCCACCCACGACCATCAAACGCTTGTTGCGTCGCCGCGCGTGATGACGGCCTCGTTGATAGTCGGAACGGCTAAGCCGCTGCACAAACAGATCGGGCGAGAATTTATTGATCATTCCTCATTTCCTCCAGTGGGGTTACCCCTATAACGTCAAGTGCAGAAGCCAGAACGGTCTGCACGGCGCGCACGAGAGCCGCACGTTGTTTTGTTGCGGGCAGGTTATCTGGTACGATAAAACGCAACGAAGCGTTGTCATTGCCTTTATTCCAAAAGCTGTGGAATTGGGCAGCCAAATCCATCAGGAAGAACGCGATCCTGTGAGGCTCTTGCGCGACTGCGGCAGCTTCAACTGCACGAGGCCAGTTTGCTAGAGCGCGGATGAGCGCGATTTCTTCAGGCTCTGTCAGGATAGAGATATCTCCTTTGGATAAGCCTTCTGCTGAAAGATCCATGTCAGGTGCAATTTCAGCTATGTGACGCAGCACTGAGCAGCAGCGCGCATGCGCATACTGTACATAGAAAACAGGGTTGTCTTTTGTAGCTTCAATAACTTTCGCAAAATCGAATTCAAGTTCAGAGTCCGGAGCCCGAGTCAGCATAAAAAAGCGTACCGCGCCGACCCCCACCTGTTCCACCATTTCGCGCAAAGTAATCAGATTGCCTGAACGTTTGGACAGTTTAACGGGCTCGCCATTCTTATAAAGTTTGACCATGTTATTATAGATGACTTCAAGCCGTGCTTTGCCGTCCGAAAATGCCGCAACGCCTGGGCGCATGCGCTCCAGATAGCCACCATGATCTTTGCCGAGAATATTGATCATGTAGTTAAAACCACGTTGCACCTTGTCATAGTGATAGGCCAGATCAGGCATGACATAGGCCCAGTTACCATCGCGTTTTTTAAGAGGACGATCCACATCATCGCCAAATTGGCTTGACCGAAACAGCGTCAGTGGCACAGGTGTCCAGTCTTTCATTTCTTTGCCTTTGGGGGGCGGCAGGGTGCCTGTGTAAATCAGTCCTTTTTCCTCCAAAAGATTAAAAACTTTGTCTAACGTGCCGTTTTCTATAAGGACTCGCTCGTTTGAAAAGGCATCATGCTTAATTCCGATGAGCTTGAGATCCTCTTTGATCATTTTGAGGATATGATCGGTAGCAAAAAGGCGAATAGGCTCTTTCCACTCGGCTTCATCCTTACCTAGCCATTGATCACCATCGCGTTCCACAAGTGCGGCGGCTACGTCTTTAAGATACTCGCCGGGATAGAGCCCCTCGGGGATTGTGCCGATATCTTCGCCCAAAGCTTCGCGATAACGCAGGTGGGTTGTTTGCGCTAGCACATCAATCTGAGTGCCCGCATCGTTCAGGTAGTATTCGCGCGTGACATTATAACCTGCCTTGGTTAGCAAACGGCATAAGCTGTCGCCCAAAACGGCGCCTCTCGTATGGCCTGCATGCATAGGCCCTGTAGGATTAGCCGAGACAAACTCAACATTCACCTTTTGCTTGTTACCAATTTGGCTGTCACCATAAGCAAGCTCTGCTTGTAAGATGGTGCGAATTTCATCATGCCATGCGGCAGGGTCCAGCCTTAGATTGATAAATCCGGGTCCTGCAATTTCGGCGCTGTTGACGCGGGGGAGGCTTTCTATGCGCGGCTTTAGGATTTCTGCGATTGCGCGAGGCGGTTTTCTTGCGAGCTTAGTAAGCACCATGGCGACGTTTGTCGCCATGTCTCCATGCGAGGATTCCCGCGGAGGCTCAACAACAAAAGAGGGAACTTCCCCCTCAAGAGGAAGCGCGCCTTCTTTGATAGCCGCTTCAACCAATGCTTTAATATCGGCTTCTATTGATTTGAATAGTGACAAGATTTTGTTCCTCTGAAATGGTTTGATTGATCAGGGTAATAAAAGACAGTGAAAGGCTATTCGTTTCGGAACTATTAAAAGGGGATCCCCGCATTCGCGAGGATGACGGGAAGGATTAAAAGATGGGTCCTTTCAAAATATCCGTCATTCCCGCGAATGCGGGAATCCCATTTGTTTGTCTGCCAATTTCTGTTTTTTTTGCTCTATCTTCTTTCTCTCCTACAACATCGTCTCCGTTGAGAATAACCGACGGTGCTCCTTCACCGCAAAGCGATCTGTCATGCCCGCGATATAATCCGCAATAATGCGGGCGCGGAAACTGTCGTCATCCTTCTGATCCCCAAGACGCGCGTACCATGCATTCGGTAGGCATTGTGGTTTCTCCATTAAATAACGGAACATTTCTTCCACTATGCGCTCGGACTTGGCATGCGCTCTGTTGACTTCGCAGTGCGAATACATCCGTTTTCTTAAGAAGGTCGAGAGTACCTGAAGTTGTTGTTTCATCGCAAAGCTGAAATCAATAGTCGTTTCTTTGGCTCTTCGAACATCCTTGGGCGATTCCGGTTTTAGACGTGCTAATTTTGCACAACTAGTATCAACCACATCTGTGACCATTGTGCCAATAACCTGACGCACGACTGCATGCATAATGCGTGAATCTGTTGCATTAGCATGATGACGTTGAATATCCTCTAGGATAGGGCCAAAGAGAGGCAGGGTAGCCAGTTCTTTAAATCCGAAAAATCCTGCGCGATAGCCATCATCAATATCATGTGTGTTATAGGCAATTTCATCCGATAGAGCAGCAATTTGCGCTTCTGCGGAAGGGTAAAGGTGAAGCTCGAGATTATAGCGATCATTGAACTCGGCATAGGTCTGGGAAAGCTTGTCTTCCTCACCTTCCTTAATCAGAGGGCCATTATGCTTGGCAATGCCCTCCAGTGTTTCCCATGTCAGATTCAAGCCATCAAACTCAAGATAGCGCATTTCAAGCTTGGTCAGGATTCTGAAGGTCTGTTCATTGTGGGAAAAGCCGCCATAAGGTTCCATGACGCGTGCCAGCGCGGACTCGCCTGCATGGCCAAAACAGGTGTGCCCAAGATCGTGGGCGAGAGCGATGGCTTCCGTCAGGTCCGCATTGAGGCCTAGGGTTCGTGCAATAGAGCAGGCAATCTGAGCCACTTCCAACGAGTGGGTTAGGCGTGTGCGATAGTAATCGCCTTCGTTTTCAATGAAAACCTGCGTTTTGTTGCGCAGCTTACGAAAGCCGCCGGAATGGATAATGCGGTCACGATCCCGTTGAAATTCGGTCCGTGTCTCGCTTGGAGATTCCTTAATCAGCCTTCCGCGGGTCTGCGCAGCCTTGGAGGCAAAGGGGGCGAGCTTTGAGCTCATATCTTGCATATATTCAGTCATGCGTACAAACTACCTCCTTAGAAGCGATTTGGCTAGGGTGCATTGACAATCAAAGGCCTTTGGCCTGCAAATGGCGTTTCCCTGCGCTTCCGGTGCTCAGGTACTTTTATGTACATTCCGCTCCGGTTCTCGGAAAACGCCATTTTCGGCTCAAATTCCTTCGATTCTCAATACACCCTCTGGTGTAAAACGGAGCATTGGAAAAAGGATGATTATTGCGAGTTGGAATGTCAATTCTGTGCGGGCAAGGTTGCCTCTTTTGCTGAAATGGCTGAGTGAGGCTCAGCCTGATGTGCTTCTTTTGCAAGAATTGAAGTGTATGGATGAGGATTTCCCCCGCCTAGAGGTTGAGTCTATGGGCTATAAAACGGCTGTCTGGGGGCAGAAATCCTATAACGGCGTGGCGATTCTCTCCCGTTACCCGCTTCAAGAGGTCCATAGGGGCCTTCCCGAAGACGAAAACGGTCAGGCGCGTTATCTGGAGGCTCTTATTCAGGGCGTGCGCGTAGCCTCCGTTTATGCGCCCAACGGTAATCCCGTAGGCACAGAAAAGTATGAGTATAAAATAGATTGGATGTCGAAATTAAAGCGATACATTAAGACTCTTTTGGTTTCCGAAATGCCATTTATTATGGGGGGGGATTTTAATGTAATTCCAGAAGAGCGCGATGTTTTTGACCCTAAAGGGTGGGAGAAAGATGCTCTTTTCCTGCCGCAAACTCGCGCTGCGTGGCGCGAGATTTTGCATCTTGGTGTGCGGGATGCTTTTCGTGCGCTTCATCCTGAAGAGACTGCGTTTAGTTTCTGGGCTTATCAAAATGGCGCATGGCAACGGGATGAAGGCCTGCGAATTGACCATTTTCTGCTCTCTCCGGAAATAGCAGATCGTCTAGAGAAATGCTATTTTGACCGTACTCCGCGCGGATGGGACAAACCTTCCGATCACACACCCGTGGTGATGGAGATTTAGTTTTCAACCGGACCTTATTATGATTGCTTCAGGGTGCTGAGGGAGGGAGAAGGTCTTTTTCTTTTGCTTTGGGAAGAGGCTTGTTCGTAGGTTTCGATTGTGTTCATAAGGTTATTCATTCTGGATGCAAAATCAGATTTAGAATCATAAAATAGATTCAGCGTTTTTTTTAACTCAAGGCGTTCTGTAGAATCCATGTCCCTATATATTTTTTTAAATACGTTGGTAATAGTATCCTTCATTTTGTCGGTGTATGCGACTGAAGGCGATGCGTATTCTCCGACTATTCTGAATAGATATTGCATGTGTAAGTCGTACCCATCTTTCTTTTTTTGTTCATAGATTTGTGAAAAGGCATCTGAACAGTGGGTACAGACCATGTCTTCGATTTGAGATTCTGGTGTTATGCAGAGGCCATTACCTTTTTCGTCTGTTGAAAGTAGCCATCCGCAGGCTGTTATAATTCCGTTGTAGGCCATAAGCTTTGTTTTATCTTGTCCTATAAATAGGCTATAAAGTGTAAGGCCTTTAAGCCCATTATTCATCAACTGAAGTATTTCTTGATGTTTGGGAGAGCCTTCTTCTAAGTCCCTTGCATAATGTGCAGTTGATAATAAGTAGGTATGAGTGTCGGGTGCAGAACTTAATCCCATAGGGACCATTTCAATTCCAAGATCGTGCACAGAGGTGATGGCCTTTTTCTTTGCGCCAATAATCCAGTTTGTTACTTGTTGTCTAAGCTTTCCAACGCTTTCCGGTTCGCGCGTAAAAAACCCTGAGGCCCGAGCGAAAAGAGGACCCAATTTGTTTTTGGAGGGAGGGGGAGCTAATTGCTGAAATTGGAGAGAGTTCATTGTACAAAGTCCTTAATAAAAAATTGATTTTGGTTAAAAATACTTGTGTTAGTATACAGAAGAAGGTGGCTAAAATCAGCTGTTTCATTTATTTTCATGTAAAAAACAAATAGTTAACTGCGCCCTTCTTGGCTTTCCACTGGACACATCATGCTGTTTGGGATGTCTGTGTCTGTAATAAAGCATTTCTCATTAATTACATTCACGCGATTTTCTGCAATCCAGCGCAGGGCTTGGGGATAAATCTTGTGTTCTGATTCCAGAACCCGTGCGGCAAGTGTGTCGCTCGTATCATCCGCTTTGACTGGTACTGCTGCTTGAACGATGATGGGACCGTGATCCATTTCGGCGCGGACATAATGGACTGTGCAGCCTGAAAACTGTACGCCGTATTCTATCGCTTTTTCATGGACGTGAATGCCGGGAAATGAGGGCAATAACGAGGGATGGATGTTGACGAGCCGATCCTTCCATTGTTCGACAAACCATGGGGTTAGGAGCCTCATGAATCCGGCTAGGCAAACAAGCTGGGCACCTGTTGGTAGAATCTTTTCATGTAACGCTTTTTCAAAAGCCTGACGGTCAGAGCCAAATTCTTTATGGTTCACGACATCTGTCGAGATGCCTTGTTCAGAGGCCCATGTGAGGCCTGCGGCGGCGGGATCGTTCGCGATTACCGTAACAATTTCCGCTGGAAAATCACTTTCCTGAGCGGCGCTGACGAGCGCTTGCATATTGCTGCCTCGCCCTGAAATGAGAATGGCTGTTTTGAGTTTTGACGTCATGTTCTCAGCACTTCCAATTCGCGCCCAATCCTTCAAGCGTTACGCGGCTTGAGGATTTATTCTCTTCGATCTCTCCAATGCGATAAACGCGCTCTCCCGCATCGGTTAGAATTTGAGAGACCTCATCGGCTTTATCTGCGTCAACAATGACGGCCATGCCAATTCCGCAGTTAAATGTGCGCGCCATGTCTGTGCCGCAGATAGCTCCACTTTGTGCCAGCCATTTAAAGATGGACGGAACCTCCCAGTTTGCTGCCGACAGCCATGCGCCCAAGCCTTCAGGCAGAACACGCGGCAGGTTTTCGAGCAGTCCCCCGCCTGTGATATGAGCCATAGCTTTAACATGACCAGAGCGAATCGCAGCCAGCATGGGTTTGACGTAAATGCGTGTTGGCTCCAAGAGTGCCGCAGCGACGCTCCGAGACGAATCAAACGGTGCAGGGTCGTCCCATGCCAGATTTTGCTCGGTAACAAGTTTGCGGATGAGGGAAAAGCCGTTGGAATGAGCTCCATTGGATGCTAGACCTAGCACAACATCACCTTGTTGGATGTCTTTGCGCGGAAGAATATGCTCTCTTTCAACAGCGCCGACGGCAAAGCCCGCTAGATCGTAATCGGCACCCTCGTACATGCTGGGCATTTCGGCTGTTTCCCCGCCGATTAGAGCGCATCCTGCCTGTTTGCAGCCCGCGGCAATGCCGCTGATGACGCTGCGGGCGGTTTCGACATCAAGCTTGGCTGTAGCAAAATAATCGAGGAAAAACAAAGGTTCAGCCCCAGCTACGATAAGGTCATTTACACACATAGCCACAAGGTCTATCCCGACCGTGTCGTGCTTGCCGCTTTCGATGGCGATTCGCAGTTTGGTGCCTACCCCATCGGTAGAACTGACCAGTACGGGGTCCTTAAATCCAGTAGCTTTCAGGTCAAAAAGACCGCCAAAGCCGCCCAGATCCACGTCTGCGCCTATACGGGAGGTTGCGCGTGCCAAAGGCTTAATGGCTTCTACGAGCGCATTTCCTGCATCAATATCAACCCCCGCTTCAGCGTAGGCATCTTTCTTTTTATCTGTTGTCATTCTTGCCGCGTAAGAGAATAGTCTGTAAAACACAAATGTTGGACATAATCGTCTAGCATAGAATAACGAAAATGAGCAGGTTTGCAATGCGCCTTATATGCCTTTCTTTCCTTATGGGGCTAGTTTCCCTTTTTTTTATGTCTCCGGCGTGGGCTCAGGCTGATCTGGCGCTCTATCGCGTGGAAGATGTTAGGGCTGTGATGACGGCTCCGAGCGCGGCTCAGGCGCGGGATGAGGCCATTATTCAGGCCCAACATCAGGCTTTAAGTTTATTGGTTAAGAGACTGGGGGCAGAAGGGGCTTCAGAAGGATTGAGCGATGAGACGGTAGGGGCGCTTGTTCAGGCTTTTGATCTTCAAAAAGAGCATGTTAGCCCCGGTCGCTATGAGGGCACCTTTACGGTTCAATTCCGTCCTGTGTCTGTGCGGGCGCTGCTTGATAAGCAAGGGAGGGATTATACAGCTACGCAATCGAGGCCCGTTGTCATTCTGCCTGTGATGCATGTTCCAACGCGAGATGTTTTGTGGGAAGAGCGGACCCCTTGGAATGAAGCGTGGTTGGAGGCTTCCAAGGCAACTAATTTAGTGCCGCTTATTGTTCCTCAAGGCGATTTGGAGGACATTGCTATCATCAGCACAAAAGAAGCATTGAGTGGTGATCCGGATCGGCTTCAGAAAGTTGTCGAGAAATATGAGGCCAGCGGCGTCGTTGTGGCTCTTTTAGATGCTATGTTTGATGCGACGGGCGCTTTAGAAAAAGCAGAAATAAAAGCTACCGTCTATGACATGACAGGTAAAGAAATGGGAGCGGCATTTGATCTCCTTCTCTCGCAGGACGATTTGGCTTTGCGGGTTATCGATGGAGATGTCGATCACGCCAAGGAAGAGGCAGCGTCTATGGTGCATGCTATTTTGAAAGGCGGCGCCCAGAAAGTGATTGATGATTTAACTGAACGGTGGAAGCGGAGGACTAAAGAAACTTTGGCTATAGGGCCTGTTTTGACGATGCCTGTGACGGTCCGTGTTCCAGATCTGGCAGCGTGGACGCATATCCAAGGTCTTTTAAGTCAAACACCGGAAGTGGCGCGGAGCACAGTTGTGACCATGACCCGTGGAAAAGTTCATATCGAGCTTGCTTTTAAGGGAGATATTCCTTCCCTTAAAAAAGCGCTTGAGGAACATGACTTAGAATTAGGAGAAGTTGATGCAGGCCAGTGGGAGATTAAGATGGAATGAGTGATGTGTGTAAATTAATCGGTTATATATGTTCCCAACCCTGACCCCTGACCCCTGACCCCTACAATGATACTCATCAGGAAACTTAACTTTTATTTGTTCAAGCAAATCTTCGTGACCTTCCTCTTTGCAGCGATGGCGGTGAGCTTTGTTGTCTTGTTTACGCAGTCTTTTCGGTTGCTCTCTTTTGTTATCGACAATTCAAGCACAATTCTTGTTTTTTTTCGGTTGATGGGCCTGATGGTGCCAACTTTTCTGCCGCTGATTGTCCCGATCAGCTTTGGGATTGCAGTTCTTTTTATCTATCACAAATTTGCTATTGATAGTGAGCTGGTTGTTATGCGTGCTACGGGGCTTAGCCCTCTGCGGATGGCTTATCCTGCGCTTATGATGGGGCTGCTCGTCGTCATGTTTGATTATGGACTAACTCTATGGGTCACGCCTGCGGCTAATCGTGCGTTGGTGGCGCTCCAGTATAAAGTGCGAGATGACTACTCAGCTTATATGATTAAACCCGGCACGTTTAATGATTTGGCCGAGGGGCTGACTTTTTATGCGCGCTCACGTTCTCCTGGCGGGGGGATGAAAGATATTCTGGTTCACGATGTAAGAGACCCCCGACTGCCGGTTACGATCATGGCAGAAAGTGGCCTTATGACGATCGAGAATGATGAGCCGCAGGTTGTTGTTTTCAACGGCAGACGACAAAAGCTTGATGTTGAAACGGGCCATTTGCAAGAGCTTGCCTTTACCCGTTATGTTCTTGATCTTCACCTTCTTAAAAATGACGATAATGAGCGCGCCGTCTCGCCACGGGAGATGCGGATTGGAAGATTATGGGCGGCGCGTCATGGAGAGGACCCGTCTGTGCCACATAAAGCTGGAAAATTGCGGGCAGAGCTTCACCAGCGTCTGGGGGGGCCGTTATTGTCTTTTTCCTTTGCGTTGATTGCTGTAACGGTCATCATCATTGGTGACTTTAATCGTCGTGGCATGACGCGGCGTGTTCTTATTGCGGGGGGAGCTATTGTGATCATGCAAGCTCTTATGATTGGTCTTGTGAATCAGGTCGCAAAATACGAATTTATGGTCCCCCTTTTATATATTGTTGTTTTGGCGCCTGTACCTATCTGCTTGTTGTTATTGGATGTCAGAAATTCTTTTTTCCGACGGTTGCGGACTCTTCTGTCTAAGAACGAGGAGCTGTTATGATTGATAGCCTTACGCTTTTCCGTTATTTGGGTCGTCAGTATTTGGTGTGGTTTTTCTCGTTTCTTTTTGGGCTGGCGGGAATTATCTATCTTTTTGAAGTAGCTGAGCTGATGCGTCGTGCGGCGGATGTGGACGTGATTTCCTTGAGCCTTGTGTTGCGGATGGGGGCTTATAAGCTGCCTGATACGGTGGAAAAGGTTTTGCCCTTTGTGGTCCTGTTCTCGGGTATGTTTACATTCTGGAAATTGACGCGTAGTCAGGAGCTTGTCATTGCGCGTGCAGCGGGCGTGTCGGTGTGGCAGTTTTTAGCTCCTGCCCTTTTGATTACGCTTGTTTTAGGAGGAATTAATACGGCGCTCGTAAATCCAGTGGGAGCAACGATGACAGCGCGATATAAGACGCTCGAATTCGATTATTTTAAGCATGGTCCGTCATTAGAGCTAACAGGGGCTGGGCTTTGGTTGCGGCAGGAAGAGGGCGATCGTCGGTATTTGTTGCATGCTGATAAGGTATCAATGGATCCTTTGACCCTTACGCCGCTGATTGTTTTTGTTTACGACAAAAAGGATCAGTATCTGGGGCGTATTGATGCGCCGCATGCGGTATTGAAAGGTGATCATTGGGCAATTGAGAATGCATGGTTTAATGCTGAGGAAAAAGAGCCGGAGCATTTACCCTTCTTTGCGCTTAAAACCTCGTTGACGTATGAGAAAATTCAGGACAGCATGGCCTCGCCTGAGACGATCTCGTTCTGGCAGTTGCCAAACTTTATTCGCGCGCTCAAGGAGATAGGCCTGCCGCCTGTGCGTCATAAAATGAGATTTCATGTATTGCTGGCTATGCCTTTGCTTTTGTGTGCTATGGTTCTTTTCGCAGCGGCTTTCTCTTTGCGCCTGCATCGTCATGGGGGTATCCTTAACGCGATGATGCTGGGTGTTTTGGTGGGGAGTGCTGTTTTCTCGCTGAATAATGTCGTGACAGCGCTCGGTATTAATCATACGCTGCCTATAGTGTTGGCGGCGTGGGCTATTCCTGTTGTCTCGTTGTTGGCGGGGCAGGCGACGTTGTTGTATTTAGAGGACGGATGATGAGAGCACGATTTTTTGCCGTTTCTTTGTGTGTATTTTTTGTGACAGGCTTTTTGGCTGTTGCGCCTGCGCATGCGCAGCGCATAGGCAGTGTGCCTATGGGAGGGAGTTCCTCGTTCCTGCAACCGGAAAAAGAAGCGGCTCCAGCACCACAAGGGATGCTGCGTGATGGCATTGCCGTTGTTGTTAATGATGATGCGATTACGCATGGTGATGTGCGGGCGCGATTGGCCTTGGCGTTGATGGCGGCAGGCATGCCCGACACGCCAGAGGCGCGGGCTAAAATCTTTCCGCAAGTTCTACGGGCGTTGATTGAAGAGCAGCTTATTATGCAAGAAGCCAAGAAGATTGGCGCTCATGTTCCTCAGGCTGAGGTGAATGCGGCCATAGCTCATATTGCGCAAGAGAATAAGGTGCCCAATGATGATATGAAGGCGCTATTGGCTTCTAAAGGCATACCTTTTTCAACGATGTATAATCAGACCAAGGGAGCGCTGGCGTGGAATCAAGTCGTTATGCGTGAAATTCGGCCTCGCATAGAAGTTAGTGACGAAGAGATTGAGGCTGCAGTCAGAAGCCTAGAAGACAATGCGGGCAAACAGGAGTATTTGGTCAGCGAGATTTTTCTGGCCGTAGATCAGGATAATAGCGAGGAAGAAGTTAAAGCTTTTGCGAATAAGTTATTCGAGCAAATCTCGGCGGGAGCTGTTTTCAGTTCCGTTGCGCGGCAGTTTTCTCAAGGGACAGGCGCTTCAGCCGGAGGTGACATCGGTTGGATTCGTGCCGGAGAGTTAGCGGCGGAAGTAGATAAAGCGCTGCAAGGAATGGAGCCATCGAGTATCTCCAAACCTATTCGGTCTGGGGCTGGATATCATATTATTGGCTTGCGCGATAAGCGGATTGTTGCTTTTGGTGATCCTGAGAAGATCAAAGTAACATTGGGACAGGTCTTTAAACGGGCTAGCGATGATGAAACGGTCGAGGCTCTCTTGGATGAGGCTGTTCGCATTAAAACAGAAGTCAAAACTTGTGAGGCTATGGAAACAGCTCTTTCCTCGTTCAACGGCTGGAAATGGAAGGATTTAGGCACTTTTATGCTAGGAGATGTCCCCTCATGGCTGGCCAGTACGGTTGAGTCTTTAAAAGAGGGTGAAGCGGGTGAACCCATTGTTGCGAATAAAACCGTTTTGATGGTTTATATGTGTGATCGTGACGCGCCGCTTAACATTGATAAGGATGAGATCCGGCAAGCGATAGGTGTTGAAAAAATGCAGCGTATTTCGCGAGGCTTCTTGCGCGATCTTCGTCGTGATGCGTTTATTGATATTCGGTTGAAGGAGTAAAGAGGATTCAGGATTCAGCATTCAGGATTTAGGGGGAGGCTTGTTGTTTCTTTCTTTTCCAGTCCGCAACATCTTGTCCGTCATCCCACATCTGCACTCACTTCGTTTGTTTGTGCTGGGTGACGATAGAAGAGAACGTAAAAACTGGGAAGAAAAGAAAACAGAAAGACTTCCCTAATCCCCGACCTCTAACCCCTGACCTCTGCTATGCTTCCTTCTCTTAAAGATATCATTTCCACTTACGGGCTGGCGGCCAAAAAAGGTTTGGGCCAACATTTTTTGTTGGACCTTAACGTTACCAAGAAGATCGTGGTCAAGGCTGGAGACTTACGCGGCGTTCATGTTATCGAAATTGGCCCTGGACCGGGCGGGTTGACGCGTCCAATCATAGATAGCGATGCGGCTAGTGTGCTGGCTATCGAAAAAGACAAGAGATGTGTTGAAGCGGCGGCTGTATTGGAACCATACGCCAAGGGGCGGTTTCGTATTATTGAAGCGGATGCGTTAGAGGTGGATATCCCGTCTTTGGTTCCTGCGCCGCGGGTGATCATTTCAAACCTGCCCTACAATGTTGGTAGCGCCTTATTAGTCAAATGGCTGATGGAAATAGATGAATACCAAAGTCTGACGCTGATGTTTCAGGCTGAAGTTGTGGATCGTCTTTTAGCTAAGCCTCGGACAAAAGAATATGGGCGGCTTTCGGTGTTGACGCAGTTTATGTGTTGTGGTCAGCGTGTTATGACTTTGCCTGCGCGGGCATTTACGCCGCCGCCTAAGGTGGATTCAGCGGTGGTTCATTTGGTGCCGCGAAAAGATAGGCCAAGAGATGTGGATGTAAGAAAGCTCGAACAAGTTACAAGCGCGGCTTTTGGTCAGCGGCGAAAGATGTTGAGGGCTTCATTGAAAGGGTTGGGAGGCGAGGCCCTCTTAGCACAAGCGGGTATTTCTCCTACCTGTCGTGCTGAGGAGCTTACTTTAGCCGAGTTTGAAACGCTGGCGAGGTTGGTTTAATCGGAGGATTCAGGATTCAGCATTCAGGATTCAGGGTGGTTTTATTTTTGAGATTCTCTTTCAAAACTGCTAAAAGAGAGGCCAATGAAAGGTAGGAACGCTTATGTCCTCTTCTAAAACAGATAGCCGTTTTTGGCTTTTCTTTGCGCTTGCTTTGGTGGGGCTGTTGTGGCTACTACGACCTATTTTGTTGCCCTTTGTTGCGGGGCTTGTGCTGGCCTACTTCTTGGACCCTGTCGTGTGGAAGCTCTCCACATATCGTGTGCCGCGCTGGCTTGGGACAGCTTTGGTGCTGTTGGGGTTCATCTTAACTGTGTTGCTTTTAGGGCTGCTTTTATTCCCTCTTATTCGGGATCAGCTTGTGGCGCTCGTGACAGCGCTGCCGAGCGCTATTGAGGCTTTAAAAGCGCGCTTTTTGCCTTCACTTAATGATTTTGTCGGCACTCTTTCGCCGAATGATGTGGAGCGTCTGCGTCAGGCTGCTGGAAATTATGCGGGAGATGCCGTTGGGTTGGCTGCTAAACTCCTTAAAAAGATTTTGACTGAAGGGATTGCGCTTTTTGATATACTCACCCTTCTTGTTATTACGCCGGTTGTTGCGTTTTATATTTTGCGCGATTGGCCCAAACTAACACGAGCGATTGATAAGCTGATGCCTCAAAAGAAAAAGACTTTCCTGCGCGATGCCTTGAGTCAGATTAATACGACCCTGTCCGGTTTTATTCGGGGACAGGCGCTTGTGTGCTTAAGCCTTGGCCTCATCTATAGCGTTGGGTTGACATTGGCGGGGCTTCATTATGGTGCAACGGTGGGCATTGTGGCGGGGTTTTTGTCATTCATCCCTTATGTAGGCTCTGGCTTTGGTCTTGTTTGCAGTATGATTTTGGCACTGATTCAGTTTGATGACTGGACGCGCATAGCGATTGTCTTCGGCGTGTTTGCGGTGGGTCAGATTTTGGAAGGCTATGTGTTGACGCCAAAACTTGTTGGAGATCGCGTTGGGTTGCATCCGGTGTGGATTCTGTTTGCTCTGTTTGCAGGGGGCGCGCTTCTTGGTTTCTTGGGTGTGTTGATTGCGGTGCCGGTGGCAGCTGTATTAGGCGTGCTTGTGCGGATTGGTATTACACAGTATAAAAAGAGCTCTCTTTACAAGGGGCGTGATTCAGAATGATAAAACAGTATCATTTACCTCTTCCTAATCGTTCGTCTATGGAGGCAGAAGATTTTCTCCCATCTCCTGCAAACAAGGAGGCCGTTGATTGGCTCTTGAATCGTGAGCCTACGGCGTGGTCCTCGCATGCACTTGTTTTATGGGGACCGCAAGGAGCAGGGAAGACGCATCTGATGTCTATCTGGGCGAATAAGAGGCGGGCTGTCTCCGTGGCTCCGGGAGACGACAACATTACCTTATTGCTTCACGGTCATAAAGAGCCTGCTTATGTTTTGGATAATGCCGACGAGTTGATTCCGGGCCATAAGGCGGCTGAAGAATGGTTGCAGCATTTTTATAATGCCACAAAATCTGCGCATATTCCTTTTCTTATTATTGCCCGCCGTCCGCCTGCATTGTGGCATTTGGGGTTGCGCGATATTGAAACACGGTTGAAAAGTTGTGCGACAATCGAAATAGCACAACCTGATGATGCGTTGATGAGAGGGCTGCTTCTGAAATTATTTGCTGATCGCCAATTGATGGTAGAAGGCGGCGTTGTGGAGTATCTAGCAGCGCGTCTTAATCGGATGGGCAGTGCTGTGATTGAGGCTGTGGCTGCGCTTGATGAAGCTGCGCTTGAGACCAAGCGCAAAATATCAATTCCCTTTGCCCAGCGGGTGCTGGCGCTGAAACAGGAAGAGGAATGAAATTGTTTTCCTCTCTTTATAACCGCGCTATGATCTGGGCGCGCCATCCTTGTGCACCGATCTATTTGGCGGCCCTTAGTTTTACTGAATCTTCTTTTTTTCCTATTCCGCCGGATGTGATGCTGGCGCCCATGTGTTTGGCTAGGCGGGATCGTGCATGGTTTCTTGCGGCGTTAACGGCGCTGGCTTCTGTATTGGGTGGCGTGCTGGGGTACGCTATCGGGTTTTATGCTTTTTCATGGATTGAGCCTTATATCTATGAGTTCGGCTATGGAGAGGCCTATAACCAATCTGTGGCTTGGTTTCAGGAGTGGGGCTTTTGGGCTGTGCTGGTGGCTGGATTTTCACCCATTCCATATAAGGTTTTCACGATTACCGCAGGGGCGCTCTCTATGTCGTTTCTGCCCTTTACGCTGGCCTCTTTTATAGGGCGAGGCAGCCGCTTTTTTCTGGTGGCGGGGCTGATGCGTGCCGGAGGCCCACGGATGGAAGAGGCTCTAAAACGCTATGTAGATCGCATCGGCTGGGGAGTTGTGGCCGTGATCGCCTTATTTGTGCTTTATAGTCATTTAAATTAAGTTTTCCACTTTAGGTTGTTCCCCCATCATAACAAACAAAACGGGAAAATGCCAAGGAAGAAGATTCCTTTGAAACCAAGCGGTTTTGTGGTTAGTTGGCTCGTAATCACTTCGGGAGAAAATCCATGCAAAATGTCGTCGTTGTCGGCTCTCAATGGGGAGATGAAGGCAAAGGGAAAATTGTGGACTGGCTGTCCTCGCGCGCGGATGTCGTGGTGCGCTTTCAAGGCGGGCACAATGCAGGGCACACGCTCGTGATTGATGACGAGACGTTTAAGCTCAATTTATTGCCTTCGGGGATTGTGCGGCCCAACAAATTATCTGTTATCGGTAATGGCGTGGTGCTGGACCCGTGGGCGCTGTTGACGGAGATTGAAAATATAGGCAAGCAAGGCGTGAAGGTAACGCCAGAGAATTTAATTATTGCCGAGAACTGCCCGCTTATTTTGCCTGTGCATGGTCTTGTTGATCGTGCGCGTGAATCGGCCAAGGGAGCGCGTAAAATTGGCACGACAGGTCGTGGTATTGGTCCCGCTTATGAAGACAAAATTGCACGCCGAGGTTTGCGCCTTTGCGATCTGAGCGAGCCTGATTTGGTGCGCGAAAAACTGGACGATCTTTTGATCCATCATAATGCGCTGTTGCGGGGCTATGGCGCGGATGAGCTTAAACTCGATGATGTTTTCAAAGAGGTCATGGATATCGCGCCGCGTATTTTGCCGTTTGCGTCTGTGGTGTGGCAGCGTCTTGAAGAGGTTAAGAACAAAGGTAAGCTCATTCTCTTTGAGGGTGCGCAAGGGACGATGCTCGATATTGATCATGGGACTTATCCGTTTGTGACCTCAAGCAACATCGTTGGAGGCCAAGCTGCGGCGGGCGCTGGAATTGGGCCGAGATTCTTGGGCAGGATTTTGGGGATTTGTAAGGCTTATACGACGCGCGTTGGCTCGGGACCTTTCCCGACGGAAGATGTGGGCGAGGTCGGTCAAGGTCTTGGTGAGCGCGGTTTTGAGTTTGGTACAGTCACGGGACGCAAGCGCCGTTGTGGTTGGCTTGATGCGGTTCTAGTGCGGCAGGCGGTGAAAGTTGGTGGCATAGACGGTCTGGCTTTGACGAAGCTCGATGTTTTGGATGGCATGGATGAGCTTAAAATTTGCCGCGCTTATATGTTGGATGGAAAAGAGATCCATCATCTGCCGAGCAATCCCTATCTGCAAGCACGTGTAGAGCCTATCTACGAGACTTGCAAGGGCTGGAAAGAAAGTACGCGTGGCGCCCGAAGCTGGGCGGAGTTACCAGCGGCGGCTGTGAATTATATCCGCCGTATTGAGGAAATGGTAGAAGCGCCTGTAACGCTCGTTTCAACTTCTCCAGAGCGTGAGGATACAATTCTGGTGCATGACCCCTTCGCGGATTAAATTTAATAACGCACGTTCCAGAAATAAAGGCCATCGGCAGGGGCGGTGGGGCCGCCTTTGCAGCGGTCCTTGGCATCAAAGGCTTTGCTGAAATCGTCAAGGCTCCATCTGCCGCTGCCGACAAGCTGGAGCGTGCCGACCATATTGCGCACCTGATGATACATGAAAGAGCGTGCTCTAAAGCAGCAGGTAATTAACTCGCCTTGTCGTTCAATGGTGGCTTCATCCAGAGTTTTAATCGGTGACTTGGACTGGCAATGGCTGGCGCGGAAGGTTGAAAAATCGTGCTGGCCGATCAGTATGTCTGCGGCTTTTTGCATAGTCTGGACATCAAGTGGAGTTGCTACATGCCATGCACGGCCATTCTCGAGAGCTAGCGGCGCGCGTCGGTTGATGATCAGATAGTGATAGCTGCGCTCTTGAGCCTGAAAGCGAGCATGGAATTCTTCGCTGACTTGTTCAGCGGCAAGAATGGCGATTGGATGGGGTTTTACATGGTAATTGAGAGCGCCGAGAATTTCATCTTCATCTGTATCGCGGGCAAGATCAAAATGAGCGATCTGGGCGCGGGCATGGACTCCTGCATCCGTTCTTCCCGCGACATAGAGTAAGGCGGTTTCGCCGGAGAATTTAGTTATGGCTTCTTCAATGACTTGTTGGACTGAGAGAGAGTCATCCTGACGCTGCCAGCCATGAAAAGGTCTTCCATCATATTCGATTGTCAATTTCCAGCGCTGCGTCATTTAGTACTCGCTTATTATTTGAAGGCTTGTTCGGGAATCTAAATTATTAACTGTTTTTGTCATTCCGGCCCGTTTGAGCGTAGCAAAAACGAGAGCCGGAATCCATTTCCGAAAATAGCAATTTATCCTCATAAATGCAGTATAAGGAGATGGATACCGGATCAGCGCTCACCTGCCTACTCGCTGACGGCATTGTCAGTCAAATTGAAAAAACGATGTCTCTTTCAGCGAGTGGCAGGTTCGCTTGTCCGGTATGACGATGATTGGTTGGGATAACTCAAAAACAGACCCTAGAAATTTTGACAAGAGGGAACGCTGCGTCATGAAAAGACATGCCCCTTCTCGAGCCTCATGCCGCGTAATAGGGAGGCCCCATCCGTTGGTTTTTTTCCCGCACGTTGAACTTGTAACAGGCGCAATGCATCCTTGCCACACGCGATTGTCAATTGATCGTCAAGCAATGTGGCGGGCGGAGCAGATAAGGTTGGAATAATTTTTGCCTCAAGAACTTTGATTGTTTCCTCACCATGCTTAAAGAAGCTGCTGGGCCATGGGGTGAGGGCGCGTATTTTCCTTTCGATATCAGTTGCTTTCTGGGACCAATCTATAAGGCCCTCTTCACGCGCCAGTTTCTCGGCATAAGTAACGCCCTCTTGGGGTTGTGCTTCAGGCACCAAGTCTCCTTTTTGAGCCAGTGCAACGGCCTTGACTATGAGTTCTGCTCCCATATCCGACAGGCGGTCGTGGATAGTCTGTGAAGTGTCTTGGGGGCCAATCTTTGTTGCCCCCTTTAGCAGCATATCGCCTGTATCTAATCCGGCATCCATTTGCATGATCGTGATGCCCGTTTCCTGATCACCCGCTAAGATAGTGCGATGAATGGGGGCTGCGCCGCGCCAGCGTGGCAAAAGGGAGCCATGAATGTTCATGCAGCCTTTTGGGGGAATATCCAGAACAGCTTGCGGCAGGATAAGGCCATAAGCGGCTACCACGATAAGGTCAGGTTTTTGTGCGGCAAGCTCTTGTTGAGCTATTTGATTGCGTAAAGTTTGGGGTGTGTGGACAGGGAGGCCTAGATCCTCAGCGGCAAGGTGGATGGGCGTTTTTTGTAATTTCTGTCCACGATGAGCAGGGCGCGGCGGTTGGCAGTAAACAGACACAAGATTGTGCCCTGCGTGATGAAGAGCGCGTAACGCTGGAACGGCAAAATCAGGCGTTCCCATAAAGATGATGCGATAAGGTGTCATTTGTCAGGTAATAGGAGGATTTAGCATTCAGGATTCAGGACTCAGGATTCAGGATTTAGGATTCAGCATTCAGGATTTAGCATTTAGGATTCAGCATTCAGCATTCAGGATTCAGGACTCAGGATTCAGCATTTAGCATTCAGGGAGAGACTAACTTTGTATCCTCTCTTTGCCTTTCACACTATCCCCGTCATCCCCGTGAAAACGGGGATCCATCACCGATAGGTGAAGTGAAAAGGTTGTTGCAGAAAAGAAAGCCGTTGATTGTTATCAAATCAAACAATGGCTCTTTCTTCTGTATCTTTCGTCCCTCTTCTCTTGCAGGAGATGGATCCCCGCCTTCCCCCTACGCTACTTTGTAGCTTCTGCCTACGCTCCTTCGGAGCTTCGGCAAGACAAGTCGGCGCGACAGGTCGCGGGAATGACGATTTTTTGAGGAATCGTTTTCCAACTCTTGAACTGTTTTGGGTATAAAAACTAATCCTCCTCTGAATCCTAAATCCTAAATCCTAAATCCTATTTATTTACTTCCTTTCCTTATTTTTTCGATTTTGCGCATGATGATGCCTCTCTTTAGTGCAGAGATATGGTCGATAAACAAAATACCATCCAGATGATCTATTTCATGTTGGATGCATTGGCTCAATAAGCCCTCAGCTTCAAGCTCTTGTGTGGCTCCATCGCGGTCGAGATATTTGACGCGGATTTTAGCGGGGCGGGTTACGTTTGCATAGAGTTCAGAGCTGCTATCGTCCGCAAAAGCCCGCACCGAAAGGCAGCCCTCACGATAGGTGAAGTCGTCTTTGGACTCCCAAATAATCTCTGGATTTATCATTTGTAAGGCTTCCGAGCCATTACGCGATTCTGAAATATCGATCACAATAACACGTTTTAATACGCCAACCTGATTGGCCGCTAAGCCAATGCCATCGGTGTACATGGTCTCCAGCATATTATCTAAAAAGGTTTTTACTTCCTTGTCGATGGTTTCGACAGGAAGTGCCTTTTTACGTAAGACTGGGTCGGGAACAGTTTTTATTTCTAATAATGCCATGCTTCTTATGTATCTGAAAAAGCCTCAGAAAACAACTAGCCCTGATTTGTTTTCGCGATTTTTAGTGTTTTTTCAGGGGCTTCTTCATCCTCTTCTGTGCTTTCTACGATCGTAAGCCGTGGTTCTTTTTCAAGTGGAGCAGGGGCTTCAAGCTCATGTTCGCCTGATCCCGCCCCATATTCGGCGAGTTTACGGGCTTTAACCAAGACGTTTCGCTCGAGTGAGCCGATAGAGCGGTTATAATGCTCGACTGTGGTGCTGAGCGTTTTGCCGAGCTGGCCAAAATGTTTTGAAAAGACTTCCAAGGAAGAGAGGAGTTTCCCCCCCAGCGCCGCGATATTTCGTGCATTTTCCTGTAAAGCTTCTTGTCGCCAGCCCAAGGCCACGGTCCGCAGCAATGCAATGAGAGTCATAGGCGTTGCTAGTACGATTTGGTTCTTCGCACTATATTCCATGAGCCCATTATCTCCATCCAGCGCGGCGGAAAGAAAATGTTCGCCCGGTAGGAACAAAACGACGAAGGCAGGCGTGCCTTCAACCTTTTCCCAATATGATTTGGCCGAAAGCGTTTTGATATGATCCTTGAGCTGGCGCGCATGCTGTTTCAGCGCATCTGCGCGGCCTGTATCGTCATTGCTTTGAACAAAATCAAGATAGGCCGTAAGAGGCACCTTGCTGTCGATAATGACGCACCGATTTCCTGGCAGAGATACAATGGCATCGGGTCGGATGTTGTTATCTTCGCCTGCAAAGGTCGTTTGTGTGGTGAAGTCGCAAGCATGCTCGGACATTCCCGTCATCTCAAGAATGCGTTGTAGTTGAAGCTCGCCCCAGCGGCCTCGGCCAGTAGGAGCGCGCAGAGCTTGCAAAAGCTGGCTGGTTTCATTGCGCAGCATGGTCTGGGTCTCACGGCTGGAGGCAACCATTTCCGCAAGCTCACGATAGGCTCCTTCGCGTTTGATTTCCATTTTCTGGATTTGCTCGTCCATCTTTTTCAGCGTTTCCGAGACGGGCTTTATCATGGCATCTATGGCAACCGTCTTTTTGTCGAGCGTATTGGTGGCGGCTTGTTCGCGTTCTTTCAGTTTGCTTTCTGCGAGTTGCAAGAAGGTGGCGCTGTTCTGGTGCAGCGTATCTGAGGCCAGTGCTTTAAACATATCGCTAAGCTCAGCAGTCATATTTTTGCGCGAACGTAATGCCATGCGCATCAGCCCTGCGCCGAGGATCGCCCCGCAACAAAAAACAAGAAGAATGGTAAAAGAAGATAGACTTGTCATAGCAAAAGAATCAAAGTTAAACGTTCTTTATTTGTTCTAATAGGTTTAGGTTTTGATAACAAGGGCAAAGTGTGCGGTCCTTCAGATATTTTCCTTCCCGTTGATATTTAAGCATATTTCTGAAATTATTTTATTTTTTAAGGATTTTCGTGCTACAATGGGCAACTTTCATTTTTTTAGGTATAAAAGGGATTCATATTATGAAACTTATGAAAAAACCTATTCGCACTTTATTCAGTTTGGCTGTTGCGGCTGCTTGTGTGTTGCAGGGCTGTACCGGGCAGAAAAGTGCCCAGCCTGTGGGGGCGAATGGTCCCATGGTTCCGCTTCCGCCACCAGCGGATGCTCCTTTGGATCCTGATAAGCCTAACATGTACTATGTGCGTAGTGGAAATGATATCAAGGATGGCTATTTTGCATGTCGTCCCGATGGCAGCTATGGCTATGGCATATCCCCGAATGGGGATACGACGGTTTGGATGGCCGAAGCCGATGCGGCTTTACTTGCTACACGGGTTAAAGGTCAGCGCGCTCTTGTTGCGGTGCAAGATTATGAGGGATATATGCCGCTGGTTGCTGGCGTATGGAAAAATGGTTTACTCGTTTATGGCGCCCATGAAATTGACAAGCTAAACAATATGCTGGAGGCTCCTCCTTCAGATGAAGCCCAAGCCCAAGCGTATAACGCAGGGCGTCAAATGATGGCGCGTGCTCAAGAGGCCGCAGATGCGGTTAAAGCGTTGCAACAACAATGTAGTGCTCTTGTGATAAGAGTTGATAAGATGAGGGCAACGGGAGAACTTCCCAAGGGTCAAGGGGCCATCGTTGAGAAAGACGGTAAGAAAGCCAGTATCGGTGTACGCGGCTTTAGCCAAGATCTTCCCGACAAGCCCCCTTCACAATGGTCTGGATTGTTCAGGAATCTTTTTGGTTTAAAGAAATAGAGGTTTTATAACCCTAAGAATTTTTCCAGCCAGTGGATGTCATAATCGCCATTGAGGAAGGCTTGCTCGCCGATGATCCGGCGATGGAGCGGGAGCGTCGTCTTCACGCCGCCGATCACAAATTCCTCTAAACACCGCCGCAGCCGTAACAGGCACTCATTCCGTGTCGAGCCATGTACGATCAATTTGGCAATCATGCTGTCGTAATAAGGCGGTATGTTATAGCCCTCGTAAATAGCACTATCGACGCGAACGCCAAGGCCTCCCGGTGGGTGGAAGTTCATGATCTTTCCCGGCGAGGGCATGAAATTCTCCGGGTCTTCGGCATTGATCCGGCACTCAATCGCGTGGCCTGTGAATTTGATATCATCCTGAGTGAAACTCAGCGGCAAACCTGCGGCGACGCGGATTTGCTCTCTCACCAAATCAATGCCGGTGATCATCTCTGAGATTGTATGTTCAATTTGAAGCCGTGTGTTCATCTCGATGAAGAAAAACTCCCCATTCTCGTACAAGAACTCCATCGTTCCCACACCGCGATAGCCCATGCGACGTACAACGCTGGCTGCAATCGTGCCGATGGTTTCCCGTTCTGAGGCATTCAATCCGGGCGAGGGCGCTTCTTCGATCACTTTTTGGTGGTTGCGTTGCAAAGAGCAATCGCGTTCACCAAAATGAACCGCGTTGCCATGCGTATCGCTGATGAGCTGGACTTCGATATGACGAGGGTTAGAGAGATATTTCTCCATATACACTTCGTCATTACCAAAAGCGGCACGTGCTTCTCCGCGTGCGAGCTTATAGGCTTCTTCAAGTCCTTCCGCATTTTTTGCGACCTTCATGCCCTTGCCGCCACCACCTGCGGAAGCTTTGATGAGCACCGGATATCCCGCTTCTTGTGCGATAATGCGTGCTTCCTCAAGCGTATCCACAGCGCCAGCAGAGCCCGGTACGGTTGGCAGCCCCAAAGCTTTAACCGTTTGCTTGGCCGTAACCTTATCACCCATCTGACGAATATGTTCAGCTGTGGGGCCGATAAAGGCAAAGCCGTGTTCTTCCACCATGTCAGCAAAGCCTTCATTTTCGGAAAGAAAGCCAATGCCAGGATGAATTGCGTCCGCGCCTGTTATTGTTGCGGCTGTTAGAATTGCCGGAACATTGAGGTAGCTTTCTTTGGCTGCTGGTCGGCCAATACACACGCTTTCATCCGCTAGACGAACATGCATAGCGTCTTCGTCAGCAGTTGAGTGTACGGCCACGGTGCGGATACCCATTTCACGACAGGCGCGATGGATGCGTAAAGCAATTTCGCCGCGATTGGCGATCAGGACTTTCTCGAACAAACTCGTTTCCCCTTAGGCAATCGTCAGCAGTATCTCACCGAACTCGACAGGCTTGGTGTCTGAGACAAATATCTCCTTGATCTCACCACTTTGCGGAGCCTTAATCGGGTTCATAACCTTCATAGCTTCGATGATGAGGAGAGTTTCTCCTTCTTTGATTCTGTCGCCAACTTTGATGAAAGGCGCGGCTCCCGGTTCTGGAGCCATATATACCGTGCCAACCATAGGTGCCGTTACAGGAGTCCCCGATAGAGCTGGCGTTTCTGGTGCAACCGTTTGTGCTTGCGGGGCGATCGGTGCAAGAGGTGCCGCGGCCACCATTTGCACCTGTGCCTCGTGTTTGACACAACGAATGCGCTTATCGCCTTCCTCATATTCTATTTCACTAAGTCCCGTTTCAGAAAGCAGGTTCGCAAGCTTCTCTACGGCCTCAATGTCGAGGTCAAATTTACTCATGGGATGGTCCTTACTATTTCTTTTTCTTTTCGTCACGAATCTTTTTGATCTCTTCTTGCATTTGCTCAAGAGGAACCGCGCCTGGGAAGATTTTTCCTCCAATGATAAATGTAGGGGTGCCACGTGCACCGACTTTTTCTCCTAAATCGCGAGTCTTGCTGATGATCTTTGCAATCTTGTCGCTTTCCATGTCCTTTTTGAGCTTGTCGGTGTCAAGACCTGCGCGTTTGGCGATGCCAATAACAAGAGCCTCTGTCAGGTGCTGTTTGTTGCCCATCAGCGCATCATGAAAGGCCATATACTTATTTTGATTGACGCTAGCTAATGCCGCTTTGGCGGCGTACTCAGACGTATTACCCAAGATAGGATATTCCTTCATGACAATACGAACCTTGGGATCTTTCTTAATGAGCTCTTGCAAGGTCGGTAGTACAACTTTGCAGTAGCCACAATTGTAATCGAAGAACTCAACGATCGTTACGTCGCCTTTTTTGTTTCCTATAACTGGATCATCAGAATCGTTGATAAGCTCTTTTTGGCTTTCTTGGACTGCCTTTGCGCCTTGTTCGCGTGACTCTTTCTCAGCACGTTTTTGCATCTCTTCTGCTGCCTTGATGATAAGGTCAGGCTCTTTTTCCAATAAGAGCGTGCGAACAACGTCTTCAACTTCTTTCTTTTGTGCGCCAGATAGGCTTGTCTCGGCATAGGAAGGTGCGGCTAAAGAAAGGAGAAGGCCAAAGATGGTAGTCGCTAGACCATATTTTACAAACTTCATAAGAGTCTCCCGTAAGAAGGGTTAATAAGAAGGGCTAACAATGGGTCAGTCGTTCAAGCGTGCAACAAGACCAATTTTTTGAGCATAAGTCAATCAGATAGGTGAGAGCTGGCAGGGTTTTATGGACCTTATTCTGGTTTTTTATTCCATTCTAATATATCCCAGCCCGTTTCTGTCGGTGTGAGTACACAATAATGGCCTGTTTTAACCTTGGCCTCTGAGCCTGGAGCATGGCCTGTCAGGTGATTATAGACAAAGCGCAAGATGCCATTACTTGTGATGGCTACACGGTTGAGTGATTCTGGTGTCCCCAGAATTTTATGTTGTTCTTTTAAGAAGACATCTATGTTGCGTCTGAGCTTATCTTCTGAAGGGACCCAATGCATGTCTTCTGGCCATGTGCCGTTGTTTTCCCATGCATCTAGAAGATCCGGATACTCCATCTTAATTTCTTCAGAAGACTTGTTTTCCCAAAAACCGTAATCTATTTCCGTTAGCTTTTCGTCAAGGACATAAACATTCTTTGCTCTATTTGCAACAATCTCGGCCATGCGGCGGGTGCGCAGTAAGGGCCCTGTGATGATGCCGCCAAGAGGGAAATAAGAGCTTTCCAACATGGCTGCTATAGCATGGGCCTGATCTTCTCCTGCTGCTGTTAGGGGCAAATCAGTCCGCGCACCAACCCATGTGCAGATATCTTCTTTGCTGAAGGTATTTCCGTGGCGGACCAGAATGAGATGAGGCATAAAAAAGATCCTTTTTTTGTACTTAATCTTCTTGGGTGTGTTGGTGTTTCTCTAACACACCCAAGGGCAGATTCTGAATCTTTTTTCTCTACGCGTTTCTCTATCTATACCCAAAGTACTTCGACTATCCGTTGCGAACTGTGTTCATGAATTTGTCGATCTCACGACGCAGGGTCTCAGATTGAGTCGAGAGCTCTGTCGCAGCATTCATAACTTCGTTTGCAGCATTCCCAGACTCCTTGGCGGCATGAGTCACATTAACAATGCTGCTCGAGACTTCGCTTGTTCCAGCTGAAGCTTGCTGCACATTGTTAGAGATTTCTTGTGTAGCTTCATTTTGTTGTCGTAAAGCGCCAGCAATGGTTTTGGTGATTCCGTCGATATTCTCAATCGTTGCGCCAATGCTTCTGATCGCTTTGACAGAGTCGGCAGAAACTTCCTGAATAGTGACAATCTTCTTTGATATCTCCTCTGTTGCGCGCCCTGTTTGTGTGGCCAGATTTTTGACTTCCGAAGCCACAACAGCAAAGCCTTTTCCTGCTTCTCCTGCGCGGGCGGCTTCAATCGTTGCGTTAAGGGCCAAAAGGTTGGTTTGTTCGGCAATGTCTTGGATCAATTTAACAACATCACCAATTTGATTAGCCGCTTCTGAAAGCGTCGAAACGGTTTTATCCGTCGCTTGAACTTCATCAACAGCATGAGAGGCAACACGGCTCGATTCCTCAACTTGCCGATTGATCTCGCTGATAGATGCCGAAAGTTCTTCAGCGGCGGAGGCGACTGTTTGTACGCTCGATGACGCCTCTTCTGTTGCTGCTGCAACAGCTGCAGTTTGTTGGCTTGTTTGGTCTGACATTTCAGATAAATTGCGTGCACTTGATTGGAGCTCGGTCGATGCTGATGCAACAACACTCACAATCTTTCCTACGCTTTCTTCAAAGTCATCAGCCATTTTACGCATGGCGGCTTTCTTTTCAGCTACTGCACGTGCTTCCGTTTCCGCTTGTTCTTTCTTGAGTTTCTCAACTTGGCGTGCATTATCTTGGAAGACTTGTACCGTGGCAGCCATCTCTCCAACTTCATCATTCTGGTCACGTATTTCAATCTCTATATCAAGATTGCCCGAAGCGAGTTCTTGCATGCTTTTGGTTAGAGAGAGGATCGGTTTAGATATACTCCGACCGATGAGAGTTGCGACGATAACGGCAATCACTAACGCAACAAAACCTATTGTAGCCATTTCGTAGATTGCCTGCCGAACCTCATTATCAACTTTTTCCGTAAAAGTGCCGCTGCCAACCATCCAGTTCCATTGAGGAACAGTCATAACGTAGGATATCTTTGTTTTGGCGTTATCGCCTGGAGGCCATGAATAAGAATAAGAAGCAGTCCCTTTTTCTTTGGCGAGAAGGATCATCTGATGGAAAAAGGGCTCTCCTTTCGCGTCCTTTAGCTCTCGAACATCCGTACCAATCAATTTCGGTAAGGTAGGATGCATCTTCATAATGCCATCAAGTGTGTTGACAAAGAAATAGTTATCGCCATCGTACCGCATTTTGG
>JBFXDW010000008.1:0-30264 GCA_050180745.1 Bdellovibrionales bacterium | reverse complement strand
GTAAAGGAACGCTTCGAACCCTTCGCCCAGATTGTCGTTCATGATCCTGCGGTCATTGCCGCGCAACTTGTCCTTGGCCGTATTGCCGTAATCCACATTGTAGGGAGGATCCGTGAACACCATATCCGCCAAAGCGCCATCAAGAACCTTTTCAACATTGGCTAGGACGGTGCTGTCGCCACAGAGCAAACGATGGTTGCCCAGAACATAAACGTCACCGGGCTTTGTCTTCGGTTCTACTGGCGCTTCTGGAACGGCATCGTCATCCGTGTTGCCTTCGGCCCCTTCCGCGTCTCCCAACAGATCGGCAAGCTCTTCGTCTGAAAAACCAATCACAGACAAATCAAAATTGAGCGATGCAAGCGCTGCCAGCTCCGTTTTCAAAAGACCATCATCCCATCCAGCATCAAGAGCCAGCTGGTTGTCGGCGATGACATAGGCGCGTTTTTCTTCTTCGGTTAGGTGGTCGAGCACAATGACAGGCACGCGCTCAAGTCCGAGATGCTTAGCGGCCTGAAGCCGTCCGTGCCCTGCGATAATTTCAGCGGATGCATCCACGAGTATCGGATTTACAAATCCGAACTTCATCATGCTGGCCGCGATCTTGCCTATCTGCTCTTTTGAATGGGTGCGCGGGTTGTTGGCATAAGGCACGAGCTTGTCGATATCCCAAAGCTCAATCTTGCTTGCGATATTATGCAATGTCGAAGAGGTCATTTTGATCCGTGTTCTTTGATAGCCTGATTTGCCAAAGTGCAAAACGCATAAGCCGCGACCAACGGAACCACGCCGTTGCCGCAAAGTCGGAGCCTGTCCACCCTGTTGGCCAGCCCATCAGCGCCTCGACAAACAGCGGGTTCAAGGTGCGAGGCGCGTTCGAGATAGCGCTGCCACCCAGCCTCGTCCTCGGGGCCTGGCGGGAAAGGTTGCTCCGCGTCTTCGCTTTGCTGTCGACGAGAACGCCGTCTTTCCAGTCCCGCGCCGTCGGCGTCGCCCACTGGCGCATCATCTCGCTCCGGTTCAAACCGCTCGAACGCTTGCCGGTGCAGGCGCGCGGCGTGGGCCAGTATTTGCTGGCTTCGGTCAGACTGATCCCGTGATCCAAACTTGTGCTGCCCGGCTCGTGCGCCCGAGGCGTCGGCCATGACGCCGATTGCGCCGTCAGAGACCCGAAGCAACGATCCGTCCTGTCGCCGTTGCGCTTGAGGAACGTGTCCTGCTTTTCGCCGCTCTCCTGCGCCCTCGGCGTAAGCCAAGATGAAGAGCCGCTCGCGCTTGTGCGGCGCGCCAACTTCTGCCGCTGTAAACAAGCCCGCCTTAACGCGGTAACCCATTGCTCGAAGGTCATCGTGGACTTGTTCAAATCCCAGTCGTAGATGTCCCCCAACATTTTCGAAGAAGCAGACGGGCGGTTTGACTTCGCGGACGATCCGCGCGATGTGCGGCCAGAGATGGCGTGGGTCTTTGTCGCCGAGCTTGCGTCCAGCGACGGAGAACGGCTGGCATGGATAGCCGCCGTGGACGATATCCACCACGCCGCGCCACGCTTTGCCGTTGAAGGTCGCAACGTCGTCCCAGACAGGCGCGCGATCCAAGGCCTTGTCTTCCATCCGCGCCACGAGAGTGGATGCGGCATAGCTTTCCCGCTCGACGTAACAAACAGTTCGATAGCCGGGGACGGCGAGATGGTGGCCGAGGTCGAGCCCGCCTGCGCCCGCGCAGAGCGAGAGGCCGAACAACGCGCGCCCTTTTGGGCACGCGAAATCGCCTCCGGCGGCAGGTAAAGCCAGACCATTCAAATCAAACCTCTGTTGTTAGGAAAAGCTGGCTTCCCTTTGTCAGGAGTCCAGGCAGGAATCCGCCTCCACGGGGCGATTTAACTCTTTGTTTTCCATGAGATAATTGGGTTACGCTCGAAACCACAACCTGTGGGGCGGCTTCCCGCTTTCAACCCCTACATGTAGCGAAGTCCTGCGCTCTTGCCGCCAGCATACGTTGGGGCCGAGGGAGGACCCGCTCGTCTCCCGATCATGCCGTGCAGTCTGGCAGAAAATGCGCAAACGACGCAGAACTAAAATGCGCATGGGGTTTATCAATAAATTGAATCGCTTAAAGAACGCGTGCGCATTTTTGCCTATCCGCCTTGGATGCGTCGCTTGTATGGAAGCGTGATTTTCTCCTTCGGATTGCTCAATCGATGCACGATTTTCACGAGCGCGATTCGCCAATCGTACTGCAGCTTGCGCACCGACCAGCCCAGCTCGAGCGACATGCGCTTCCAGCGAATGCCGTTGGCCCGCAGCCAAACGAGGCGCACTTCCTCGCGCTCCAGCCACATGAGCCATAGCATGACCTCGTCCATTTCGGTGATCTGGTGAGCCGTGGGCGGGCCGGGTCTGACATGCGCGTCCTCCCAGCCATACGCTTCCATCGCTTCGCGGACGATTGGAGGCCATGCATTGAAGTATCCTTGCACGGTGACCTTGGGCAGCTTGCGCATCGTGTGCGCCGCTTGCTCAATCCGATCTGCGACGTCGGACACGGTCTTCTTGGCGCGGGGGCTCATGCGACCCTCCCGTAGGTCTTGCCCTCCAGCATGTCGCGTGCCCATTGGCAGTTGTCGATCTTGGCGAACTGCAGGAGCGCGATGCGCGTTTCCTCAAGCGTGGTGAAGCCGTAGCGGAACAGCATCTCGCCGAACAACGTTTCGGGACTTGTGCCGTGCGCATGCCGCCACCCTGTCCAGAAAGCGCCGCTCGAACAAAC
Organism: Bdellovibrionales bacterium; assembly: GCA_050180745.1. Taxonomy (GTDB): domain Bacteria; phylum Pseudomonadota; class Alphaproteobacteria; order UBA9219; family UBA9219; genus JBFXDW01. The sequence goes on along the minus strand of JBFXDW010000008.1, from coordinate 27,498 downwards.
GCGGCTTTCACAGATATCGTACCTGTCGCGCACGCGCACATCGTAGACGCGACCTGTGTGCGAGTATTGCCAGTAGATGTTGGCGTCACGCGCCTTGATCCGGTTTGCCATCATGAGATGCACCTCCTGTCAGTTGGGATTGGAAAATGGGGAAAGGTTTTGGGCGTCGCGGAACCTATCCGCGCGCAGACTCCCTCGACCGATGGAGGAGAGAACGCCGCAAGGCGTCTCTCTCTCCCGTAGGGAGAGTGGGAAAACGTCATTCTGTCATTCTGGAATAACGCGCTGAGAAATAAGGCGAATTTTCCGGATTTCCAGACTGCCGGGCAGAATGACGTGTCATTCTGGAAATGGGCCGTAACACTATGAAAACAAATGCGGATTCTAGAATGACAAAATGACGCCGCGTCTAGAATGACGTCATTCTGACCCAGAATGACAAAACGCAAGCCCAGAATGACAGCCGGTTTGGATGGGTTTTTGCGGGCAAAAATCATGGCTCGCCCTCGTCGTGATAGACCCAAATTTCGGGGTTCTCGACTGGCAGGATCGCACCGTCGTTCGGCTGTTTGAAATGCGTCGGCAAGAGCGGGATCATCACGTCCGTGATCTCGCCGGTTTGCGGATCCACGTCCGGCTCCGCGCGCGGGATTTCCATGTCCTCGACGCACATCATGCCGTACTTGCTTTTGGCAGCGCCGTCCTTGTTGAACTTGATGTAGCCCTTTGTGGTCAGCACATCGATGCGGTCGCGGATGGAGTGGGAGCCGCCGAGCCCCGCCTTGTTTTCGAAGGCCTGGCAGAACTGCGTGGGGGAATAAAGCCGTCCCCGCTGGCCTTCGTCATAGATGAGCTGCAGTATCACGTCATGGCGGCGGCGACGCTCGTTGTCGAGACGTTCGCCATGCTCCTTGTTGACGAGGCGCTTGGACTGGTGTTCGACCTCGCGCCAGATGCCGTTGATCTTGTCGACGTATTTCGACGGGATTGCCTTGCCATTGCGCAGCTCGAACATCAGCTCGCGCACGCTCTGGCTCTCGTCGGGGCGGAACATGATGATGCCGGTCGTGTAGAAACTGCGCAAACTGCCAGCGCCGCTCAGAGCCTGAAACGGGTCTTCCTCCAGCATGCGCTTCGTGATTTTGCGCGTGTGGTGGGCAAGAATGACACCCGCTTCGGGATTGACGAGAAAACGCAGCTTCTCGACGCGATCCTGAAGAAAGTTCAGCATGGCCGTGTTGTCATTCTCGCCGCCGTTTTCTCCCGCGTCGAACACGTTGCGCAGAGGATCAATGGCAATCACGTCCAGAAGTTTCGGATCGAAATGCCGCGCAATCGTCTCGCGCACCATCTCGACACCCTTGTCGTCGAGGATCAGGCGCACCTGCGGCGTGATGACGAGGTTCTTGCGAACGAGAGGAAGGATTTCCGGATCGATTTCCATCTGATGCAGCCGTTCGCGCAGATAGTGGTAGCCAATTTCGGTCTGCAAACAGAACACGTTAAGGGGCCGTGGCGGAATGAAACCGAGGAACGGCCTTCCGGCTGCGGCATGCACCAGAAGCGAAAATAGAAAGTCGGATTTACCGACCTTGGGCGCACCGCCGAAGACTGCGAGACCGCTGGGCGTCAGGATACGCGGCGCGATCAGGTCTTCCGGCATGGGACTGTCGTCGTCCAGTATGGCCCCGACAGGATAAGCGGGGATTGTGGCGGCGGCGGGCGGCGTGACGGGTTCGGGCATCGCGGCCTCGACATGGGCGCGGATGTCCATGCCTTCGGCGGCAGCATCCGCCGCGTCCCAGCCGCCGGGCTTGCCTTGCGGAATGGGCAAAATGCCGACACTTCTGGCTCCGGCGGACAGCGCCGCCTGCGCGGCCTTTTGCGCATAGGACAGGCCCGGCAGATCGTTGTCCGGCCAGATTAGGACGCGCTTTCCGGCCAAAGGCGACCAGTCCGTTTTTTCGGTCGGGGCATTGGAGCCGCACACGGCGCTTGTGGCCGCAACGCCTGCAAAGTTGAGCGCATCCGCCGCTTTCTCGCCCTCGGCAAGCACGACGACGTCCGCCTTTGCGATATCCGGTTGCCTATAAAGGGGACGGCCCGAAGCGGGGGCCTCGGCTTTGTGCGTGATGGCGTTCCATATCCTGAAGGTCTTTTTGCGCTGGCCGTTTTCCTCATATTCGTGCCGATAGACGACAAGAAGGATTGTGCCTTGAGCGTCGGTGTAATTGTACTGCGCGACAGGCGGGCCGATCTCCGGCGCTTTGCTCTTCGGCGCTTTTGAAACCGGCGCAGGCAGGCGTTCGGCTATGTTCAGAAACTCGGCGATGTTGCGGATCGCTGTCGTGTAGTCCTCATGGCGAACGATCTTCCAGACATCGATCAGGTCGCCGAACTTCTGGCCCGTGGCGAAATCCTCGCCCACGCCCATCTTGTTTTTGCGGACGCTGAGCTTCAGGCTTTCGCCTGGCGCGCCGTAAATGTCGCCGCAATGAAACTCTTCGCCGACATAAACGCCGTTCGGCAATAGGTGGTCGAGGATTTGCCGATAGCAGTCGGCCATGCGCTCCTTGATCAAGGGAATATCGATCTTGTCGCGCTGGTCTTGGCCCTGACGGCGCGCATCGTTAAAGTCCAGCTCTTCACGCGCCATGCCAGCACCTCTTTGCGTAGGGGCAGCACAGGCACAGGTAAAAATCTGGATTGGACGCTATGCGTGGCAGTTGCTGTCCGGCATCTGTAGCTTGCAGAATGTTGACGGCCTTGTCGCTCGTGCTTTGCGCTAGCGAGGCGTCGAAAGACACAAGCTCGTGATAAAGTTCCTGCGTGTCCTTGTTGAGCGCCGTGAAAAGTGCGGGACAACGCGCCAGATCGGGCATGTAACCCTGATAGAGAGCGACCTGCGCCGCATAAAGCGGTTTGGAGATCGCAAGCCCGCGCTTGGCCAGATCTTGCCAGCTTTTGTCCTTAATCGCTTTGTGTTCCCAAAGGGAGGGATAGAAAAACCATGACGGCCCGCCGACGAGCACGCCGTCAATGTGGCCTTTGATGCGCCCTTTGGCGACCGAAAAGCCGAATTGCCCGCCATCCGCTTTTTCCGTCCGCAGATCGAACCCGGCACCGCGCAACCACTTGACGGACAAAGCCTCGAATTGGTGTCCGGCGTCGAAAATGCGCAGGGTCTGTCCGTTGAAATCCTTGCTCTGATCCTTGGGCGCGCCGACATATTCATACTGGATGCGGCGGGAGCAAGGATCGCCAAGCATGGACGCGCCCAGATATTCGCGGCGCGGCTGCTTCTGCCGTTCGGCGATCAGGGCAGTGTCGACCAACTCGTTGATCCGCACAGCGAGAGGAAGCGCACGCGCATCCTGCGCAGCGCGTTCGGAGCCGTGGTTGAAGTCGAGCATCAAAACGGCACCTCCGGACTGCCTTTGCGCATGGCGTCCTGGTAGGCCGTGACGACAACCTCGATCAACGTGAGAACCTGTTCCTTGCTGTAGGCGGAAAGCGGCTTGTCCATGCCGATCTCGGCCACGCATTCGCCGAGCGGCTTGAGGCAAGCGTTGATGGAGGCTCGTTCAAAATCTGTCATATCAATCATGCCGCCCGACTCCTTGAACAATCGTGCATAAAAATCGAGGCAGAGCATCGAGCAGAAACGCCGCGCGGGTTTCTTGGGTTGTCCGATCAGGGCGGGCATAAAGCCGAACCCGCGTTGTTCGCTGTAACAAATGGCGCACCATTTCACGCGGCTTCCCTTTGTCCGATGGCGCTTTCGACCAATTGACGAATGCGTCCTTTGTTGAAACGAAAATTGAGCAGGCAAGACGCGCGGTACTTCGTCATGCTGAAATCCATCCGCGCCGTTTCACCAAGCAAGGCGAGTTGCTTTTCACTGGCCGGTTCGTTCATCCAGCGGCGTGTCTTGTGGGCGCTCTCGCTTGTTTCGCGCTCGTTCAGAAAGTCGTCGGCCACAGCCATCATGACGACGCGCTCGCCTGTGCCGAGGATTTGCACGTCGCGCTCGAACCCGCCGACGGCATGCCAATAACCACCGAGCCAGAAGATCGCGGCCCATGCCGAAAAGCCGGAGGCCATCAACGCCGCGTCATCATCGAACAGGTCGATCCACCGGAAGCTGCTGCGCTTGAGAAGGTCGATTTCCGTCAGGGCAAAATCTTCAAGCGGTAATTGCTCTCCGCCAAGGCCGATCTCGCCGATCGGATTGCAGACAGGGAATTCATAACCGCATAAAGCGCATTCCTGCGCGGACAGAGGAACCGTTGCGCCGCATTCGGGGCAATCTTTAGTAGGCGCTTCGCCCTGAACGGTTTTGCCGTCCAGATTTACGTCCTGTTCAAGGCTCCCGTGCATCAGCGTGGACGTGCCGAAGTCGAGCACAATGCAGTCCGTTTTTATGACGCCCGGATGTTCCTTGGGATCGATGGTGCGCAGGCCGCGCCCGACCATCTGGATCATGGTCGAGCGGTATGAACTTGGACGAAGCAGAACGACACATGATGTAGGCGGGTAATCCCAGCCTTCAGTCAACACGGCCACGTTGACGATCACGCGCGCGCTGCCTTGCTGAAATCGGGCGAGCGTGAGGCGGCGGTCGCTATGCGCCATGTCTCCGTGCACGAGCACGGCTTCAATGCCAGAGCGGTTAAACGTCTCAGTCACATTCGTCGCATGTTCAACGGTTGAACAAAAAACGACGGTCTTGCGATCACCTGCCTTTTCTTGCCAATGCTTGACGACGGCATCCGTCACAACCGGACGGTTCATAATCGCAGCCACTTCCGCCATGTCGAAATCTATCGCGGTCTTACGCACCTGCCGCAGTTCGTCCTGCACGCCGACATCGACCACGAATGTGCGCGGCGGCACAAGGTGGCCGGACTGGACAAGCTCCGTGAGTCTGATCTGATCGCCGACATTGTCGAATACGGGACGTAGAGCCTTTTTGTCGCCGCGATTGGGCGTGGCGGTTAGGCCAAAGATCAAGACATCCGGGTTTTTCCCTTTGGCTTCATTGATGATGCGGCGATAGCTCTCGGCCGCGGCGTGATGAGCCTCGTCGATCACGAGAAGATCGAGCGGCGGCATGCAGGATAAATTATCGGAGCGCGCCAAGGTCGGAACCATGGCGAAGGTCGCGCGGCCACGCCATGATTTGCTGTTCGCGTCAAAGATAGACGTGCTGATAGCGGGGTTTACTCGCGCGAACTTCATGACGTTTTGCGCCGTCAATTCGTCGCGGTGGGCAAGGATCGCGGCCTTGCCGCCCGTTTCGCGCAAGATATCGCCCGTCGCCGCCGACAGCATGATGGTTTTGCCAGCACCTGTCGGGGCAACGCCGAGCGTATTGCGCCGCTGCTTCAGCGCAGCGACGCAATTTTCGACAAAAATCTTCTGTCGTGGCCGGAGGAGCATCGGACACCCTTAAACAAACAAAAAAACGAGGATCAGCGCGCCCAGGTCGGGACGTTGCTATTGGGCGTTCCTTGCTGCTGTTGGGGCTGTTGCTGAGGTTGCGACTGCGCGGGCATCTGCTGCGGCGCTTGCGCAGGCTGCTGCGCATATCCCGTCTGCGCGCCGAACATGACACCAGCGTATTCGGGATTCTTGCGCGTCAGGACGAACTGCAGGCGGTTTTTGTCGGCATAGTTGTCCTTGCCTTTTTCGATGCCGATCTTGGCAACGAACTGCAGGCCGTTGAACGCGCCCCAATCCTGCGTAATGCGTTTTTGTTTCGATGCGGGACTGTCATCGTCGGGATCAAGACCGAAGGCGCTGTCCAGCATGGCGCGCAGGGCCGCTTTCGTGATGCCCCACGCCTTGGATTGACCGCGCTCGTCGACCTTGCCGCCGGAAACGGTCATGTTCTGCCAGAACTTGCGCTTAGCAAACGGGCCTTCGAGAACTGTGAACTCGCAATTCAGATATTCCACGTCGCTCGTGTTGCTGCGGGTCAGCCAGCCGCCTTGGCCCGCGCTGCCGGGGCGAATGGTGATGACGACTTTGGCGATTGTGCCCGCCGGAATAAGCTCGCCAACCTGTTGTTGGCCGGCATCGTTGAAGTCCATCCCTTGGTTCTGGTACATGTCTTTTTACTCCTGTGCTTGTTGAACGACATTTGCGGGGGTTTCGGCATCGGTCGGCTGTGGCCTGCAAAACTCCAGTCGTTCCGATGCCATCTTTGTGAGAGGTTGCCTGATTTTGTCCATGAGCCGCCCAAGATGCGGTTCCTCGATCATGGCGAGGCGTCCGCTGCGGTCGCCCGCTGGAAAACCCCACGGGTTCAGCGCCTGACAGACAAAAGCGCGATAGGCGGATCCGTCGTCAGCCTTGATCTCGGCCATCGTGACGACTTGGTCGACGATGCCGGGCAACTCAAGCCCCGTCTTGCTGCCGTCGATCTGCGGCAGGTAGATGCGGCGATTGAAATCGTCCGTTTTTTCATCAAGGATCCCGACGAACCAGACATTCTTGCCGCGTGTGTGCTGAAGGTGCGTGAGCCAGCCGATCATCTCGCGGCCCAACAGACCGTAAGCGCCGCGCGTGTCCGGTTTACCCGTCTTTTCGCTGATGGCTTCGGGCTGACCGGTGCACCATTGAAAAGCAAGACGCGCCGCGACCGTTATGCTGTCGACAAAGATTGTGTCGTATTTATCGAGCGCCGCTGCGTCGCCGAACTGGCTGCAAACGTGATCATAGTGCGCTTGGCTGTAGGGCTGGTTGTCTCGCAAGGCCGGATTGGGGCCGCCGATATAGGCCGCAAAGTCGCGGCAATCTTGCCATGTGCGTGGGCGGATCGTGTCGCCAGCCCAGCCTTCTACGGCCAGATCGCCAGCTTCCAAATCGATGAAGAGCGTCTTGGCCGCATCGAGCGTCCAGAGCAAACTGGTCTTGCCGATTTTCCACCGTCCGAATATGCAGCCTTTGATGCCGCGCTTTTCGGCCAGTCTTTGATCGGCGGTGATGATCTGAAAAGTCATGTTACGCCTTGTTCTTGGGTTTGAGGGTATAGGTCTCCCGTCCCGGCACGACGGCGCGCGCGGGGGCTAGGATCTTCTGAATGTCCGGAGACGCGGCAGCGTATTTGCGCTCGTCAACCTTGAACTCGGCCTTCGCGTAGTGCTTGGCCGTCTCAGCGGGCATGGAATCCAGCGCCACGATTAGCTTGGCCTGATCCCATTTGACGGTCTTGCCGACATCGGCGGCAACGTCAAAGCCGCAGTCTTCAAGATGCACAACGCCCGTATCTTTTCCCGCATCAAGCCGCGCCTTATGCGCCGCTTCGCTGTATTTGCGGTTTAGCGCGCAGGCGAGCTTGTCCTTGCGCAGTTTGAGCAGCGTTGTGTCTTTGTCGAGCAATTCGATCAGATCAGCCAGCTCGGGCGTTGCCAATGCGGCAATCGCGGCGATGTCCATTTCATCAAGCGCGGCGGGATGAAAATTGCGAATATTCATTGAAGGCCTCCATAATTTTGTCCGTAAAATGCAATGAGAGCGGCCTCAGCCATGCCATCGTCTTTGCGACGCGACCACAGATGCGCAAAGCGCGGCATCAATTGGCTGGCGCGATAACGCGCATCGTCCTTGTTTTTGGAAACCTTGAGCTTCGCTTTCCACGCAACGGGGGTCACAAGCGTCATGGGAAGAAAATGAGCGGCCACGATCCCTTTGATCGCGCCATAGCTCTCGCCAAACGAGAACATGCTGGCGACGCCCTGTTTCGGCATGGCGGAAACGCGTTCGATAAACACGCTCACGCGCGCGGCGTTCTTCGTTTTGTCGTCGATGATGTTGGAAAGAGCCGTCAGATCGAGAACGCGGCGCGTCCCCTTCGCCTTGCTGATCGTTAGTGTTGGCATAGCCAGAACATCCATCTCTTCGCCGAAGCGAAAAGCCAGAGCGCCGGACAGGCCGGGATCGATGCCGACGAAAAGGGTCATTCGAAGATCTCCACACTGTAGAGATCCTTGTGCTTTACGCGGCCCTTCGTGACCGCGACGATTTTATCGGCGATAGCCGGGCGCGGACGGCGCTTCCCATTGGCATATCGGGAGACGTTCATGGCAGCGCTTGAGCTGTCCATGCCAAGCATCCGCGCGAATTCCGCGTAGGAGATGTTATTCTTTGTGAGATAATCAGCCAGTTTCATGGCCTGATTACATATCCTATCAGGATAGGTTAAATCAAGATTAATCTGGCCTATTCGGATAGGAAAAAGAAAGTATTTGCGTTACCCCATCCAATTCGGATAGGATGGCACATCCAAATTGGATGGGGTAACGAACATGAACAGATTGAAAATCATAAGAAAACAGGCGGGCTTCACTCAAGAAGAGGTTGCCAAAAATTTTAAGGTCACGCCACAAACAATTTTGCGTCTCGAAAAAGGCGAACGCGGCGTTACGCTCGATTGGCTCGAAAAATTGGCAAAATTTTATAAGGTTCGCGTGTCCGCTTTGGTCGATGACATTGATGTCAGCGACGTCAAACAACCGGATGCAGACGTCGACGAAGTTCTCTTGCGGGAAATTCTCACCTACGCCCAGATGCGTTGCAAAGGGGCCGCTGTCGATCCCGCCACACTCGCCAAGGTCGTGTGCAAAACCTACAGAAAATGCCGCAAAATAGGCGAGACGCCGAAAAAGGCCGAAATCAAGGAACGCGTGGACGACATGCTTACTTGCGTCGTCGACTGACCTTTCAGTTCGCTCCAGCAAAGCTCATCAGGTAATCTATTGCCTCATCAAAATGGCGATGGGGCAAGTCTTTCAATTCTTCGATTTGGTACGCATTGAGAAACGCCTCATGAAACAGGATGGCGCTGCACCCGATTCTTTCCGCGCGGGAAATGATGGTGCCTTCAAGAATCTTTACCTGCGTTTCATCAATCGAGGGGTAAAGTCCGACAAAAAGTAGCGGTGGGTTGGTTGAAAAGAGGTTTTCTTCCTCGGCCATTTCCTCAAATACGAGGGAAACTATAACATTGGAATTGCTCATTAAAATATTCCGCAAAACAATGATCGCTACCAAATAACAGCAAGCATGGGTTGCAGAATGCCTGAAAGTTTGGCAAAAATCAACAAAAATCTTGACATTCGGCATGAATAATGCCGAAATTGAGCATTAATGATACGGAAAGCATAACATGGCACTCACCCCAGACCAGCTCCGCGCCGCTCGTGCGCTTCTCAACATCTCGCAGGATGAACTTGCAAACGCGTCCGGCGCTTCCCTCACATCCATCCGCCAATTCGAATTGGGCGGCATAAACAAACTGCAGCAAAAGACGGAAAGTGCCCTTCTTTCGTATCTCAGCGAAAAGATCGAGTTCATCGGCGCGCGCGGTGTTGCGCTGCGGGAGAAAGATCATTTGATTTTGGAAGGCGAAAACGTCATCGCCCAGATGTTCGAGGACATACATACGCATTTACGCGGCCAGGAAGGAGCGGAAGTCTTGTTCTTGTGCGGCAGCACAACTTGTCTCTTTGCCCCCGAACTCGTTGAATATTGCAATGCTCTGCGCGAGGCAGGCTTCACCTATCGCGCGATTTGCCACAAGAAAGATGCCACATCGCCCATGCGCACCGCCCCGGCAAACTTTACGCCACTTCCGCTGCAAGTCGTCTATGGATCAACCGTCGCGCAGATGCTCGGCCCCGACCGTATCCTTCTGGCACGCACGCCCATGCTGGCAAAGGGCCTGAAACAGACCTTCGAGATGCTTTGGGCGGCCTTGCCTTCGCCAGAAGCTGAAACTGAAGAAGATGCAGGAGTGCCTGGAAAAAAGGCTCTGAGAGCGTAACGACCCTATCCAATACGGATATGTTCATCTGTTTTCTTGACAAACCATGCCTAATTGGATAGGTTCCTTGGAATTGGCGGCTCCAGTCCGCCCCATATTCCCAAGGAGAATTGCATGATCCCCGTTGTTTCCCAGCTTTATATGGATATGGCGCATCGCTGCGTGCGCGAGACCCTGACCCTTGTGCGCCAAGGGCGCACCGAGGAAGCCCTTGAAGTGGCCGAACTCGCCGTAGACACCTATCACAAAGCCGTCGCGCGCGCCGAAGATGCGCACCTCAACGCCTTCATCGCGCTGGCTATGCGCGCGCCGCATCCATCCGAACAACGTGCAGCGGGGCGGGCATGAGTTTGTTCGAGCGGTTTTATCGCAACATCTCCCGCACCCTGCGCCAGCAATGGCGCTGGTGGAAGACTACGTGGCTGGGCGGTGATGATGACCGATGAACCGCTCGTTCTTACAATCGAACAAGTTGCTGCCAAACTGCAAATCGAACCGCGTGCTGTTATTCGACTGCGCAACCAAAGAAGACTTGCCTTCGTCAAAATTGGAAGCCAATTACGGTTTCGTATTGAAGACGTTGAAGATTATTTAAGGAGATCATTGAACCCATGCCGAGAGCAGCAAGAACGCCTTGGCTCGGAAAAGAAGCCAACCAAGATGCCTGGTACATTTACTGGTTTGAAGACTCGCGGCGCGTCCGGCGACGCAGCACGCGCACTTGCGATCGCCTCGAAGCTGAAAAAGCGCTCGGACAGTTCCTCCTAGAGCACGCGGACGAGGAAACGCCGAGGCCGATTGAACCCCCAGACAAACACCTAATCGCAACTGTCCTGTGTTGGTACCTGCAAGAGCATGGGCCAGAACTTGCAACATGTGAATTGACGGCAAGGTCGGTCGAGAATCTGGTAGAGTTTTTTGGGCCGGACGCAACGGTTTCAAGCATTACACCACAGGTCTTGAAACGATATGGGCGTCAACGAATACGTAAAAGTCGCACCTATCAAACAAAAAACGGCGAAAAGGTTGTCATAAACGAAAAACCCATATCAACGGGAACGATACGCCGAGAGCTTGTCGTGCTTAGTGCCGCAATCAACCACGCGATCGAAAATGGGCGACTGACCTCCGCGCCGAAAATTGTTTTGCCTCCGATGGGGCAAAACAAAACTCGATATCTTGAGCCTGCCGAGATCGAAAAACTGATTGCCTGCGCGCCGGAACCTCATACCCGCCTCTTTATCCAGCTCGCTATAAACACAGGGGCGAGAAAAGGGGCTTTGTTGGATTTGACTTGGAAACAAGTCGATTTTGCAAACCGCATCATTTACCTAAACCCTGAAGACCGCATTCAGACCAACAAACGACGCGCCATCGTTCCAATGAATAAGTTGTTGTATGGAGTCCTTCAGGAAACCAAGGCGAAGCAAGAACTGGCTGCAAAAAAATTGAGTGAAGAAACGGGGAAGCGCGTTGAGGCGTGCGCTTGTGTCATCGATTATAACAACCTGCCTGTTAAAAATATTAGGACGGGTTTTCGCCGCTCCTGCGAACGCGCTGGAATAAAGGGCGTCACGCCGCACACGTTGCGCCACACGGCGGGAACTCTTATGGCCTTGGCAGGTGTCGACCTTTTCCTCATAGCCAAGGTACTGGGCCATTCTGTGCAAAAGACGACTGAGCTATATGCGCATTTCCGACCGGACTATTTGCGCGGCGCTGTCGATGTGTTGGCTCAGGCAACATGTGCAAGGGCACCAACCCAAACCCAACCCAGCCCAGAACTTTATCATTGAATTTTTTTTGCAGGATCGACTGGTCAGCTACCGCAAGGCTGCTGCGTCAGGGATTCTGTCAGTGGCTATGCGCGGGAAAGGCTATCCAAAATGGATCAAAATCGCGTTTTGGGAGCAAAAGTGCTCCCAAAACTGCGAACTTGCTCTACCCCCTAGGTGAGGGTAAGTCTTTGATCTGTCGACCAAATAATGGTGCTGCCGATAGGAATTGAACCTACGACCCCGTCCTTACCAAGGACGTGCTCTACCCCTGAGCTACGGCAGCAAAAGGCATAAAATACATGCGAGGGGCGTTTTTTGGCATACTACCTTGCTAAGCGCAAGCTTTTTCTCGAAGGCAGAAGCACCCTATTTCGGCACAACATATGGTAAATATCTACGGAAAACAACATCTTCGGGAAGATGGTACTTGGCCAAAATATCCTGAATGATGTTGCCCCGATATAATTGCTCAAACGTCAAATTCATCATTTGTTGCAGCTCATTGTCCCCAAGAGGAAGGGCTAAACTGCACGGCAAAACAATAATCGGTTCATTAAGCGCTCGAACAAGTTGACTAGGGTTGTTCTTGGCATAGCGCGAATAAGTGACATGTCCGTGAAATACGATATCTGCCTTACCTGTCGCCACCGACATAAAAAGGTCAGACGGTGCTGTCATATTAGGAAGAGACATTTCTTTCGCTTTTGGAAAATATTTACGTCCCAGAAGCTGAAAGATCTCGCCATCAATCCCAATAATAGTCGTGGAAGGATCATTAATATCAGCCTTTGTCTGAAAACGCTTCTTTTCTCCAGCTCTTGTGTAAACATAAAAGCCTTCATGCCAAAGCGGCTCCGTAAAGTAGGCAACTTTGCTGCGCGGGGGCGTACCCGCAAGAACCTGACAGAACATATCATAACGCCCTGTTTTCATCCCTTCCGCAAAATCAGCGTAGCCAACTTCTTGGGTCCATTGAATATCGTAGCCCAGTTCCTTACCCGCTGCATTCATCACGTCAACGATTATGCCTTCAAATTTTCCTGTTTCCAGATTTTTACTCACATAAGGAGGATAGGTCACATACCCGCAGCGAATTGTCTGAGTCCGTTGAATGCGCTCAAACGCCGTTTCTTTAGCTGTTGCGGACGTTACAACGCTCAGCAAAAGCGCCAAAACAAAAAGAGGAAACATCAAAAAACGCATAGAATCCTTCTATAAAATCTAAACCTTATATCTTCTTCAAACGCTGAGAATCGGCTGCCGTACCATGCATGGTATTCATTCTGGCAATTTGCTTATCAATATAAGAATTAATCATGCCGATGCGATCTTCGCGCACCAAGGCGCGCACTGGATCACCATTATTGCCATCTTCCGTAACCACATAGCGAAGATAAGGCCCCTTCGCTCTCAACGTCTGATGGATTGCTGCCGTAAGGCCTTGCGCCAAAATGTAATTCGCACTCGAACCCATGCTTTGCTCGGCCAAATGCTTTAACCCCAACAAGCTTTCTTCAATAGAACCGGCATGAATCGTCGTAATCACCAAATGCCCCGTTGAGGCCGCACGCAGAATTTGCTCTGCTGCACGAGGAGAGCGAACCTCGCCCACCAAAAGAAACTTTGGCGTCCAACGTAAAGCCCGCTTCAACGGACTAGACCAATCCTCATCCTTACCGACCTGCACCTGATAGCAACACCCATACTCGCCCACTTCGCCATCCAGCAGATATTCCACAGGATCTTCGATCGTAATTCCAACGCCGCCAAAATTCTTCAAGTAATCGCTCAAGAGAGCAAAGGAACTCGTTGTTTTTCCATGGCCTGTAGAGCCAGAAATAACAATCAGCCCATCACGCTGCCCAAGACGACGAAGATGCTGAACAATATGAGGTGCAAAAGAGAGCTCCTCCAGAGCCGGAACAACAGAGCTAATACGGCGCAAAACAACCCACTCTTGCCCATTAGCAAGCTGTTGTAAGGACAAACGAAAGCGCATCGAATCAAATTCGAACGAGGCATCCGGTTCGTTGATATTACCGCGCAGAGCCGCCGTGATAGCTTCAACATCTCCATTGAACTGAGAAGGCAAAGCTCGCGTCCAGTTGTTCGTATAATCGCGCGCCGCACAGCGATAGCGCGCAGGAGAAAGCTCATCAATACGGACATAAAGGTCCATAAAGGCAAAATCACGTAGTTTGTTGCTTAAAGGGTTACTCTCGGGAGGAAACATAGAACGTTATCTTCCTTATTCAAGATTTAAAACGGAGCCTAATCCCGTACCCGCCATGAAAGGCCAGCAGGCACAAAAGGTACAACTTCCTCCCCACTCTTAGTTGTAATAGCAGACAACGTTGCAGGAGAAACTCGCTCTAGGGTAAGCTTGCCCGCATTAACAGGCAAGCCATAAAATGAAGCTCCATTAAAGCACAGGAATTTCTCAAGACAAGCCAACGCCCCAGCAGAATCAAAAATCTCAGCATAAAGACTCAACGCCAATGGGGCTGTAAAAATGCCCCCAGCCCCATGAGCGCACTCTTTCCTTTGCCGAGGATGAGGCGCTGAATCGGTGCCTGCAAAAATCATAGAAGCACCTAAAGTTGCCGCTTCTATAAGGGCTTGGCGATCCTCTTCACGCTTAACGATAGGTAAACAGAAATGATGCGGATTAAAACCGCCCTCAAACATCGCATTCCTGTTAAGCCATAAATGATGGGCCGTAATGGTGCCCACGATAGGGCTGTTTTGCGCTTCAGCCATCACATACTGAACCGCATGACGCGTAGTCAGATGCTCTAACACGATTTTCAGTTCTGGAAAATTGCGCCTTAGCGGAATCAGAATCTGATCTATAAAGAGTTTCTCACGATCAAAAAAATCAATATCTGCGCCAGCAAGCTCGCCATGAATAGAAAGAGGCATGCCCGCTTTCTGCATCTGCTCTAAAACGGGCGCAATAACTTGGATGTCCGAAACGCCACTCTGCGCATTGGTCGTCGCATTCGCCGGATAAAGTTTAGCCGCAAAAAATATCTTTTCCTGAAAGCCTGCTATTAAATCCGCTGGATCTGTGTGATCCGTTAAATAGGCTGTCATCAGAGGCGTAAAACTCATGCCTTCCGGCACAGCTTCTAAAATACGGCTACGATAAGCTTGAGCTTGTGCCGCTGTTACAACTGGCGTCACAAGGTTAGGCATCACAAGTGCGCGTGCAAAATGACGCGCGGTATAGGGCAGAACGGCTTCCATCATCGCGCCATCACGCAAATGAAGATGCCAATCATCGGGGCGGGGAAGAGTAAGAGATTCAGGATTCAGCATTCGGCATTCAGGAAAGAATATTTTAAAGCTATTTCTTAATCCTATAATAACGTCCTTATTGCAATGGTAATTTTAGAGAAGATAGAAAAGAAATCTCCCTAAATGCTAAATCCTCACTCCGCAGCAGCATCATCAATAATCATCTGTACATTTTCACGGCCCTGCCAAACATTGCGGCGGAGCTTTCCGGCCAAATGCGCCTGCCCCCCTGCCCGCGCCAAAAGAGCCGGTCCTAATGAGGTTTCCATCGCGCGAAAAGCAATCCCCTCAAGCCGCGTTGTGCCCTGCTGTGCGATCACTTTCACATGACTTTCACCAACCACTTGCGCATGCGCAATACGACAATCAGCCAGCGCGAACCGAGGCTCTGAATTCCCGGTCCCAAATGGCGCCAATTTCTCAAGCTGATCCAAAAAATCAATATTGGCAGCTGTTGTCGAAATCATTCCATCTATCGTCAAGCGCGGTTCGAAAGGCTCTGCGGCCAGTTGCTTGCCGATACGAGCTGTTAGAAAATCATGAAGTTCATCAATTTTATCACGCGCGACGGTTAAGCCTGCTGCCATCTTATGCCCACCGCCATTAATCAAAAGCCCTGCCTGTCGCGCCGCGATCACCGCAGCGCCAAGATCAACATTCCCAATGCTACGGCCTGAGCCTTTCCCCTGACCATTCGTCAGAGAAACCACTAAAGAAGGGCGCTGGTACTTATCCTTCAAACGCGAAGCCACAATGCCGATTACACCTGGATGCCAATTTTCAGAAGCTACAAAACAAAGAGGGTCCTCATCCTTGAAAATTGTGAGCTCGGCTTCGGCTAGAACCTCTTTCTCTAAAGCACGTCGCTCATGATTTAAATCGTTCAGCCGCTGCGCATAACCGATAACTTCTTGCTCATCCTCTAAGGATAAAAGCCGAGCCCCCATATCAGAGCGCCCCACGCGCCCGCCTGCATTAATGCGAGGCCCCAGAATAAACCCCGCCGTATAAGTGTCCATTTCGCGCCGTGCGCCTGCAACTTCGGCCAGTGCAGCTATGCCTTGGTTCTGCCGCGCTTCCATAATTTTGAGACCTTGCGCTACAAAAGCGCGATTAAGTCCTGTCAAGCTCACAACATCGCACACCGTCCCTAAAGCTACCAAATCTAGCCACTCAAGCAGGTTTGGCTCGGTGTATCTTTTCTCATAAAACCCTTTTTGTCGCATTGCACGATTAGTGGCTACAACAAAAAGATAGGTCACGCCTACCGCTGCCAAATGGCCTAAACTTGCTGCCATAGGATCATCAAGACGATTGGGATTAATAGCCGCCACACAAGGGGGGAGTTGTGCTTCTGCTGTATGGTGATCAATAACGATAACATCAAGACCATGTTCTTTGGCCTCTTTTAAAGGCTCATGCGCGGTGATGCCACAATCAACGCAAATAACAAGCTTCACGCCCTCTTCCGCCAGCTTTTTCATAGCCACACTGTTAGGGCCATAGCCCTCCGACACACGATCAGGAATATAAAGGCGCAGCTCAACCCCCAGGGTCCGCGCAAAACGGATCAGCAGCGCCGCAGATGTCGCCCCATCCACATCAAAATCACCAAAAACAGCAATGGATTCGCCCCAGTTAATGGCCTCGATAAACCGAGCAACACCCTTATCCATATCCTTTAGAGAACTTGGATCAGGCAAAAGCGCACGTAGTTTAGGATCAAGAAAGACTCCCACATCATCGACCTCAACACCACGCGCCGCCAAACTGCGCGCGATCAAATCTGGCAAAGAAAACCGTTGCGCAAGAGTCTCCGCATGGCGCTCGTCATAGCTACGAGCCTCCCAACGACGATGCAGGAAGGAATCTGTCACATGAAGAAACGCCTCGGGCATAGGGCTGTCCTTAAAAAGATGGTGTATCGGTAGAGGCTTCCTTCATGTGTCTCTCCCTAATTTCAACAATTCTCCATCATTCCGGCCCATCCGAGCGTAGCGAGAAATGAGAGCCGGAATCTATCTCCGAAAGAAGAAGAGAGAATAGCATTCCCATCCAGAGATGGATCCCCGCCTTCCCCCTACGCTACTTCGTAGCTTCGGCAAGACAAATCGGCGCGACAGGTCGCGGGGATGACGGGAAGAGTGTGAAAGACTGAAAGAGAAATGCGAAGAAAGCCTCCCTGAATGCTGAATCCTGAATCCTGAATAGTGAATCCTCGCTAATCCCCGATCCCTACCCCCTCTGCTCCCTATAACGGTTTGCGACGAAAATTATGGTGAGCCTCGATATAGCGAACCGTCCCCGTACGGGCGCGCATCACAACCGTATGAGTCTTTGCTCCACCTGGGAAGAAGCGCACACCTCGCAGCATGGCCCCATTCGTTACACCTGTAGCCGAGAACATAACATCGCCATGAGCAAGCTCATCCATGTTATATTTCTTGTCAAAATCCGTAATGCCAGCGCGCGTTGCTCGGCCTTTCTCATCATCATTACGGAACAACAGGCGCCCTTGCATTTGTCCGCCTATGCACTGAAGCGCAGCAGCCGCCAACACGCCTTCCGGCGCGCCGCCTGTGCCAACGTACATATCAACACCGCTATCCGGCTCTGAGGTCGCAATAATCCCCGATACATCGCCATCGCCAATCAGCATAATACGCGCACCGCACTCCCGTACTTTGGCGATCAATTCCTCATGACGAGGCCGATCCAGAATACAAACCTGAAGCTCGGACATCTCTGCGCCTTTAGCACGTGCCAGATTCTCAAGATTCTCACGGATCGGCGCATCTAAATCTATCAAATCCGTTGGCAATCCCGCACCCACGGCGATCTTTTCCATATAAACATCAGGTGCATGCAAGAACCCTCCAGCCTCAGCCATAGCCACTACAGCCAACGCATTCGGCCCGCCCGTTGCGCAAATTGTTGTCCCCTCCAAAGGATCAAGGGCAATATCAACTTTCGGTCCATTACCCGCGCCGACCTCTTCCCCGATATAAAGCATCGGTGCTTCGTCGCGCTCACCCTCACCAATCACGACCGTGCCTTCAATGTTCAAGGCATTGAGCGCACGACGCATACCATCGACAGCTTTTTGGTCTGCTGCTTTTTCATCACCCCGCCCGACAAGCGCCGCGCAAGACAAAGCCGCAGCTTCTGAAACACGCGCAAGTTCCAAGGCCAAGTTACGATCCATATACGCATCTTTATGCATGTTATTTCCTTTTTCTTTTAGGGTAAAAGCGCTGAGAAAGGCTTATAAACCTTCTGGGGCACATTGTCTTGTATGTTCGTTTCCGGTACCACTTCTTGTGCAGGAGGCAGAGGAACATAAATGTTTTGAATCCGTATTTTCTTAGCTTCCGTCTGAAGTTTATCAGAAATCAGGTCCGTTTCTTGCTCCCTCCTTACGGCAGGAGAAGAAAAAGATGGCCTCTCCTCAGGCACATCGGCAAGATTAGGCCAAACGGACTCTCCACCCTCCACAGGCACTTTCACAGCGCGCTTAGCAGACAGAATTTCTTCGCTTGGTTCCCCTGTCAACCAGTTCAGCGAATTTCCGCTACAGCCGCATAGAGGCAACAGTAAAAACAAAATCACAAATTTTGTGATGTTAGGGGCTGATTTTGTTTTGCATTTCATGTTAAAAGAGAATCCTCACCCTAGTGCGTTACCTTTTCGCATCTTCACGTTTCTTACAATTTCTTCGCTAGTGAACCATGAGTCTATCAGGAAATCATACGAACTCCAAAACGAGATCAAAGGCCTCTCACAAGCCGAAGGCCCTCGAGTCAAAAATAGCAGCTCTGCGTCAAATTATTAAGAAAGAAATGACGGAAAAGGCAAAAAAACAGGCTCCGCACTCTGTTGTGACATCTGTGTATCACGAATCGGCACACCTACCGCCTGCGTTCGAGGTCTCTGTTTCGGCCACCAAACCAGAGGTAAAGCCCTATTCTATTAACGCAAAGGGCTATCCCAACCCTTTCTTACCACCAATCGGGAGAAATAATCTTTTTTCTCTCTTCCCTCCGTTTCTTCAACCCTTCTTCTTTCCCCTCAACTATCTAGAGACCAAAACAATGTCCGAACATATCGCCGCCATCGCTGCTCGTAGCCAAAAAGTCCTTAACACCTTCTTGGATCGCAATCGCCTCAACATGGAATCGCTTAATACAAAAAACCAAATGCAGCTTCAAAACGCTTTTGCTGATTTCATGAAGCATTTGTCTAACGATCCCAATCGCTTTGTTGATGCCAATATCAACTTTTGGCAAGATTATGTGCAGCTCTTACAAAACACGCTGGACCGCGCCAAAGGCGAAGAGGTTGAACCGGTTATCACACCGGAAAAAGGCGACAAGCGCTTTAAGGATGAAGAGTGGGATGAAAACTGGGTCTTTGATTATTTCAAGGAATCCTACCTCCTCGGCTCGCGCTGGGCACAATCTCTCGTCGCCGAAGTCCAAGACCTTGACCCGCAGATTCATCATAAAGTTGAATTCTACACCAAACAAATCGTTGATGCGCTTTCACCAAGTAACTTCTGGATGATGAATCCGGAAGTCCTGCGAGCTACGATTGAGAGCAAAGGCGAGAATCTTGTCAAGGGTCTTGAGCATATGCTTGCTGATATCGAAAAAGGCCATGGCCAGCTTCGCATCACGATGAGCGACAACTCAGCCTTCGAGTTTGGCAAAAACATTGCCACAACTCCAGGGAAGGTCGTTTTCCAAAACAGAATGTTCCAGCTCATTCAGTATTCTCCGCTGACAGAGCAGGTTTTCAAGCGCCCCATTCTGTTCGTTCCGCCATGGATCAATAAATATTACATTCTGGACCTCAAAGAGAGTAATTCCATGATCCGTCATCTGGTGGATCAGGGGCATACCGTTTTCTGCATGTCATGGGTTAATCCGGACGAAACTTATGCTGATGTCGGATTTGAAGATTACATGATCGAAGGCCCCGTCGAGGCTGCACGTCAGGTTGCCAAAATCACAGGCCAAGACAAAATCAACTGCGCAGCTTACTGTATTGGCGGCACGCTTCTAGCGACAACGATGGCTTGGCTGGAAGCCGCTGGCGACAAAAAGCCAGAAGGCGTTCCAGAAATCGCCAGCGCTACTTTCTTTGCAACGCTGATTGATTTCTCTCAACCCGGTGATTTGGGCGTTTTCATCGACGAGCAACAAATCGAAATGCTGGAAGACCTTATGGAACAAAAAGGCTATCTTCCCGGATCAAGCCTTGCCATGACCTTCAGCATGTTACGCGCCAATGACCTGATTTGGTCGTTTGTCGTTAACAACTACCTGATGGGTAAGGAGCCCTTCCCATTCGACCTTCTGACATGGAATTCGGATTCAACCAACATGTCAAAAGCAATGCAGAGCTATTACTTACGCAACATGTATCTTGAGAACAACCTGATACAGCCGAATAAATTATCCATGCGGGACGTACCAATTGACTTGCGCAAAGTAAAAGCTCCTGTCTTCTGTGTTTCAACGATCGAGGATCATATCTCTTTGTGGCGCGCCAACTATATCGCTACGCAGACCTATTCAGGGCCAATCACCTATTGCCTTGGAGGTTCAGGACATATTGCAGGCATCATCAATCCACCAGATAAAGAGAAATATTGCTATTGGGACAATCCTGAGTATCCCGCAAGCCCAGACGAGTGGTTTAAGAAAGCAACTCAACATAAGGGGTCGTGGTGGCCGAAATGGACCAAGTGGCTTGAAGACCTCAATAACGAGAAAGTCGCCGCTCGCGATCCAGCGAATGGTAATGTAATCGAGGACGCGCCCGGAAGCTACGTACAAGTTAAAGGAGCGTAAGAAGAACTACAGGGGAAGCAGGAACACCTTCCTGTTCCCCCTCCCTTTTTCTTAAAGCCTGTTCAGGCTCTTAAAGCGTATCTGCGCCGCCCAGAGCCTTATAGAGCGTCAACGCATCAACAAGATGGTCATAACGATTCTCGAGCACTGATAACTCAACCGCACGCCGCGCCTCTTGCGCATCAAGCCATGCCTGCAAGTCGCTATAACCTTCTTTATAACGCAAGGCATAAAGCGCCTCAGATTTCTTCGCATCATCCAACGCACTTTGAAGTTCTTTTCCTTTCTCGCCATCATGCCGCCGCGCGGCAAGTGCATCTTCGACATCGGCGAAAGCACGATAAAGTGTTTGGCGAAATTCAACGACTGCTTTCTCGTAAGTCACCGCAGAAACCTGCACATTCTTGCGCGCATCATACCAGTTCAGGAAAGGCAACGTGACACCTGCCCCCAACGTTCCAATAGGATTGGTCAACACATCCTTTAAAGAAATGCTGCTGCTACCCACAGAACCAGTCAGAGAAAAGCTTGGTAAATATGAGCTAAGCGTTGCGTCTTTATCCGCCAGCACTTTGCGCAAACGAAGCTCAGCTGCACGAATATCTGGCCTCTTATGCAGCAACAAAGAAGGTGCATGTTCTGCCACATCAGGAATCTTTCCTCGGCTTAGCATACAAAGCGTTATGTTTGTCTCTTCCGGCGGCGCATTGAACAGAATGTTAAAGGCGTTCTGTGTTTCTACTTTCTCTTGTAAATACTGTTTATGAGAGGCCTTTTGCTTGGACAGATTCTGCCGCACACTCAGAACCTCAAGCGCTGAAGCTGCCCCTTCCTTATGCTGGACTTCGACAAGAGACAAAGTCTTCTCTGCATAAGCGATGCTCTTTTCCGAACTTTCAATACGCTCATTCAAATAACCAAGCTTCCAATAAAGCTGCATCGTCGTTGCCACAAGCTCAATGGCTGTGGATTGACGGTCTGCCTCAGTCGCTTGGGCTTCCCACTCAGCCGACTCAAGCTCACGCGCCAGCTTGCCCCACAGATCAACCTCATACCCCACAGTTAAAGATGCCGCGTAGCTCTTGGTGCGCGTGCGCGTTCCATAAAGCTTGTGCTGATCGCTATAGCTCGTCGAGGAGCTAACATCCGGCAAATACTGATCAAGCGCCAGATCGGCCTCAAGCCGCGCTTTTTTGACATCTAAAGCCGCAGCCGCCAGATCGTTATTTTGCGCCAACACATCCTTGATTAGTTGGTTTAGGATCGGATCTTGAAAACGCGTCCACCATGCCGCATCTTCACTTTCAACAACGCCAGAACCATTCTGCCACGAGGGAGGCAAAGCCACCTGAGGCGGCTGATACGTTGTTTTTAAAAGCGGGCCACACGAAACCAAAAAACAAAAAAGCAAAAGAAAGGGGGAACGTTTCATCATCAATTACTCCCGTGCCAGCGCATCAATAGGATCAAGCCGCGCCGCGTTACGTGCGGGAAGAAAGCCGAACACGATCCCGATAAGCGTCGAGCACGCAAAAGCAGCCACAATAGACAGAGGCGAAAAGATCATAGAAAAACTTGTGTTGAACGTAGCAAAAACTTGCCCAAACCCAAGCGCCGTTAAAACACCAATAAAGCCAGCCAAACAGCACACCAAAACAGCTTCAATCAAGAATTGAGTCATAATGTCGCGCTGACATGCGCCCACAGCCATGCGCACACCTATTTCACGCGTACGCTCTGTAACAGACACAAGCATAATGTTCATCACGCCAATACCGCCCACGATCAAGGAAATCACGGCGATCATGCCCGTCAAAAGCCTCATGGTCGAAGTGGCACTCTCAATCGTTTTTCGGATGTTTGTCGTATTAAAAACATAAACGTCTTGAGCCCGATGACGCGCGGTTAACAACTTAACGATGCCCTCTTCCGCTGCTGTCTGCGCAATATCATCGTTCAGACGAACCATAATGCTTTGCAAATAGCGTTGCCCAATGAGCCGCGTCATGGCCGTAGTGTAAGGCACATAGACATTCAAATTCTCATCATTTCCAATGCCGCTCTCTTTTGTTTTCAACACACCGATAATGCGGCAAGGAACCGAGCCAAGAAAAATGACTTTTCCAACAGGATTAACACCTGTCCCAAAAAACTGTTTCTTTGTATTTTCATCAATCACCACTTCCTGTGATTGACGTTTAACACTACGTTGATCAAATGCCACGCCTTGATCCATAGACAAATCACGCACCTGAAAATACTGTTCTCCCACACCTCTTACACGCGCACTGGCAGACACGTTCTGATAACGCAAAGTCACGCTCGTCCCAATCACTGGCGTAGCACTATCAATGTAGCTCTGTTGCGCCAAAGCTGTTGCATCAGCGGGAACAAGCGTATGGACCTTTTGCGAGTCACGATCGCCAAACCCTTTTCCTGGGTAAATGTTCAGCGTATTCGTCCCCATCGCACTGATGTCTTTAAGTATCTGCTGTTGCGAACCTTCTCCCAGAGCCACAACGGAAACGACAGACGCAATACCAATGATAATCCCAAGCATCGTCAAAAGAGTTCGCATACGGTGCGAGACCATGGATAAAAGCGCAATCCAAAGCGCTTCCCGCACAGAATCTCTCCATTTCTGAAAAGGTGTACCTTCAGTAATCTGAGGCAAAAAACTTTTTATTTTTGATCCAGATAAAGGTTCACGCTGTTCCGCTTTTTTTGTTTCCCTGTCCGCAATAATACGGCCATCCTTAATTTCGATCACACGCTCCGCATGCTCCGCAACACTCATGTCATGCGTCACGATAATAATCGTATGACCTTTTTTATGAAGCTCTTCCAAAAGCTTCAACATATCCTGACCACTATGCGAATCCAGCGCACCCGTAGGCTCATCCGCCAGAATAACTGAACCGCCATTCATCAAAGAGCGTGCAATACTAACGCGTTGCTGCTGACCTCCTGAAAGCTCATTCGGTTTATGCGATTCGCGCCCCTTCAACCCAAGCTGCTCAAGAAGATGCGCCGCTTTATCAAGGCGCTCTGTCCGGTCAATGCCCGCATAGACAGCTGGTACCGCAACATTTTCTATCGCCGAATGATCATTCAACAAATGATAGCGCTGAAAGATAAAACCGAAATACTCACGCCGCAGCCGCGCTAGCTCATTCGAGGACATTGTCGAGGTATCCTGTCCCGCCACAATATATTGGCCAGATGTCGGCTTATCAAGGCAACCTAGGATATTCAACATCGTTGATTTGCCTGAACCAGACGCACCAACAATCGCGAGCATCTCTCCGGCATTCACGGTCAGATTAACATCATCAAGCGCGCGCACCACGCTCTGGCCCTGACCATATTGGCGAGAAAGCCCCTTAAGCTCTAATAAAGGATCGCCTTCTTTGATCATGAGCTTTACATCCTCATCGGAGGACGGCGGCGCTGTGACGCAGCAGCTTCAGCGGCCTCATCGTCGGTTATCTCCGACGACCCCACTACAACTTCCTCACCATCACTCAAGCCCTCTAAGACTTCGACATTCACATGATCGTTGATGCCAACTTTAACAGTGCGCGCTTGAGCTTTACCCGTTTTCTGATCTTTCACAAGAATGCGATACTGCCCATCTCCAAGAGCATCTCCTAAAGCCGTACGCGGAATTGTAAGCGCATTTTTTGCTTCATTGAGAACAATATATACCTCTGCTGTCATCGAAATACGAAGCTTGCCATCCTCATTCGGCGCATCGAAAAGACCGTTATAATAAATCGCTTCCTCTGTAGAGGACGACGCGCTGTCTTCCGTGATTGAATCAGGCGCAGGCTCTATCGCACGTAACGAGGCATGATAATAATGGTCCGGCTCTCCCAAAATCGTAAAGCGGACCTTCTGCCCTTGCTCGACGCGCGTAATATCGGCTTCTGATATTTCGGCTTTGATCGTCATTGTCTCAAGCTGAGCCAGCTTAATGATCGTCGGTGCCTGCTGATTGGCATTCACCGTTTGGCCTTCCTCTGTTACAATCGCAACGACCGTCCCTGAAATAGGTGCCGTGATCTTCGTATAACCAAGATTGACTTTGGCGCTCTCAACTTCTATCTCAGCTTGTTTGATTTGCGCCGTTAAAGAGGCCACATCAGCCTGCGCTGTTGCATAATCAGCCTCAGCAGCCTGAAAACTTTCTTCAGACACCGCATCTTTTTTTCGCATCTTTTTTTGACGCTTAAAAACGGCCTCTGCTTTCTTAGCTAAGGCCTCTTTGGCGATCAGTTGCGCACGCATATTCTCTAAAGCAGCTTGTGCATTCTCAAGCGTGTTTTGCTGCGGCATTGAATCGATCTCAGCCACCAAATCATCTTTTTCAACTTTATCGCCTAGTTTAACGTAAAGGTGCTCTAACTGCCCCGACACTTGCGCACCTACGCTGATCATCTTGGATGCTTCCAGCACACCACTAGCCAAAACTGTTTCCTCCACATCCATACGCGTGGCCAGAGAGGTCACAATTTGCTCAACTTTTTCCTGAGGATAAAGAAAAGACCATCCGGCAGAAGCACAAATGGCAAGCAAGAGAGCAAACAGAATCCAACGTCTCATATATTCATCCTTTTATATGCCAACAGCCCGCCCCGCCGAGATCACCCTAGACCAGAGGATAGCAAGGCGCAAACCTTTTCCAAATGCATTTCAAGGCGCTTAAAGTCATTCTCAACGGCAGGATTTTTAGTCACGTCATAACAAGCGAAGGTTGGCAACGGCGACATACCAAAAAAACGATATGTTGCATGCAGTGGCAAAAAGAGATCATCAAGCCCCTTGCCTTGAAAAAGATATTCATCAGGATTGTCAAAAGCCTCTTGCGGCGCATTTAACGTCAACGACAACATATAGTTCTTGTCCTTTAACTTACCGCCCTCACCATAATTTTCTTTGGGATGAGCAGAATGGCGGCCATCCCCTTCGCAGAAAATCCCCTGCCCCATCGCACTGGTATAGACCTCATCCATATATTTCTTCATGGTCCAGCTTGTATTCATCCAGTTCACAGGAGACTGTAAGATAAGCAAATCTGCCCACAGATGCTTTTGGATTTCTTCTTCTATGTCATACCCACTATCAACAATCGTTGATTTAACCTCATATCCCTTTCCCAATAAAAAGGCCTCTATTTTTCCTGCAAGCGCCGCATTCAGTTTACCCAAAGCAAAGGGATAATGATGATGCGCATTAATGATGAGAGCTTTTTTCATGGGAACCTCCTGAAGCTATAAATTTTATTTTTATTCTACGAATAAATATGTCATTTTTGAGAGCTTCACGAGATTCGCACATTGAAGGTTTTTGATGAAATTTCTAAAAAAATGGGGGCTTAGGCTCGCTCTGTTCATCCTGTGGCTTGCTTTCTCTGTGATTGTGGGCGGCCTTGTTCTGGCCGTTAAACAAGGTGCTGGGATCAACGTCTTTTCAACAACGGGCTATCACGCCTTTCGTGCGTGCCTTATCCAAGAAATGAACCACGCCGTAGATGAGAAAACGCAAGAGTTTGCTCCAGCACATCCGCCTCATAAGAACCATAAATAAGTTTTGAAATTCTCGTTATACTGTCTTGGACGTGTTGCGATTGGTTGGAATTGGGTTGGATGGCCTCGGGAAAGACAGCGGCACAACGAGCCTGCGACGTGGCCGCTTCGCCCCAACAAGGGTCGGAGAATAAAGCTGTTTCCCCACCTCAACCACATGAATACCGCCACAGGTAAAGGGCAAAAACCTCCCCAAAGGCTCGACCGCACGCATGAGCATCTGAGAAAAACGCGAATGACGCGGCGGCCAAAAGAGCGCTTGATAAGAGCGCTCGACATAAAAACCTTGCTCCCGCAAGAGAGCCTTAAGCTGACGAGCCGAATAAGGCCGCCCCGTCCCAAAAGGCGTACTGTCCGCATGTGCCCATAAGCCACGACGATTAGGCACAATAATAAGAGCCCGTCCCCCAGATTTTAAAACGCGCCATGCTTCACGCAAAAAAGCCTCGGGATCATTCATGTTTTCAAGCGCATGCAACATAATGATGCGACTGACCGACTCTTCTTCAAGTGGTAGATGAAGTAAATTGGCTAAGCATACAACATTAGGGCCCTCTTTCGGCCAATAGGCCGCCCCCTGATTCTCAGGCATCATCGCCAGAATAGCCCGCGCCTCTGCCAACCAAGGCCGCAAAAGAGGTGTTGCATAGCCCAAGGCCAAAATCTCCTCTCCCGCGACATCCCGCCAAATGCGTGTTAACCGCATTTTCAAAAGATCTCGCACAACACGCCCCAAGGGAGATGCGTAAAATTCTCGTAAATCGACGATATCTAAAGCCATAATAAAGCGCCTCCTGCTTCCAATAATCCTTATTCCGTCTTGTAAATAGGGTGTTTGTAAATCTCTTTTTTTCCCCCAGCATTAACCCCATGTTAGCAGGTTTTGAGGCAATATGAAGCCATGAGTTTTACAATCGATCTTCTTCCGGCTCTGGCCGACAATTATATCTATCTCGTCAGCGACGAGGCGCTAGGGCTGGCTATGGTCGTGGACCCAGGCGACCCCGATGTCGTTAAGCGAGAGCTCCAAAAAAGGGACCTCCATCTAGCCCTTATCCTGAATACCCACCACCACCCGGATCATACGGGCGGCAACGTGAAGCTTCAGGCCGAGTATGGAGCGCCCGTTATTGGTCCCGCCAAGGAAG
>JBFXDW010000007.1:0-30682 GCA_050180745.1 Bdellovibrionales bacterium | reverse complement strand
ATAATAAAAAAAAGGAAAGCTTAAAAGGAAAGGTTTTGTCCCTCGCGGGTAGGAATGAACCCTTTTCCAAAGACCTTCTTAAAAACCCTCTCGGCCTTCCAGCCCGTACAATGGGTCGGAGCGACCATTTTTACACCCTCGTTTTTGAGTGCATTTGCACAAGCATAAATCTCTTCCGTTTCAGAGTGCATAAGATGAAGACCGCCAACAACGCCGTAAACAGGTGCGCCTAAATCCTCTTTTGCTTTCTTGACCATAGAAACGATACTAGGATGAGAACAGCCAACCAGTAAAACAAGCCCTTCTTGCGCCTTCAGCGCAAGAAAATGTTCCGCAATCGATTTGCTATTAAACATGCCAATCATCTCATCCAAAAGCAGGATATCTTCTTTCAACGTCTTGATCCCAGGAAGATCAATAAGATGGCCTCCAGTCCCAGAGACACGTCGTTTGACAGCTTTTTTCGCCGTAGGCGGCAAAAAAACGTCTATCCCCGAATGTTCTTTCAGGAACCCCCATAGTCCTCCCGTATGATCCCAATGGTCATGGGAAAGGACGACCGTTTCTATAGTCGTTGGATCAACGTTAGCCTTGCGAAGCTTCCGCGCAAGAACGCGATAGTTGCCAAAGGTATCGTAAAGAATTGTGTTATCAACCAGATAAGACAATCCCCAATATCCGCGCCACAACTCCCAAGGCCGTGAGCCTGATGCAATAAGCTTGATGTCCACACCCAATCACTTCTTCAAAAAAAGAACAGGACAAGAGTAAAACTTGTCCTGTTAAAAGGCAATTGGCCATCAGGCTCATTCGATGGCAAAAAGGGAAACCGAATAACGCAACTGCACATTATGTATGGACTGACGAGGCTAGATTATGATGAGATCGTATCCGCGAAACCTCCCTCTGCCCCATCCTTTGGGGGAGAACCGACAAAAGCCACCGCGAGGGTGGCTCTATGTATTTGAAATCGTTGGCGTCCCCTACGGGATTGGCTTCTCCTGTCACTTGCTTTTTCTTATTAAAACAGCCTCTTTTTTCAAAAGCAAGTGACAGGCTCGCCCTGCCTGCGGCATACCTTTTTATGTACGCTCGGTGCGATTCCGCCTCGCGATAAAGAATGCCGCAGTCATCGAACCCGTTTTTCGGATTCCTATCCCATAGGGGACGCCA
This sequence comes from Bdellovibrionales bacterium, assembly GCA_050180745.1. Classification (GTDB taxonomy): domain Bacteria; phylum Pseudomonadota; class Alphaproteobacteria; order UBA9219; family UBA9219; genus JBFXDW01. Next base: position 29,509 of record JBFXDW010000007.1, on the reverse strand, counting down.
CAAAAAAACCGCCCAAAGGGCGGTTGTTTCGTGGCGTCCCCTACGGGAAGGGAACCCGTTTCTAGATGGTCAATAAATACGTATAGTTACGTGGTGTGCCAATTAATTTGTGCCACTATTTTGTCGCACCTCAGCCCTGTTTGTCAAAGCTTTTTGATATAAAAGTGCATATGATTCCAGAAGCTCCATAGAAATTCACACAGAGGCTTTAGGCTTCTTCTGGTGTATGCGTAGCTCTCAAGTCTCTAAGGACTCTCAGCGAGTCTCCTAGAGGCTCTGGCGTGGACTCTGTGGCTACCTCTCAGCCCTTTGTCTCTCGTTAGTCAGAAATGGTCTGTTTTATCTATACTGGTTTTTTTGGTTTTGATGAAGCCAACGTAATGCCTCTCAAGGCATAATAGATCGGAATAGATAGGTAGCCTTTTCCCTCAAGAGAGGGGGCACGGGGGACTTTTAGCTCATAGATGTATTTAGATGCCCTCACGGAATTGTAGATCAGATTTTATATTTGAGTGTTTCAATCTATTTGAGACATCATGTTTCTGTAGCTTCTGCTTCTGTAGGTTGGTCAATCTCTTGACTGACGTTTAACCCAAACACCTCCGCAATCATGCCCAGAACAGCATCAAACTTAGCAAAAGTATCTGCGTTGGCATGATGCTCACACACATGATTACAAAGCTTCATTTTGTCTAGCGTTATAGTAATATTTGTTGTGCCATTTGGATGCTTGCTTTCCTTTTTGTTGTACATTTCGTCTGTGAAAACAGATCGAGGAAGTAAGTTTTCGATTCCATTTTGTACTATTGTGTTGTCCGCGTTGCGTGGAAGCGTTCGAATAAATAGATTCTCTAGATTAGATGATGGCTTGTTAACATCGTTGTCATAGAGAAGAAGTACGGGGCGTTTTACTAGCTCTGGATTGGTGCATAGGAAACGATATGCAGCATCAAGGGCAGGACTTCCTGTGTTATTGGCTTGGCCATTAGTAGGGTCTTTTGCTCCAATCCATTGGAACTCAACTCCATTTAAGATCTCTCTGCACTCTAGCGCTTGCACAGCTGCATCGAAATATTTAGGATCTGTTTCCCCTTCCAGTAAAACCAATGGCTTTCCTGCCTCTTTTACAGCCTCCATGACTAATTTAGTGTATTTTGAGGTTTCTTGAAATACGCTTATAGCTTTTCCAAACTCTGCATAATCTTCTGCTTGTATTTGAATGCCAGTGGGCATTTCTATAATAGATACATTTTCTGAACCGAGAGCCTGATCTGCTCCTAAGACGAATAAAGGTGAGTGGCAGGATACAATAAACTGAACTTTCGGAAAAAGTTTGATGAGTTCAGGGAGGGCTTTGTATTGTAGGTCGATGTGCATATGCGCATCAATCTCATCGATTATACAAATACCTGTAATTTGATCGGCTCGTAGGACTTTGTTTTGAGATGTATCTGCATATCGAACAAGAGAGCCAAAGATACTTAATAATGTAGCCTGACCTGAAGATAACGCTGATAGATCCGTCAAACAAATACCTTGAGGGGACGAAATACCTAATTTAGTTCCGAAGCGGCCAAGCCAAGTAAAACGAACAGTTTCATCTCCCATAATTTTTTTCAATATAACATTAACAAGTCCCCATATTTGTTGAGCTATAAGACAAGGGCCTACATCCTGACCAAGTGAAAATTGCATCTGACCTTGATCATTAGTATTAACAATAATATCTGCTCTTACATCAACAATTAATGACAACAGCCATTGCTGAAACTTATTCAGACTTCTACTGACATAAAGCGGTTTGCCAAGATTTCCCCTATATCTTGATGAGAGATCAAACTCTTTGTTGTCATCGGGCAATCTGCTTTCATTAAGCCAGTTAGGTATTTCATGTCTGCTAGATGGGAAATATAGAAAGATATTATTTTCAAATATAGTCTCTACCTGCTTTGGCTGTATTTCAAACTCTTTTATGCTTCCATCTTCTTCCCACTGTACAGCAGGGTGTAGATCTTCATCAAGTAGCTCTTTAGCCAGCTCCTTGGGTAAGCGTCCTGCCTTTTCCTTGAACAGGTATGTCTTGTCTCTATCTTTAAACTGTAAGATGGAGAAACCGCCTCCGCTTCCTAGCGTTGTTAAATTACCACCTACAACACGGAAGTAAGGTTTTTCTGTTTGTGTACTTCTCTCTAGCAGATCCTTGTAATAGACGTTACCTGCTTGGAATAAGGCATCCGTAATAATCGAAAGTAGGTTTGTTTTTCCGCTTCCATTTTGACCAACTATTATTAATGGATTTGGTTTACCATCTTGATCGAATGGCATGTCCATCTTTAGTCTTCTGATGGGGCCTATGTTTTCTATATGAAGTTTCTTTAAATACATGGGGGTATCTCTTGCTAGAGGCTAATAGATTAACTACACAATATGATGAAGGTTATAGTTTCTGCAAGGCATAAGATGCTTCTGGTTATTGAGGCGTTTATTAGTACTACTATCTTATACACTAACGCTCACCTTTTGCTGATAGGTAATTACCATCTCCGATGTTAGCAAGGCTCCTTAGCTTTCTGTAGCAGGTCTTTCTGCTATATGATCGGGGAGTATAGGTAACTCTGTTGTATCAGAGGAGAGGATACCTTGATCCTGTAATCAACAGGAGGTCATAGCTATTCTTTATTATCATTCAGGATATTTATCTATTCTGATTATCTAATCGGGATGATCTATTAATTCTGTATGAGAGGGGCTACAGGTTATTTCTATGGAGGCCTATGTTATTCTAGATTATTAGAGCGGAGCTCGTAGTTATCTGTATCTTATCTATGTTCTCTCTAATGTCTCTTAGAGCTGATTGATCTATCTATCTATCTTTTATATATACAGATTCTTCTTTTATCTCTTTGTTAGCTCTTGATCTTCAAGGAGGTTCTTTATCAATCTTATTTATCTCTAATGGGGATTGAATATCTATTCTGATTATCTCTATACACTCGGTTTCTCTGATTTACATGTATGAGATTTCTATGCTTAATCTATTTCTAGGTGTTATCTCTAATCCATATTCTTTTTTCGTGTGCTAATATTTTTTATGTATTATATTTTCTCTTTTCACTGTCTTTTATTATACTCCTGAATCCTTGCTCCGTTTGTTACCTTACTCGCTACGCAATCCTTGCTCCGCTCATAAGAGGGATTCCTGTTTAAAATTATTTTATCCTCTTTCTTCTCCTCTTATATTGGGTCCGATATATTTTTATCAATTGAATCAGTGCATTAAAGGTAGTCTCTGATTAGGCTATAATGACCCTTCCTTGGAGCTAATCTATAATGATATATGTCCCTCTAATACTGGTCTTTTAAATGTTGTTTGAGCTGATAGCTTTTTAAAAACAGTCGGTTATAGCGTTTTACTGTTTATTGCCGATTTTCCCCAAAAAGAGGGCTATCCGTATTGTACAGAAAGGGCCTGATAAGGAGCTTTTGGGGTTATGGTTCTGAGAGGTTTATCTCTCACCGTTCGTGGCAAGTGTGGGCCGTGCCGTGTGATAGTGCGGGCACGTTTGAAGCGAAGCAATCCAAAATTATGTACATTGTTAATTTGGAAACAGCTTAAGCGTTCTTTGTGATCTTTCTTCGCTGTTGCTGTACATTCCCGTTTTGCACGAGTTTGAGATAATCCCAGCTCACCCTTACAGACTTCCCGATAGGCGATGTATGCGCCTTGGGTTAGGTAAATGTCTCTGATACGTTGCATGGGAATGCCGTTAATTGTTTCTATCTTGTCGTTACGGATTAGCTCAGGCAGTTCAACTTCATAGAAAACATTTTCTAAATCAGCTCCACATACATGCGTTTCAATATGGCCTGAAGCTCTTTTGACAAACTCACGAGACGCAAAACGCATAACCTTATCAGCGTTTCTAAATGCTTTTTCTTTGTCCTCTGGATATATACTTTTAAAATACGCATAGATATCCAAGCCATTCTGATATGAGTCGAGTTTTTGACCAATCATACATTGGTCAATTAACGAGGGAATACTGCCTGCTTGGTCAAAAGCCTTGTCATGATTTGCAATTGCTCTGAGGGCTTTTTTGATAAAATAAAGAGGGCCTGAATAAAGCTGCACCCGTCCTTCAACCATGTACAGTTCATCGCCATGAGCTTCGTACAGGTCTTTAAGGACGTTTATAACGTCATAAGAAGTTGGTTTTCGGGTGTGTTGCTTAGACATAAGCTCCCTCTGGTTATTGTTAAAACAATAGCGAGGGAATTAATGTGCGCTTGGGGTAGGCAGTTTCTTGCCGTTCCCAAAAGTTGCTTCCATTTGTTTTCTTAGGGAAACGGGAGGTATTGGGGACATCATTTCAAGCTCCCAAATCTCTCTCAGTTGATTTGTTTTCCGCCCTTCTTTTAAAAAGCGAGCAGAGGTAAAAAATTCTTGGCCAGAATCGGTTTTAACAAACAACTCACGCGGTTTGTCCTGCCCCATAAACTCACGCTTAGCTGCATCATTCAAAGGCTTTGCAATATAAACCGTTCCTTTAGGAGGACGTATGCCACTCGTACCATCTACAATGGTTGCGGTGGATGCAATATCCCAAACTGGTTGGTCTTGTATAGACACGGTTGCGTTTGTTCCTTGAGGGCGCACCACGGTTAGTTGTGGAGGCTGTTTATAATCTTCATAGCGTAATGCTTTGGCTGTGTTCATAATACTTGCTCCTTGCTGAGAGGTAAATTGCTTTCACTATTTGTTAACCAATAAATGGGCTTTGAATGGGTTTTTAAATATGTACGGATAATAGCAAAAATGCAGGGCTAAAACAATTTATCCATTAGTTTCAGACGGTTATAGTTACCTAAAGGTTAATGAGAGGCTTTTGTTAAGATTTGAGTGCTGATAATGCAGGGTTTTCTGGCGGGAGGTTAACTATAAAACTTGCGGCTCCACGTTTTTGGCTAGGGCCTACAAAGCCTCAATAGGTTGGCTGTCGAGCTTCCAGCTCATCAAGGTATGTAGAAGTTTTAAGGAACTTCTTTTGTACAGGGTGATAAAGGTAGCTTACGGTCGATGAAATAGTAGGGGGCGGGTTTGAGGTACATGCCTTTGTTTCATGTTTGGTATACACAATAACAGGTGATTGATTTAGATCAGTTAAGATAATATCCGTAACATGCCAGTCTGGGTTGCTTGTATCCCCTCCACAGTTGCCATTTGATTCTCTTGCAGGAATGTGCCCAAGCCATTCAATTTGAGGGGTAGGAGCATAGGTTATTTTGATTACTTCAAGGACTTTATTTAAATATCCCTGTGCTATATATCCGTTGCTCAGTAAAATGTAAAAATGTGTGTCTGTTCTCACATAATAAGAGGCTTGTTCTTTTTGGAGCAATAAATCTCCTGAAAAGGCATTGCCCCATGATCCTATGTTTGCAACATGAGGTTCAGCTTTAACTAACTGCCAGTTCTTTTTTAGTTCATAAACAGCCATTCCTAATGGAGCGGAGCACACATGACATGCAGCTATGCCGCCATTATCTAAGGAATTAAACTCAGACAGAAACACTGCAAACAGCTTTTCATCGCGTTGAACTGTAAATGCATGTGTAACAGAAGCAACTCCTTTGTTTTTAATTATACCAACGTTATACACAACATCCAAAGACCCGTATATATCTCGGAGAGCCTTTGAAGAGGGGATACACTTATCCCCTTTTGCATTACAAGCTGATACGGTTGCAGCTATAATAGCTTTGCTGTAATGCAATGTGTCTGTGGAATGCTTATGAGGATGATTAAGAAAACCAATCACCCCTATCAGTATACCTAAGCCGCTAAGGATGATTGCTGTTTTCTTGAGGCTTGTTTTCATCGGTTGCTGTTCCAATTAATGAAGCATTCTCTTGATGCTTTGTATTCTTTTTAGCTCTTCAATTTCTTGTTGCTGTTCCCTCTCTCTGCGTTCAAAGGATTCTCGTTCTTCTGCTGCCTTCTTTTGAAGTTCATACATTTCTTGCTGTTGCATGAAGAGGTCATTTTCTAGGTTCATACGCTGGTTATATTCATATTGCTCTTCTGCAAGACGGCTATAAGCATAGCTAGGGCCAGAAAAAGATAGAGACAGGATAAAAAGTAAGAAGATAAAACGCATAGTAGAGGTTCCTTATTTGTGAGGTTGAAAGCCAAGCTGTTTGGCGTGTTGGACAAGCAGCATACGGTTATTGTTGTAATGAGCTTTTGCATATTGTTTAGCGGCCAAAGAGAACTCAGCAAGAGCATGGGTTGGTATAAAATGTGTTGTAATGTTAGCTACTTCTACCGTTTCCCCTGTACCAACCATCATGAGGTAACAATAGGCACGTATAAATCGTTCGCCCCGTTTGATGAAATAATAATAGGCTGCCACTCCTGTGCCCAGCAAGAGAGGGCCTCCAATAATGAAAAGCAGCACAAGAGCGGCAATCATTTGAAACAGTGAGCAAAACTTAATGAAAAGCTCTTTAAATAAGTCACGTATCATTATCTTGTGGCCTCCCAGTTGCCAGATAAGAAAAACCACCAGAGCTTTATTCACTCTGGTGGCTGGAGGTTAATATCCGTTTTAACAGAAACGGCGCGGCGCTTTTAGCGCGAACGCTTGGACATAACGCCGCCCTCCAGCCATAAGACTGAAAGGCGGCACCTATGAAAGCAGCAGGTAAGATGATCGTTAGACAAAGACAAGAAGCTCTATAGCATCGCTATAAAGGCCCGTTCTGCTATGTTGTTTGATAATCCATAATCTGTTGCTCCTATCGACCAAAGATGCCTTGGCCGCTGTTAAAAGGGGATATTAAGCCCCAGCATCAGCATATGCTGATCCATGCCCTATAGAGTCATAAAAGCACGAATTTGTCAATTGTTTGCGTAAGGTTAGCTAAAACCGCAAAGAAATAGATAGGAGACTAAAGCGGCCAGAGTAGCTCTATGGCTTCTTGTCGTTGCTTGAGTGTTTGGCCTTGGGCATAGTGGCGGTTCATTACATCTTTTTGTGAATGCCCTATAATACGTTTAACAAGGGAATCCTCAACGCCCTTCCGTTGCAAGTTGGTAGCAAGGGTGTTTCGTAAGCAATGGAAAACCAAGCCTTTTCTTTTAATTCCTAGGCGGGGGAGTAGTGTTTCATTGAACCAGCGCCCAATGCTGCGCCCATAACCGTTATTGTCATTCTTTGATAATTCGGGGAATAGTCTTGCATTATCCTCTGCTTTAACCTTCTCTACATATTCCAAAAATCCTAATTCAATAAGCTGGGAATGGATGGGGATTTCTCTCTCAGAGGCGAGTGTCTTAAGGCGTTTGTCACCACGGTGATTTATATCAAAGAACCATATGCCATCTTCTTGTTTAATATCTTCAATATTCATTTGTGCTATTTCTTCTCTGCGCGCTCCTGTGAAGAAGGCAATTAATGTTCCCCACTTATGATGTTCTACTGAGGTTTGTAATAGAGCTTCGTAGATAGCTTTTGTTTCTTCACGAGAGAAAGGGTCTCGTGTTTGCTTGCCTTTCTTAATACGCAGGTTGATGTCTTTAAAATTGTTTTCATCGGTATCTTTACGTTTCATAGCCCAGTCATAGAAACCGCTATAAGTGGTTATGTATTTTCTGATGCTAGCTGGGTCTAACAGGCCATTTGCTTTAAGTTCATGGGAATCTGGTAGGTCTACAAGCTCCTGTAAGGATAGTTTCTTTAATGCAGGTTTGCTTCTGGCGTACTTAGGGAGATTGTACAATAGCTCTTTAAATGCATTTGCTTGTTCTGGGGAGGCATGTATATGAGCCTTCTTTCCTAGATATTCTTGAAGCAGATCAAGGTGGCTTCTCATTTCTCCTAAACTCTTATGTCGTAAATTACTGCGATGCCTTTCTTTGAGATAGGCATCAATAGCACTGCTTAACAGAATGCGCTTACGTTGTTTAGGTTCAGAGTTTATGATTTGAGGAATGTATGGGTTTGTAGTGAAGTCATAACCATCATAGCGCTGATTGAGCGTGATAAGGCCATGTAAGGCATCCCTTTTGGCTTTAGTATATTCTATGCGTAAGGTTTCAAATGCTTCTGTGCCTTCTGTAATAGGGAGGGAATGTTCTTCGATGAAAGCCGTTATGTTTTCATCTGTGCCAATTAAGGAGAAGTCATTAGTTTTAACTTCTTGTGCTGCAAAATCCCGCTCTGTGGCTAGAAGGCCAATCGTGGAAGCTGACATAGGGCCTTGTTGATCTAGACGCTCTTTAACTTGCTCACGTTGTTCTTTAAAGTGCTTGAAAAGAACGGTACTTATCTCTTTGTAATTCATATAAGCCATCGCAGGGTTGCTTAGTAAAGTATCTCCACAGTAAACAAGGCGGCGTGCTAGGTGCAAGGCTTCTTTAGGATCACGAGTACCCAGAGAACAGCGAACCTCGCTATTACGGCCTTTAGGATGCAATTCAGGCGGAATAGGGTAGCGCAGATAGTAGATATTATGACGGGAGAGGCTTAGATAGCGTGGGTTATACATGGTGTTTGGCTCACTTCTGTGGCACACCATGAAAATGACGTATAACCTATTGATTTTAAAGAGATGGCGTCCCCTACGGGATTCGAACCCGTGTTGTCGCCGTGAGAGGGCGATGTCCTAGGCCTCTAGACGAAGGGGACTTCTATTATTACCAGAGAAAACAGCCGTTCTTTCCTGCCGCTTTTCTCGGGAAGGCCCCTCCTATACCTTCTTTTTTTTAAATGCTCAAGGAATTTAACACAAGATATGGGGAAAAAGATCAAGGTTAACGATATCCAATTAGAGCCTGTTCAGAATCTTAGATAACACGGGACCTTCATGGCGTCTCCTCAATTAAACTTTCTCCCCAGCACGCTTTTGATGCTCCTTCACCCTTATCTCCTCAACCAAAGCATCAATACAAGAGATGACCGCCTCAGAAGCCTCATCCATTTTTAAGGCTGCCTCCAAGGCCCCAACACAATCCCCTTTCTCATGAAGGATAAGGGCTTGCTTCCCATATTTGTGAACATCCACATGCACAGGTTGTAATCTCTTGAAAGCCGCCATCTCCTTAATCTCAGCGGACGCTTTTTCACACCAACTTCCCAGACGACATTTGTGGTGATCAAAAACACTGTCACTTGATAGATTTCCCAATCCAATCAACGCATCCAAAACCATCTTTTTATATGTCGCATGATCAGCCTTTGTCAGAACAATCACCATATCACTATCAAGAACTTTTGTGACCTCTTGTAACCCTGAGCGAACAAAACTTCCTGCTTGGTTAATTCCGCCCGTAACCTGCTCACACCTATTAATCAGCGCTCGACTCATTTCCGCAATGACCGATATATTCCCTGTCACTTCATTTACAGCAGAGCTCTGTTGTGCAACAGCGCCAGAAACGGAAACCATTTTCTCTGCAACTTCATCCACACTTCTTTCGACCTGAGCCATGCTGGTATTGACGTTTTCCATAACAGCCTTGCCATCCCCTACACACGAGGTGCCCGTATCCATAGATGCCAGCATATCGGCCATTCCCTCCTGCAAAGAGGATATACGCCTCCGAATATCTTCGGTCGCCTGAGCCGTTTGGTTAGCAAGATTCTTTACTTCACTAGCCACAACAGCAAAACCCTTCCCTGCCTCTCCAGCACGAGCGGCCTCTATCGTTGCATTCAAAGCCAAAAGGTTTGTCTGACCCGCGATTTGTTCGATTGTCTTTAAGATAACACCGATATCTTCTGAAGACTGGTTCAAAACCTGAACCTTCTCCGCCAAAGAATCAAATGCTCCTGAAATGTTATTCATCGAATCAAGCGCCGAACTGACACCACGAACACCCTCGGCAAGTTCATGTTTAACCTTCTGAGCATCCTCAGAAACAGCTTCCGCTGAACGCGAAACCTCGCCTATCGAACTCGTCATTTCTTCAGCCGCCGCCGCCATCGTTTGGCTGCGTGCTTCCAGATCACGCATATCACGGAACATCTCCGCAATCACAAAAAGGGGTTTTGTTTGCTCGACCCAGATGTTGACGATCGTTTCCAAGGCCACAAATGTCTTTTTTCGCATAGCCAGAACAATTGGACGCAAAAGCGTGCCTATCCAGTCGGTCCGCTTGAGATAGCGCTCACACTCTGTGCCTGTAGCCAATTCGGCCACAGATGTTTCTATAAGAGCTATTTTGGTTTCTTGAACATCCCCCTGTTCCTCTGATTCTAAAGAATTAACCCCAACCGGCGCGGTACAACGAGACGCACGTGACAACAAAGACCACATAAGAATTCTCCTAACAAACTATACTTCATTAACGGATAATCTTACCCCTATTAACCATAAACGCAATTATATTTTTTCTGGTTGTATATGTGTTATTACGTTCTACCGCAACCTTACTGGTGACGATTCATAAAAAATCCCCGAAGGCAACACACCTCCGGGGATTTTTCTTACGCTTTAAACTCAGTCAGAAAACTAAGCCAAAATTGCCAAGAGCAAGATCGCAACGATGTTGATAATCTTGATCATAGGATTCACAGCAGGACCTGCCGTATCCTTATACGGATCGCCGACAGTATCACCTGTCACAGAAGCCTTATAGGCTTCTGAACCCTTACCGCCATGGTTACCCATTTCGATATATTTCTTGGCATTATCCCAAGCACCACCGCCCGAGGTCATAGAAATCGCAACGAACAATCCCGTCACGATCGTCCCCAGCAGCATAGCGCCCAGAGCCGCAAACGCTTGTGTCTCATTCGCAACAGCACTGATCACGAAATAGAGCACAACAGGCGCTGCAATTGGCAACAAAGACGGCACAATCATCTCACGAATAGCCGCCTTGGTCAGCAAATCAACAGCCCGTCCATATTCAGGCTTAGCCTTGCCTTCCATGATGCCTTTGATCTCTTTGAACTGGCGACGCACTTCCTGCACAACAGCCCCAGCCGCACGACCAACAGCCGTCATCGCCAATGCGCCGAACAGATAAGGCAATAAGCCGCCAATAAACAGACCCACAACGATGTAAGGATCTTGAAGATTGAACTTTACATCCAGCTCTGGGAAATAGTGGTGCAGATCTTCAATATAAGCGGCAAACAGAACCAGCGATGCCAACCCGGCTGATGCAATCGCATAGCCCTTGGTTACAGCTTTCGTCGTATTGCCAACAGCATCCAACGCATCCGTGATGTCGCGGATTTCAGAAGGAAGGCCTGCCATTTCAGCAATACCGCCCGCATTATCCGTAACAGGACCATAGGCATCAATCGCAACGATCATACCAGCCAGAGACAACATCGTCGTCGCCGCCAAAGCAATCCCGAACAGACCCGCCATCGAATAAGCAAACAGAATGCCTGCCGAGATCACCAACACAGGAAGTGCTGTTGATTCCATGGAGATTGCCAACCCTTGGATAACGTTGGTGCCGTGACCATTGACAGAAGCCTCAGACACAGAACGAACAGGACGATAGGCCGTTGAGGTATAATACTCAGTGATCCAAACCATCAGTGCCGTTACGACAAGACCTGCCATCGCACAATAGATCAGGTTCAGCCCCGTGATATCGACCTCACCGACAGTAGCTACAACAGCATCAAGCCCAACCATATGGCGAATAGCCAAAACGATCAGCGCCGCTGAAATAACAGCCGTCACAACGAGACCTTTATACAAAGCCCCCATGATGTTCTTAGAAGCATCAAGGCGAACAAAGAACGTCCCCGCCACAGAAGCAACGATGCAGACGCCCGCAATGATAAGAGGCATAAGCATCATAACGCCGCGAACTTCGCCCATAAAGAATGTGCCCGCCAGCATCATGGTTGCCACGATCGTCACCGCATACGTTTCGAACAAATCGGCCGCCATACCTGCGCAATCGCCAACATTGTCACCAACATTATCGGCAATCACAGCTGGGTTACGAGGATCATCTTCTGGAATACCAGCCTCGACCTTACCCACGAGATCAGCCCCAACGTCAGCGCCTTTTGTGAAGATACCACCGCCAAGACGCGCAAAGATAGAAATCAGCGACGAGCCAAAGCTGAGCGCAACCAGCGCCTCAATAATAGCGCGATTATCATCCGCCTTCCAGCAGAGCAAGCCATAGTAATAGCCGCCAACCGCCAACAACCCAAGACCAACAACGAGAAGCCCCGTCACAGCACCTGAGCGGAACGCAATCGAAAGCGCTTCCTTAAGACCTACCTGCGCCGCAGCTGCAGTACGCACATTGGCACGAACCGACACATTCATGCCGATATAGCCCGCAACGCCGGACAGCACAGCGCCCAAAGCGAAACCTACCGCCACGTGAACACCCAGCAACGCCGCCAAAATAACAGCCAAAACAAGGCCCACCATACCGATGGTCATATATTGACGGTTAAGATAAGCCGAAGCTCCTTCTTGAATAGCGCCAGCGATTTCTTGCATCTTGGCTGAACCAGCCGGAGACGCAAGAACGGCACGCGCGGTAAAAAACCCATAGAGCAAAGCCAAAAGGCCACACCCGAATATGAGCATGAATTGCATATCCATTTGCCGATTCCCTCATTTTTATGATTAACAACGGCCCGCAGGATGCCTAAAAATGGACACAAACGCAAGAGAGAAGACTCAGGGATTTTTCAGGGGTCAGAATTCAGCATTCAGGATTCAGGGGGCTTCCTTCACGTTTCCCCCCATTTTTCACATTCCTTTTCCATGTCATCCCTCCTCCCATTATTCGCGCAAATATGCAAGGAAAGGCTTGTACTTCCCTTTAATGGCTCTTAAACTGGACCATTGTCACTAAATTTACCAAAAAACGGCTCCATCATGTCAAAGAACGAAGCACCAGAAGAACCCAGAACCGAAGACGAAATCGCCCGCCGGATGGCGCGGCTCGATGAGATCACGGAAAAATTCGGCAATCCCTTTTATGTCACAAAGTTCGACAAGGATACCTCATCGGCTGAGATAAAGGAGAAATTCGCCTCTCTTGAGAATGGCCAGAGGACCGACACCACCGTCAGCGTTGCGGGACGCATCATGTCCAATCGCAACAACGGTATGTTTATAGACCTTCAAGACGATCAAGGAAAAATCCAAATCTTCCATAATATCAAGGAAGAAAGCGAAGATACAAAAGCGTTACTTAAACTTTTAGACCTTGGCGACATCATCGGCGTGACGGGGAAAGTCCGCCGCACCCCTCGTGGTGAGATTACAGTAGATGCGGAAAAATTGTCGCTCCTCTCAAAAGCTATTGAGCCACCACCAGAGAAATACCATGGACTGCACGACATGGATTTCCGCTTCCGCCATCGTGAGCAAGATATCGCCACGAATGAAAAAGCAAGGGATACGTTGCGAACGCGTTACAAAATGATTTCGACCTTGCGGCATTTCTTGGAGGACCAAGATTTTCTTGAAGTTGAAACGCCTATGCTTCATACAATCGCAGGTGGCGCGATTGCCAAACCTTTTGAAACGCACCACAACGCACTGAACATTCCTTTATTCCTGCGTATTGCGCCTGAACTTCATCTCAAACGCCTCGTTATTGGCGGAGTCAGTGAGAAAATCTTTGAAATCAACCGCTGCTTCCGTAACGAGGGCCTGAGCCTCAAACATAACCCCGAATTCACAACACTTGAGCTTTACCAAGCCTATGTCGATTTTACGTCTATGATCGAGATCACAGAAAAGATCGTCGAACACCTAGCAAAGACTCTTCATGGCACAACAAAAATCACCTATGGTGATAAAGAGTTGGACTTCACCGCACCATGGCCTCGCCGCAGCATGACCGATTTAATCAAGGAACATGCGGGCATTGATCTGGCTGCCATCACGGATGCAAAAGAAGCTCGTCAAGCGGCCAAATCTGTCGGTGTTCATACCGAGGAAGGCATAAGCTGGGGCCAAGTAGTTGAGGCTGTATTCGATGAAAAAGTCGAAGACAAGCTGATCCAGCCTACCCATGTGATTGACCTACCTAAGGAGATATCACCGCTCTCTAAGGCATGGCCAGATCGCCCCCATGTGGCGCAACGCTTCGAGACGTTTGTCAACGGCTGGGAGATCGCTAACGCGTTTAGCGAGCTGAACGATCCTCGCGATCAAAAAGCACGCTTCCTTGAACAAGCTGAACAAAAACGCGGCCCCGATGAACCGCCTCATCCGATTGATGATGATTTCATCAAGGCACTATCCTTTGGCATGCCTCCTATGGGAGGCATGGGCATGGGTATGGACCGGTTGGCGATGCTGTTGACCGACAGCGCCTCTATCCGCGACGTGATTGCGTTCCCGACAATGCGGCCAGTTTAAACAGGGATCGGGGGGGGGCTGAAAATATTCCTATCCCCTCCCCTTATCACCCCATGATTTTTAGAAGGTAAGAAGGGGCGAGAGCTTGGGCGCAGAAGGAAATGAAGTGCAAGCCAATGGACAGTACAGCCACACCAGCAACAGCGTGTAGTCTTTGATAAGCAGATTTCCCTTGCATGACAAGGTGCTTCATGTCACATCTTGCGGTCGCATCTGTATGCACAAAAAGAAGATCAATCTTAGCCGATCCCTCGCCGGTCAAGCCGTCGGGCTCAAGGAGGTTGACGACAATATCTGGCTCGTCTCTTTTATGGATTATGATCTCGGCTATATTGACTTGGAGGAGAAAACTCTGCAACCTTTAGACAACCCTTTCGGCCCTAAAGTGTTCCCTATCTCTTAGGTACATTCTGTAACCTATGTCTCCGGTATGTACCCATTGAAAAGTGGTGCGCCCTGCGGGATTCGAACCCACGACCTACTGCTTAGAAGGCAGAACTAGGCCTCTTTCAGACACATTTGAAAAATATCGCTAAATCCTAAAATATTGGTTAATGCTTTGATTTATCGTTGATAATTTGTGAAATATTCGGTATCGTTGCGACATTCATTCACAGCCATTGCAACCGGAGTTGTTGACATAGTGTTGACACGGGAAACAGAGACCGCCTTCAATCTCACAGATACAGAAGCCCGCAAAGCCCTCTCCCCTAGGCATGGGCAACGGATCATGTGGGATAAAACGACCAAAGGATTCGGCCTTCGCATTACGGCTGGCGGCGCAAAGTCCTTCATTCTCGATTATCGTTTCACCGGACGGCAATACCGCATCACCATCGGCGCGTTTCCTGATTGGAAAGTTTCAGCCGCGCGTGAAGCCGCCAAAGACATGAAGCAGGATGTCGATAAAGGCATCAATCCGATGGGCGCGCGCCAAAAACTGCGCGAAGCACCGACCATGCAAGACCTTTGGGAGCGTTACAAAATCGAATGGTTTCCCAGCAAGGCTGAAAAAACACGAAAGAACGAAAAAAGCATGTGGGAAAACTTGATCTTGCCCAAGTTCGGCAAGGACAAAATCCACCTTCTGCAGGCAACAGACATTGACAATCTTCACCGTGACATAACGGAAACGCGCAAGGCTCCCATCCGTGCAAACCGCGCCGTTTCATCCCTGCAACGCGCCCTGAATCTGGCGATCCGGTGGGGTTGGCTGGATAAGAATCCTGTGCAAGGCGTTCGGCACAATCCCGAAGAAAAACGGACGCGCTATCTCAACAAAAAAGAAATCGCAGCGTTGGCTCTTGCCTTGGCCGAGCATTCGGATCGGTCGGTGGCGAACGCGATCAAGCTGCTGATGCTGACAGGCGCGCGCCGTAGCGAGGTTACGGGCGCGACATGGGATATGTTCGATCTTGAAAACGGCATTTGGACGAAGCCAAGCGCTCATACGAAGCAACGTAAGTTGCACCGCGTCCCTCTTAACGCTCCTGCGCTCAATCTTTTGATCCAGATAAAGCAACAGGCTGAAGTGGATTTTCAGGAAGCGCGGCACAAAGACAAAACCACCAAGAAAAGCCCCTTTGTCTTTCCAAGCGATGTTTCACCGGATCAACCAATCCAAGAAATTCGTCGGACATGGATCACGGTTTGCAAGGCGGCTGGGTTGACAGAAAAAGTTCCAAAGAAAAACCGCGCTGGAAAACCCATAAAGGACAAGGAAGGACACGTCATTACCATTGACTGGCCGAATGTCCGCATTCACGACCTGCGGCATTCGTTTGCCAGCATTCTCGTTTCAGCGGGGGCGTCCCTGCCGCTTATCGGTCAAATGTTAGGACATACGCAGGTGCAAACGACGCAGCGTTACGCACATTTATATGACGGCCCGCTTCGCCAAGCAGCGGATATGGTCGGGGAAGTGATTATGCCAGCGGCAGCGCAAATCGAAGGCCGGGAAAAGGCCAAGAAGAAAGGTTCTCATGCAGCAAAATGACGGACTCCCGCCTGAGGCCGCGAAAACGATCAAAATATTGCACGCGTGCCAGCAATACCGCGATCCTCTTTTGGTGAAGCGATATAACGAGGTCGAAAAGCGTCTCGAACATGAGGGCAAATGGGTCTATACCATCGACGATAACGGGAAGCAAATAAACTCACCCGATGAGTTTGACAGGCACACGCAAGAATTGGTGCATGAGAAACTCGAGATACTTGAAAAAGCGCAGGCCGATTTTATCGCCCTCTTGTATCACGGACGCCTTACGGCGTGGGCGCGGGAAAATTCGCCGCTTGCCCCTTGGCGCGAAATCCCTGCCAGCGCATGGGCAACCATACGTTTGAGAAACGTTTACAAGGGTGTCGTGGAAGGTCCCGGCTTTTTGCTCTATGACGTGCGGATCGGCCCGCGCGCAGAACCGGAAAAACCCAAGGAAGTCCCCGTGTCGAAGAAGGAAGAACCCGCAACCGTCGATGTTGCGCCCCACGTTAAAGGCCGTGGGGGCCGTCCGTCCGAAATGCCGACGATCCTTCAAGAATACGAAAAGCGTCAGAAAGCGGGGCGTTACGAAGGCTCGTTCCGCAGTGAGGCCTATTACCTCGAATCATGGTTCAAAAAGAACTTCCCGAACAGAAAAGCGCCGCATCCCAAAACCATCCAACATCGTCTTTCTGAAATCGGGACAGATTCCTCAGCCAAAAACAAATAGATAAACGTGCAAACTTTTTACGCGTCCCCAGTTTTGGGGTAATTTTTTGGGATAAAGACCTTTCTTACATTTCCTCTTGTCGGCGCAAGTCGCCTTATCAACGAGAGGAAACATCATGGAACAGAAAAACTCACATGAGTTCGCAGAAAAGCGTAAACCTTCGGTTTTGGAGGGCTTTCTTAGCGAGCATGAATATGCCGCCCAGCGCGGCGTGACCATTCGCACCTGCCAGCGCGACCGCGCCCTGCGCCAATCCCCGCCTTATGTCGTGATCGGCAGGCGGGTTTATTACCGGATTGAGGCCGTTCGCGACTGGCTGCTTAAACTTGAACGGGTCGAGGATCGGCAGCCTCAAAGCCTTGCCCGTCGGGGGATACGATAATGGGGGCCGCGCTCTCATCCCGACAAGCCACGCGGATTGATCGGGACTATTTCGCGCGCGTGCATGAACAGGCTTTGCCGTTCCTGCCTGCGATCCTCCACCGCGTGTTGCCTCAAGGCAAAACCATCGGCCCTGAATATGTGGCTTTGAACCCTCATCGGGCCGATGCCGCCCTTGGGAGTTTCAAGATCAATCTTCGGACGGGCAAATGGGCTGACTTTGCGGTTAGCGCATCGGGCGGCGATGTGACTTCGCTCGTGGCCTATGTGCTGGGGCTGTCCCAAGGCGAAGCGGCAAAGGCCGTGCTTCGTATAATCGGAGGTACGCCATGACCGCGCAACAGCCGATCCATACTTCTTGCAAAGAGGTTCAATTACTGCCGGAGATTGCCACAGCCCCCTTGCAGCCGGAGGAAATCGCCGCCGCGCAGAGTGGCGGCAATAATGGGACGCAAGCAAAACCCGCAAAGATGCCAATCGTTCCAGTTCCCGCCGATGCGCCGCTATGCAATTTTGCGATGCCGGATTTTGGCGGCAAGCCAACAATCCTCTATCCCTACCATCAGGCCGATGGCCAGCTTATCGGGTATGTGGCGCGGTGGGACATTACCAACAAAGAAACAGGTGAGCGAGAAAAGAAAATCCTGCCCCTCTGTTATTGCGATCTGGGCAACGGCAGAAAGGCATGGCGTAGCGCAGGCATGCCAACACCGCGCCCGCTTTATCGCCTGCCGGAAATTCTGGCACAACATGACACAACCATTCTTGTTTGCGAAGGAGAAAAAACCGCCGAAGCCGCCAAGACCCTTTTCCCCGATTATGTTGCTACCACGCCCATGCATGGAGCGAAGTCGCCACAAAAAACGGATTGGTCGGCGGTCAAGGGGCGGCGCGTTATCATCGCCACCGACCATGACGAAGCGGGCGGTCAATTTGGCGACGCTGTTTATGACCTGTGCGTTACTGCGGGGGTGGATAGCATTTCCCATTTGCCTGCCGATGCCATAGGTAAACGGCTTCCAGTCGAAACCGGATTCGAGCCGCGCGGTTGCGATGTGCCGCAAGGCTACGATCTGGCCGATGCCCTTGAGGACGGCTGGACGTTTCAGGATATGGAACGGCTTCTTAAGTTCGCTCCTCTGCCTCCCTATATAAAGGAGTCCGAGCTTTCCGACATCAACGGAAAAATGGGATCAAAGTTTCGTCTGACCCCGAACGGCGTGGAGTATGCAAGAGAAACAAAAGACGAAATGGGCAAGCCGACAATAGAATGGACGTGGTTTTGCTCCTATCTTGCAATCACGCATCAAACCCGCGATGGTCAGGCTCAAAACTGGGGGCGCGTCTGTGTCATCATCGACAATGACGGGCGGCGCAAGGAATATGTGTTGCCGATGGCATCCCTTGCCGGAGACGGAACAGCCTACCGCGAGGAACTGCTTTCTCTCGGTTTGCGCCTTGCCCCCAACGCAAATAAGACGTTGCACAGCTATATCATCGTGGCGAATCCGAAAGCGCGCGCGGTTTGCGTTCAAAAAACGGGCTGGCATAATGGCTGCTATGTTTTGCCGCAGCGTGTCTATGGACAAAAATCCGGCGAACGGATTGTTTTGCAGCAAACGCGAGCAAGCATCAGCCATATCTCGCGCGGCACGTTGCAGGAATGGCAACAAAGCATTGGGCAGCTGTGCGTTGGAAACACCCGGCTTGTTTTTGCCGTATGCGTCGCGTTGACAGGCCCGCTTCTTGAACCCTTGGGCGAAGAAAACTTTGGTTGCCATGCGGAAGGCGGATCGTCCATCGGCAAGAGCACCATATTGATCGTTGCCGCATCCGTATGGGGCGCGACGCTTCAAAGCTGGCGCACGACCGATAATGCCGCCGAAGGTTTGGCGCGACAAGCGAATGATGGTTTTCTTGCTCTTGATGAGTTGTCGCAGGTCGATGGATTTTCGGCGGATGCCATGACCTACATGCTGGGCAACGGCACAGGCAAGGCGCGGTCAAAGCGCGATGGCGCGACGAAACCCGTGGAGCAATTCCGGCTTGCTTTTCTCAGCTCCGGCGAAACAGGCCTTGCGGCTAAAATGCAGGAAACAGGGAGGAAACCGAAGGCCGGGCAAACCGTCCGCTTCATCGAGTTTCCTGCCGACGCTGGGTGCGGTCATGGGGCCTTTGAAAACCTCCACGGGATTTCAGACGGCAACCGTTTTTCTATCGAACTGAAACACCTTGCCGGACAGTTCACAGGAACGGTGGCGGATGCGTTTTTGAACATGCTTTGCGCGAACAGAACCGCTATTGTGGACAGCATCGCCAAAGCCAGAAAATATTGGGTCGAGAAAAACATCCCTGCCGATAGCGATGGGCAGGTCATGCGCGTGGGGCAGAAATTCGCGCTGGTCGCCGCCGTTGGGGAGCTTGCCATTGCTTGCGGCATATTGCCGTGGCCCGAAGGGGAAGCGGAGAGCGCCTGCGCTCGTCTGTTTACCGATTGGCTGGTTGCGCGGGGCGGCACGCAGGCACATGAGGGGAAAGACGCCGAGAAAAATCTGAGAGCGTTGATTTCGGAACATGGTAGCTCTCGTTTCGAGGCAGCATGGCAAGACAACACCAACAACGGCACAGTTGACCGAAAAA
This sequence comes from Bdellovibrionales bacterium, assembly GCA_050180745.1. Taxonomy (GTDB): domain Bacteria; phylum Pseudomonadota; class Alphaproteobacteria; order UBA9219; family UBA9219; genus JBFXDW01. The sequence goes on along the minus strand of JBFXDW010000007.1, from coordinate 9,407 downwards.
TCATCCAGCGCGCCGGATTCAAGAAAATGACCGCTGACGAGGCGTGGGAATATTATATCCTTCCTGATGCCTTTAACAAAGATGTCGTCGGCTGTTTGAACAAAGGACTGGTCAAGGGCTATCTCGCCCAGCGAGGGCTTATTCTGCGCGATGCGGAAGGCAAATTTACCGTCAGCATGCGCGTACCGGGCCTTGGTCAGGCACGGCTCTACCACGTTCCAGCCTCCATTCTTTCTGGCGAGGGCGATCATGTCGATGCGTGACGCCTTCTCAAATCTTTTTCCTTCAACCACAGCCAAAGGTGTTGCAGGTGTTTCGGGTGTTGCACAGGCAGAAAAGGCAAAGATACCAGAGGCATTGCCCGAAACACCCAAGCGCAACACCTTGGGAGCAGAACAGGCAAAAGGTGTTTCGCCTGCCACGACTGAAAAACCAATACATGGTAGGTGTTGCACAAGTGTTTCAGAAAACACCAAGGAAACTCAAAGGGATGATTCCAGAGAAACACATGCAACACCTGAAACACCGTCAAAGCAATGTACCGTAGCAGACTTTGCGAAACACACGGACAGGCTTTGCGCTATGCCGCGCCCCACAATCTATTCAGCAGAACGCTGGGCACAGATTCAGGCAGACGCAAAATCGTTTGTCGATCTATGGGGGGCACAGGTCGCGGCCTTGGGCTGGAAGCCGGACAATGTTTTCGCCATCCCCGATGGGCTAATCCCCCTGATTGAAGGCGGGGACATTTTGGCCGTGTGTGAAAAGACGGCAGTTGTTCGTGCGCCCAGCGGCAAGCAATTCAACACCATCCGTTTTAAGGCTCTGTCCGGTGAGTCCCTCCCTCGATGGCGCGTTTGGGCCTCGTGGTGCGAACCATGATGATAGGATCGCATGGTTTGGCGTGGGTCCTCCTGAGCGTTTTCCTATGCGGGGGAGCGCAGCGTGGGACTTTTCTAGCCCGTGAATCGGTCTTTGCCTAAACTAAACACATACGCCAACACGTTCATAACAAAGGGGGAAACCGCTTCACCAGCTAGGTTCTTCCAGCCCAAAACCCTATGCGGGCGGGCGTAGCGCGGCACATCGCTACCCACGACCTGAAATAAGGGTGGACATTTTTTCAGGCGGTGGACACCTGTTTTGTCCACCCGTGGACAGGCGCACAAACTGACCTACTGCGGCTCCCGCCTGCCATCGGGTCCTCCACACCCGAAACCCTATGGGGGCGGACGAGGCGCAGTATCTCGCTAGCGATAGCCCCTGAAATCGGGTTACATGTGGTTACAGGTTACAGGGGGTATGGGGTTACAAGGGTGGATTCCCCAAAACAAGGAATCCAGCCCCCCTCACGGCCCCACGCTGCACCGTTACCCTTTGTTTTTACAAAGTTCTGGCCGGACTTCCCACGCAGGGGCCGGATTCCGCGCTACAGGCTGGCTTCCCGCTTTTCAGCCCCGTGTGTGAGCCTTTCCCACGCCTTTGCCGCCCGCATACGAAGCCCCGCAGGGAGGACCCGTTGTAAGCGAAATACAACGAAAATGAATCCTACTTCCAATTTGCCGCGATCACGGGATTGAGAATGTCCTGATAATTGACCGGTAGAGATGTCTCAGACGGTGGCGTCATGGAAGCCATGGCGGAGACCATGTTCTGCACAGCAGTGTCGAGAAGATAATGCCCGTCAGCCGTCTTAATCTTCTCAACATGATTAGCTGATCCGCTGTACCAATCCTTGACAGTCACAGCATCATTGGTGCCGATAATCGAGACAACGAGATCATCTCCTTGCTGACTGAACCACAGTTGATCGTCTGTGACTCCCGTAGCGAAGCTCAGCGTGTCCTTATTGCCCACGGTCGTGTCGTAATCATGGATTGTCCCCGCGCCATAGCCGCGCGCATACTGGTAGGTATCGTTTCCGATGCCGCCGTCTAGCCAGTCGGCGCCGCCTTGGCCATCTAGCGTATCGTTGCCTGCACCAGACGAGAGAACTTGAGCAGACGCATTGCCACGCAGAACGTCGTTCCCACTTGAGCCAATCATATCAAACGAGCCTACGATGCTCTTTGTCGATAGATCGTACGTACCGGCGCTCGTCGCATAGATCGTCCCCTTCGCCAGAGGGTTGCCGCTCACATCAAGAGAGGTGAAGCGCGATAGCTGTGACCCCGTTAGCGAGACAGAGCCGTTGACGTAGAGCGTCTGGATATTGCTGATGCTCGCACCACTGAGGTCGCAGTCTTGCGTGTACAGAGTGTTCTGACCATTCCCGCCGCTGATGACACTGCCGACAGGGCTGCTTACATCAAGGTAGATCGTGTCATTCCCGTCTCCTGCATAGACTTTATCCCCAACTTTGGTCAGGTGGGTGATATCATCGCCTGAGCTTCCATAGATCGTCAGAGGCCCTACACCGGTTGCCGTGAACTCGTAATTCTCCTGCGTTTGGCCGGACGGAGCGTTATCCAAGCGAACCACGCTGACTCCGGAGACATTAGCCCCCATCGTCACAACACCGCCGCCAGTTACGTGAAGAGTATTCACACCACTGCCGCCGTCGATGGTCGCCGCAATAGTCGCCGCATCGACATAGAACGTGTTATTACCTCCACCGCCGTTTACGGTCTCAAGGGCGCTACCAAGATAAACGGTGTCATTTCCGGAACCAAGATTGATGGTCGCCGCATTGTCCGCGCCGTGGATTGTGATGCCTGCGGCGTTCGGGTTTTCTGTGTTTAAAGCCGCCGATGCGACGTTAAGGATGGTATCCACTCCATCCTTCAAATACACAGCTTGCCGTGTGCTGGCGATGTTTAGGCCTGCGTCTGTGTTGCTGTAGCCGGATTGACCTTCTTGGGCCGTGATCAGTTCGATATTCTCAATCTCAGCCGCCTTGCTCAGATCGAAGGTTCCCGCGCCGACCAGATTCAACGTATCGAAACCGTCTTTGCCGTCAATACTGGTTGCGCTAGAGAAAATCCCTGCAGGCGCGTTGATAATGTCATCGCCGGAGCTGCCTTCAACGGATATACCCGTCTCTCTATTCAGCGTTAGGTTCGTCGCTGCATCAAGTTGGACAATATCAATGCTTGAACAGCTGCTGTTCATTACAGCTGTTCCGCCCCCAACGATCTCGAGCGTATCAATACCCGATCCGCCACGAACAAGAGCGCCTACAGTTTCAACATCCACGATGGTCCGGTCATTACCGCCGTTTCCATTAATGATCTGGGTCGCGTTGCCGACAGTGATCGTGTCATCGCCTGTGCTGCCGTAAACGGTCAACCCGTTGATGTCATTTACATTTAATACATAATCGGGTTGGGTCGTGTCAACAGCGGCATTCGCCAAATAAACGCTCGAGATGCCACTTATATTGTCTCCCATCGCGGCTTCACCGCCGCCTTTAACAACCAACCTGTTCACACCGCTGCCGCCGTTGATGGTCGCGCCAATGGTTTCAGAATTGACATAGAACGTGCTGTTGCCGCTGCAACCATTGACAATCTCAGAGGCACTCCCGAGATAAACAGTATCGTCTCCGGAGCCAAGGTTAATGGTTGCAGCGTTGTCCGCTCCGTAAATCGTTATCCCTGCGCTCCGCGGATTACTTTCGTTTATTTCTGCCGAAGCAACGTTGACGGTGGCATCCATCCCGTCACGCAGATAAACGGCTTGGCGCGCACTGGGAAAACTTATACTGCCGTCTTCAGAGGTGTAGCCGGTTTGTCCCTCCTGAGTCTCAATCGTCTGGATATTGTCCAGTTGCACGGGCGCGCGAAGGTCGAACGTACCCGCACCGGAAAGCCGCAGCGTGTTATCCCCGCCAGCCGCATCAATGCTGTTTGTCGAACGCAACGATCCATTAACCGCCGTGATAATGTCATCACCATCGCTTCCGATGACGCTCGGTGCGCGGGCGTTAAGGGTGATATTGCTAGCTTGATCAAGTTGAACCGTAACATTCCGAGTATTGGCGTTCAGACTGAACGTGCCGCCTTCTGTGATTTCAAAAACGGCATGTCCTGTGCTGCCAATAACCGCAGCCGAGGCTTGATCCACTGCTGCGATAATGTGGTCGTTTCCGGTCCCTGTGCTGACTGTCTGGCTTGCATCGCCAAGCGTAATCGTATCGTCGCCGGAAGTTCCATAGATGGTCAGATTCTGCAATCCGTTTGCCGTAAAGTCGTAATCCGGCTGAGATTGCCCCGTCGAGGCAGTCGTAAGACGAACCGACGATATTCCGGATAGATTGTCGCCCATCGTTACAGAACCGCCGCCCATGACTCTGAGCGTATTTATACCCGATCCACCGTTAATAGTCGCTCCAACGGTTGTCGCGTCGACATAGAATGTATTATTACCGCTCCCGCCGTTTACGGTCTCTGCCGCACTGCCCAGATAGACGACATCATTCCCTGACTCTAGGTTAATTGTCGCGGTATTATTTGCGCCGTAGATTGTGATGCCTGCGGTGTTCGGATTCTCAGCATCCAGCGCCGCCGAAGCAACGTGAAGTGTTGCATCCATGCCGTCGCGCAAATAGACTGCTTGGCGTGTGCTGGCAATATCGATGCTGCCGTCTTCGGAAACGTACCGCGATTGTCCTTCCTGAGCCTCGATCGATTGGATATTGTCCAGTTGCGCAGGCACCCGAAGGTCGAATGTCCCCGCGCCAGACAAAACGAGAGCGTTGTTGCCGCCTTGTCCGTCGATAACATCGTCATGCGAAAGCGTGCCGGAGGTCGCAATGATCGTATCGGAACCGGCAGAGCCTTGAATAAGATCAACGCCTCTGGTCAATGTGTAGGTCTGCGCCGCCGTTGCATCCAAAATCTGCTGCGCCGACCAAATCGTGCCGTCCGCAAAAGACACGGAGGCAACTTGATGCGAAGCATCAACGAAGAAATTTTGAATCGTAACGGCATCTGACGTACCGGTTATGGACAAGACAAGATTATCGTTATCCCTGGCCATTTGAACGTCGCCCGGCAAGACATCCGCGTTAAACGTCAACACAGATTGATCGGTTGTCGTATGATAATTATCGATAACGTCTTGGCCATAACCTCTTCCGAACACGTATTGATCCGCACCGCCATTGCCGCGCAACAAGTCACTCCCCAAGACCCCATCAAGCACGTCACTGCCCTCGGACCCAATCAACGTATCATCACCGCTCGAGCCCGTCAGATTAAGCGAACCAACAACGGTTTTGCCGGACAGGTCATACACGCCCGCATGAGATGCCTGCAGATGTCCTGTGCCCGCATCGGCAACGATTGAACCAAAGCCAGAAAGCTGCTCAGCCGCAAGCTTGACAGTGGAGCCATTGATGAGCTCAAGCGTCTGAATGTTGGAAAGAGTCTCTTGTGACAGGTCTGCCGCCTTGGCGCGCAGGGTATTGGCCCCTGTGCCGCCATCAAGAACTTCTCCGACAGCTTCATCGCCACTGTTCAGGACAATAACGTCGTCACCCTCGCCGCCATTGACCTGATCAACTCCAACGCCGCCTACCAAGAAGTCGTTTCCAGCGCCACCCGTGAGCGTATCGTTACCGGCCCCGCCAAACACGGCACTACCTGCTGCAACGGCAGCTAATGTATCATTCCCCGCTGTTCCAACGACAATGTTGGCCGCATTCCAATAAGTTCCATCGGCAAACTGCACGCCGGCAATACGATAAATCGCATTACTAAAGAAGCTCTTGACCGTGATCTGGTCTGTCGTGCCTTGGATAGAGAAAACAAGATCGTAACTGGAACGCGTCACAGAAACATCCGAAGGCAAGGTGTCGGCATTGAACCTCAAGATCGACTGGCCACTATCGCTGTGCGTATTGTCAATCGCATCTTGTCCATATCCGCGGCCAAATACATAGGTGTCGTTGCCGCCGTTACCCTTCAACGTGTCGTTGCCCGCGCCGCCGTCAAGGGTTTCATTCCCGCTCGTGCCGACCAACGTATCGTTGCCGGGAGTCCCCGTTGTCAGGATCGTGACAATGTCCTGATAATCCCAAACCGTGCCATCCGAGAAGTGGATTCCGGCAACCTGATACGTTGCTGACGTGAAATAGAATTGCAGCGTAACTTTGTCGGTTGTTCCGGCGACGGACAAGACAAGATCGCTGCTGGAGCGCGTAACAACAATATCGGCAGGGTTCACATCCGCATTGAACTGAAGAACCGAATGACCGCTATCGGTGTGGACGGCCTGCACAATATCCTGACCGTATCCGCGGCCAAAGATATACGTGTCATTGCCGCCGTTGCCCTTCAACGTGTCGTTACCGGCGCCGCCATCAAGCACCTCATCCCCGCTTGTGCCGATCAACGTGTCGTTACCCGGAGTTCCGGTTGTCACAAGCTCGATAACCTTTTGGTAATCCCACGATGTCCCATCTGCAAACTGCACAGTCGCAATGCGGTTCTGCCAGTTGCTAAAATAGTACTGCACAGTCGCAACGTCGGTCGTTCCGGAGATCGACAAGACCAGATGGTCGCCGGAACGCCTTGTAATAACATCGCCGGGCGCGGTGTCTTCGTTGAACTTCAACACCGATTGATCGCTCATCGTCGTGTGAGTGTTGATGATTGTGTCCTGCCCATAGCCGCGACCGAAGATATAGGTATCGTTACCGCCGTTTCCGGTCAGTTTATCGTTACCTGCGCCGCCATCGAGCGTATCGTTGCCGCTAATTCCTGACAGAACATCGTCTCCCGGCGTGCCGACAAGGAACCGTGAGCTCACGGCCGCATAGTCCCATGAGGTGCCATCCGAGAATGTGATGGAGTTCACGCGGCAAAGACTTGTGTAAAAATAATTCTGAACCGTTACCCTGTCATCTGTTCCAGAAATCGATAAAATCAGGTCATAACCTGACCGCGAGAAAAGGATGTCGCTGGGAGCCGTGTCGCTCTTGAACTGCAGAACCGAAACGCCACTATCCGTGTGAACGTTGTTGATAGTATCGTGGCCATAACCTCGACCAAAGATATACGTATCGTTCCCGCCGTTGCCTTGCAGCGTGTCGTTTCCTGCGCCACCATCCAGGACGTTATTGCCGCTGTCGCCCAAGAGCATATCATCTCCCGGAGTTCCTGTCATCACGCGAGCGAAGACCGTCTGATAATCCCATGTCGTCCCGTCAGTAAACTGGATTGAGTCCAATCTAAGCTCCGAGCGGCCGAAGTAATTTTGGATCGTGACTTTGTCTTCCGTGCCGTTGATCGCGAGAATAAGATCGTCATAGTGACGCGCCACAGAAACATCGGCGACCGCAACATCGGCGTTCAGCTTCAATACCGAGTGACCGTTATCAAGATGCACGTTATTGATCGTATCCTGCCCATAGCCGCGCCCGAAAATGTAGGTGTTGTTGCCATTGCCTCCTTGCAAAAGGTCATTGCCACTCCCACCATTGAGGATGTCATCGCCATCGCCGCCGTTCAGTGTATCGCTGCCAAGTCCACCGGTTATCGTATCGTTCCCCTCATTACCATTAAAGGTTACGCTTCCAGTGTTAGCAGAGAACAACAGATCATCACTCCCATACCCGTCAACGACGTTGTTTGAAGGGTCGGTGGTTTCATAAGCAAGGATGGCTTGTTCTATGGCCGATAGATTCCAGACTGTCCCGTCAGAAAACGTAAATTGCTGAACCATAGCGCTATCGGGGTTTGTGACAAACCCGAACTGGTTCTTAAGAGTTAGGGTGTCTGTAACGCCATTCACCCTAACGCATACATCTATTCCATCCCGGGACAGCTGCAACATGTCGGACGTAATGCCCGGGCCAAATTGGATTGTATTAAAATTATTCCCCAGTGGGTTCATGGAAGACTCGCTTCTAACGATCTGCTGTCCGTAACCGAGCCCAAAAATGAAAGTATTGTCACCGTCAAGGCCAACGAGGGTTTCGTTTCCGGCAGCACCATCAAGCGTCGAGCCACCATAGAATCCGTATATGGTGCTATTTGGAACGGCTTCCTGCTTTGACAAAACGATTTGTTTGATGTCTTCAGCGGTTAAGACCGTACTTTCGGCGTCTTGGAATTTAAAATATTCAATCGTATCGAACCAATTGGGGCCAAACGTTCCTACGACATCAAGTGCACTTCCGTCGCTGAGTTTAACGATAAGATTGTCTTTGTCCGTGTCACGTGAGAAATCAACGTCGCTACGTGCCACGCCTTCGTTGAAAAGAACGGTGTCGCCGTCGACGCTTAGCAGATTTGTCATCTGATCGCGAAGCGTGTCGTGTCCATAGCCAAAGCCAAACGCATAGGTGTCGGCACCGTCTGAACCGGAGATATAATCATCCCCGCCCACTCCAGCGTCGATATAGTCATCACCAGCAAACCCATAGATTTGATGAGTGCCGCTGTTGATTTCGTATTGAATGGCTTTTTTCTCAACATCGCTTGCTGTCCAGAGCGTGCTCGCCTCATCTTGAAACTGGAAATTTTCAATTCGGCTAAGTGAGATAGCGCCGAACAAAGAAAAAGCAGTAAGAAACTGATTTTTAATCGTCAAGGTTGAGGTATTCGACAAAACAAACTTGACGTCGTTTGAATTTCCATCGCGCACGACTCGAACCGATGCCGGATCGACATCCGGGGCAAACTGAACGGTATCGGTCATTCCACTCAGGATGTTCCCCGTCGCGTCTTCAATAGTGTTGTTGCCGCTGCTCAAAGAAACTTGATAAACATCGTTACCGTTGCCACCTGATACGTAATGATCGCCTTGCGTCCCGATATCAATGGTGTCGTCCGTATCAAACCCATAAATATCGGAACCGGCTATTCCCGCGTATTGTGTAATCAGATTGTTTTGAACCTCATCCCATGACAAATAGGTTCCGTCAGAGAAACGGAACGCCTCGATGCGGTCCAACCACACCGTCCCGAAAACGCCCGTAAATCCGGCCGTAAACTGTCCCTTAACCGTGAGTTTGTCGCTGGGGCTATCCTTAAGTTGAATAACGAGGTCGCCGGAGTCGCCTTCCCGACTGAAAAGAAGATCATCAAGCGTTATGCCTTCCCCAAAACTGACAACATCTGGGGCTGTATTGAGAATGTAATCGGTATGGTCAAGGATTGTGTTCTCGCCATTGCCACGATTAAAGAGATAGATATCTCCGCCATCACCGCCGATCAATGTATGATTGCCGCGCGAACCGTCCAGAACGTCCAGGCAGCCCGTTCCCTCGAGAACGCCGTCAACGCCATTGGTATTCGGTGAGACAGCCCAAGCTATATCCGTCAAATCCCAAACGACGCCGTCCGAAATGGTAATCTCAGAGACACCCCATTGATCGTTCAGGTTTCCGCCGCCAAAGAGGTTAGGTTTGACGCCTGTGAATTGGTTTTTAACTGTCAAGGACTGGGTTGTGTTCTTGT
>JBFXDW010000006.1:24351-31265 GCA_050180745.1 Bdellovibrionales bacterium | reverse complement strand
GGTAACAGGGACAACTAAGATCAAAGATCATGTGCCTGTTGAAGAATATTTTAAGTTGCAAAAACGCTTTGCTCACTTGTTTAAGGGAGGCAAGCAAAATGCGGCTAAGCTGGCGCAGCTGCAAGCGATTGCCGATGCCAACATTAAAACTTATGACCTTCTTGCTGACGAGGAAATATAAATGAAACCCTTTGCTTCTGTTGTAGATCCTGGAACATCCTATACCAACAAAACCGGTTCATGGCGGATTGAACGCCCTTCCTATGTCCATCGCTTGCCACCTTGTAACAAGGCTTGTCCGGCTGGCGAGAATATCCAAGAGTGGCTGTCTTTAGTCGAGCAAGAACGTTATGAGGACGCATGGCGTGAGATTGTGAAGAATAATCCTATGCCTGCGACAATGGGGCGGGTTTGCTATCATCCTTGCGAGGGGGCGTGTAACCGCGTGATCGTTGATAATCCGGTTGGGATTAACTCGGTTGAGCAATTCTTGGGTGATATGGCTCTGAAAGAGGGCTGGTCATTCGGCAAAAAAGCCAAGGCAACGGGAAAGAGCGTTCTTGTGATCGGGGCAGGACCTGCGGGGTTGGCAGCAGCATATCATTTGCGGATGCTGGGGCACAAAGTTACCATCATGGAATCCATGAAAAAAGCGGGCGGCATGATGCGCTATGGGATTCCTAAATACCGCTTGGCGCGAAAGACACTGGATGCGGAAATTAAGCGCATTATTGATCTTGGTGTCGATCTTCAAACGAACTGCAAAGTTGAAGACTTGGAAGAGGTTTTGAATTCCAAAAAATATGACGCTGTTTTTGTCTCTGTGGGTGCACATGTCGGTAAAACGGCTGATATTGGGGCGGATAAAAAGGCCAAAGTTTTCGATGCGGCAGCTGTGTTGCGTGACATGGAAGGCAAAGAAGCGCCTAAACTAGGGCGGCGCGTTGTGGTCTATGGCGGCGGCAATACGGCCATGGATGTAGCGCGGACGGCCAAGCGGCTTGGGGCTAAACAAGTGACCATCGTGTATCGCCGCGATCGCGAGAATATGCCTGCGCATGATTTTGAAGTTGAAGAGGCTTTGGAAGAAAAGATCGAAATCAAGTTTCTTTCAACGATCAAGAAGTTTGCGGATAAAAAGCTGACTCTTGAAAAGATGAAGCTCGATAAGAATAATAAAGCTGTGAGCACAGGCAAGACGGAGCGTATGGAAGCCGATAGCGTTGTTATGGCGCTGGGGCAGGATGCAGATTTGTCCTTGCTTGCCAAGGTGCCGGATGTTGTGATTGAAAATGGCGTTGTGCATGTTGATGATAAAATGATGACGGCGCGTTTGGGGTTGTTTGCGGGCGGAGACATGGTGCCTTCACCTCGTACAGTTACAACGAGCATCGGGCATGGCAAAAAAGCGGCACGCAACATTGATGCATGGTTGCGTAACGGGACCTATGCCACGTTGAAGAATGATGTGGCCTCAAGTGATAAGCTGAATACATGGTACTATGAAAAGGCAGCTCGTAATGAGCGGTCTGTTGTAGATGCTAAAGATCGTGTGAAAGACTTTAATGCGGTTCGTAAGGGGCTTAAGCAGGATGAGGTTTTGAATGAGGCGCGTCGTTGCTTATCATGTGGGAATTGCTTTGAGTGCGATAATTGCTATGGGGTTTGTCCTGATAATGCGATTAAGAAGCTCGGTAAAGGCAAAGGCTTTGAGATCGATTATGACTACTGCAAGGGTTGCGGCTTGTGCGTGAATGAGTGCCCTTGTGGTGCGCTGGAAATGAAGCCCGAAGAGATTTAGCGATCCGTTCAACAGATTAACGCTTTGTTTTTATGTAAAAACGCAACATCTTCTTGCAAGGCATGAGGCGTTCTTTCATACTGCGACTCGCTGAGGCCTTTCTAACGACAGCGAGCGGAGTTTTCTATGAGCGATGCGACTGATTTTATAGAGGGCACATATTTTCAAGTTAATGGGGGATCACCACGATCACAAAAGGACAGGGACAGGTTGTCTGGTATTCATGATCAGATATTGAAACTTTCAGCGCCAGAGGCTGAACAAATCGAAGCCTTCTTTCAATCATTAGATGATGAAAAAACGCCTGACAATACCTGTCATCGTCCAAGATTTAAGAAACTAGCGATAATAGCGAAGAGCGGCGTTTTTTTGAGACAGCCGCTCTTTTCTTAACCATAATTGTCAAAACTTTCAGTATTTCTTGAAAAATAGAAACTTTCTTTGTATGACCTCATCTCTACTTAAAATATACTAGGAGATGTATTGTGGCATATGCTGGAGAGCGAGCAGAGAAGGCTTCTCAGAAACGTAACGCGATAGGCAACTTTCTGATTTATAAAAAATATGAGGAATTGCAAGGTCATCTTTTTAAGCGAAGTTCTTTTAAAGCGGCTTATTCACGTGCAAATAATGGGGCGAGCATTCCAGATGCTCATATTTCCGCTTATATTATGACTCCTGATCAGAAGGGATTTTCATTTATTCCAGATGATGTTTTAGCGAAAATCAAGAAGGCCATCGTTTGGCAGGTTAAACAGAAGGTTGAGGATAAGGCGGTTCAGCCTCTTTGCAAAAAGCTCCTTCGTGATTTTGATCAGGCTTGTCAAGAGGTAAGAGAAGAGCGATCTTTATATGCGCAGCTGTCAGGCAATGTACGTGCTGCGGCCAAGGAAATATTGAATGGTAGTGGCCGCTCAGAGAAGCTGGAGATAGCTAAAGCTATTGTGTCTCCAGATACACCAGCAGCGACAAAACTGGCTTTATACACTTTAAATTTTGGATCATAGAAAGGAAAAAACTTATGAGTGATGGAATAGGCGGCGGAGATGATAAGGCTACTCAGCAAATATTGAGTGATCTGCTTGATGATATCAATTTGGAGGGCGGTCTAACGGGAGGGACTGGACCATAAGAGCGGCCTTCTTCTCCTGTTGTGGGGCCTGCCTTTTCTGCTTTTAGTGGGTTAGCTAAGGAAGTGTTGTCGCTACGATCTGATGCAGAAGTTATTTTGAAGCATTATGGTTATGAGCCTGTGGAGTTTCAGAAGAATCCGCAATTAATGCCATCAGAGGTGGGAACCCCTACCGATAACATTCTTCGTTTGGCAGTAGGCTGTCTTCGGCTTGCGGGGCCAAGGGGGCCAAATTGATAGGGTGAATTGATAAAAAACGGGCCGTAAGGCCCGTTTTTCTTGGTCTATCGAAAGATCATCCTTGTCCAGCTTCATCGCTGAAGAATTGTTCTTTATCGTCGCGCTCTTTCCACTCATCCGCGTCTTCTGGCGGCTCTTTCTTTTGTGTGACGTTAGGCCATTTACCGGCATATTTGCGGTTGATCTCGCCCCACTTTTCGGCGCTGCTGTCAGCGTCAGAGACAATGGCTTCAGCGGGGCATTCCGGTTCGCAAACACCGCAGTCAATACACTCGTCCGGATTGATGACAAGCATATTTTCGCCTTCATAAAAACAGTCAACAGGGCAGACCTCAACGCAATCCATATATTTACAACGAATGCAGGCATCGGTTACGACATAGGGCATAGGTATCTCTCCAATAAATCACAAGAATCTATATACCTATCACAAATGAAGAGTTGGAAGGCCGTGACTTTTAAAATGGAACTCCAGCTTTCGCTGGGGTGACGGTTGGGGTTATGAGGGCAGGCCTGCTAACAATTCCGTCATGCCAGCGAAGGCTGGCATCCCATTTATTTTTTTCCAACTCTTGAAAGGGAAGAGGTATATCTAATTTCTTCTTAGTAAACCTTTTCGTTTCACGCCAGCCTTTTTTTCATCTTTTATCAGGCGCATACTAAAAAGAATGATTCTGTTCCGTGAGATAAGGAGATTCTCCCATGAAGCAACCTAGAATTCCCCAGATTTCTCTGTTTGTGGTACTGTTGGTGCTTTTAGGCGTTGTTTTGGGCCAGTTTATAGGGTCCGCGCAGGCGCTAGGAAATGGGCCCTATGCCCTGATGCAGCACAGCAATGTGACGGCGAATGCGGGAGTGTTTCGGCTTGATACGCGTTCAGGCGGGGTGAGCTATTGCTATGTCACGCCGAACATTCAAATTACCTGCACGCAAGAGGCCCACTAACGTGTCAAAAAGTCTCTTTTTCTGCGCTATAGGCGGCAGTGGTATGATGCCGCTGGCGCTCATGATGAAGGCGCGCGGTTATGATGTGAGCGGCTCGGATCGCGCCTATGATCAGAGGCAGTCAACGGAGCGCTTTGAGTTCCTGAAAGAGCAGGGGATTCGTTTGTTTCCGCAGGATGGGAGCGGCATCACAGATGATGTCGATGCCGTTATTGTTTCGAGTGCCGTTGAAAGTACCGTCCCCGATTACAAAGCTGCGGTGGAGCAGGGGATTGAGGTGAGGCCCCGTGCGGCGCTCTTAGCCTCTCTGGTGAATGAGGCTGGAACAGGCGTTGCTATAGCAGGCACAAGCGGCAAATCGACGACGACAGCAATGATAGGGTGGATTTTGGCGGCTGCGGGATATGATCCTTCTGTTGTCAATGGGGCGGTGATGAAGAATTTTGTTTCTGCGTCTCAGCCATTTGCCAGCGTCCGTGTGGGCAGCGATCGTTATGTGGTGGCGGAAGCGGATGAGAGCGATGGGTCTATCGAGCTTTATCGACCACACATTGCGGTGCTGAATAACATAGGTGAGGATCATAAAACTCTAGCCGAATTGGATTCGTTGTTCAGTGCGTTTCTTACGCGTGCAGAGCAAGCTGTCGTCAATCTTGATGATGAAAAGGTGGCCTCTTTTTCGCATCCTCATCGTCTGACATATAGTTTGAATAATGGGGCGGCTGATTTTTTTGCCTCGGATATAGAGCTTTTTCCAGCGCGGGTCCGTTTTACAGTTCATTACGGGGCGCGCGTTGCGGAAGTAAATCTAGCCTGTCCAGGAAAGCACAATATAGCCAATGCGCTGGCGGCGGTGGCTGCGGCTGTTGCTATGAAGATACCGTTTCGTAAGGCTGTGAAGGCGCTTTGCTCGTTCCAAGGCATTGCACGACGTTTTGATGTGCTGGGGCAGGTGAGGGGAATTGAAATTATTGATGATTTTGCGCATAATCCTGATAAGATAGGTGCGTTATTACAGCATTTACGCCAGTTTTCAGGGCGTTTATTGATTCTGTTTCAGCCGCATGGCTATGGGCCTCTGCGTCAGATGCATGAGGGGCTGGTGGCAAGCTTTGCGGCGTATCTTCAGCCAGAAGATCATCTTTATGTAACTGATCCTGTTTATTTTGGTGGCACAGTGGATCGTAGCGTCGGGTCTGAAACTCTAACCAAGGCTCTTTGCGGGCGAGGTGTTCGTGCACATTATGTCTTGACACGGGATGATGCAGCAAAAGATATTATATCTCAGGCAACTGAAGGAGATCGTGTGATTGTGATGGGCGCGCGTGATGATAGTTTATCTGCATTTGCGCGAAGTATTTTAACGTCTCTGAAAGAAAGTGCGGCTAAGACCATTCTTTAGGAATTGCAAGAGGCCGAGGGAAAAATAAAAAAAATTCTCTGCCTTGCGAATCGTGAGTTTCTAGAACAAACTCCGCCCTTCCTTTTTACCTCTTACCTGTTTGTTGAATCTCTTATAAAAGAAGGTTGATATCTCGTGAATACACAACTCCAAGCTCTTGAATTATGGCGCAGAACTCTCTTGGCAAGCGTAAGGGGTGCGGCTCCTGATCTGTCTGCGCGCCAAATGGCTTTGCTGTTTTGCGTTTTTCTGACTGAAGGGCCTCATACGGTGCGGGGGTTGGCGGAGACTCTGAACATTTCGAAGCCCGCTATCTCGCGCGCTTTGGATCGTTTGGGCGAACTTGGCTATATTCGGCGTGAACGTGATGAGTTGGATCGTCGCAACGTGCTGGTCCGTCGTATGCCTAAGGGAGCTGCGTTCTTGAATGAGTTTGCAGGGCTTTTTGCGAAGGCTGAGACTGAAGTTGTGGCTATTCCTGCAGATAAAGTTCCCGACTATGTTGTGGAGGCCGCACAAGCGGCTATGGCGGATGTCGTTGCGGGTGAGGATATGGACAGCTCGGAAGATATATCATCAAACTGGGTGGACGCTGTAGCCTAAGCTTTTGAGATAACCGAAGATGCTGTTTTGAAGCACCCTCCTTAATGAAAGGAGGGTGCTTTTTGTTGCCTCATCGGTGGTTTGAGCACCACTTTGTGTGCATTTATGGTTAATATCAACAGGTTGTTTTGTTGCGAAAGTAAAATAATTCTTGAAAAATCCCTAAATTTTTCGCATAGAGTTAAGACGAAATTCATCTTCACCACTCTTTTAACAATTTTGGAAAGGAAGAGATTATGAGAAAGATTCGTGCTTCTTGGCTTCGTGCAGCTGCGTGGGTAACGACGACATTAATATTGGCTGGTACCGGATTTGGGTGTGCGTCTTCGAGCAAAAAGGGACCTGAGGTAGTGCAGCCAACGGCTTTGTTCTTGAATGATCCTCGTGTAGGGCAGATCAATCCCGATACTGTTGATTCTGAGACAGGTGCGGGGCAAAAATATGGCCCACGTATGAGGCTGTACGCGAAGGATCCAAAGACGAATCCTAAGAACAAGACGGTAACGACGACAGAGACAGGCGGCACCACTTTCACTGTTGAGGGAACAGAAGGTTATGAGGTTCCTTCGTATATCAGAACTCTTCCTGGTGCTGCTGCAGCGGTAGCAGACTGTGGTCCAGGATGCGTTGCTAAAAAAGAGCCTCCTAAGACGACAAGAGGTAAGAACGTAAAAGTTGGTAATGATGTGAATATGACTGCCAGTGTTATCTCTAATGATAAGCAAACAGTAGTTGAAACGAGATATACTGATACCCCAGCATCATTAGGTGGGGATGCTGTCGTGGGGTGG
>JBFXDW010000006.1:0-23671 GCA_050180745.1 Bdellovibrionales bacterium | reverse complement strand
CGTTGAAGGTGATACGTCTAATGTTAATAACACGACATCTATTCAAGATGATGGGGTAAACTTTGCGGCTCCGGGTGGGACTGTTAATGACTGTGATGAATCGACTATTATTAATGGTGGCTCCTCTACCTTTAAGGCAAAGGACCCTCGGGAGCAGTTGGACAGTGATATGTTGGCAAAGGTAACTCCTCGGCCGGTTCGTCCTGTGGCTAAAATTAGCATGGATAAGAGCGGGCATATTCGGAAGGTTGTTATCACAGCTGAATATAAGGTTGCTTAAGGTTGTTTTTTCTTCTTCTGCCTCTTTCTCGCTCCTTTATCGGGGTGAGGAAGAGGCGGGGAAGAGCTTTAAGGTTTTGCTCATAAATTGATTGAGGGGGAAAAGAATATCTAACCAATCATCGTCATTCCCGCGACCTATCGCGCCGAAGCCCGTAGGGCGTAGGGGGAAGGCAGGAATCCTATTTAGTTTGTTTCTAGTTTAGGACTTTAAAAATGGGATTTCGGATATTCACACTCTGTGGGTGTTTGTCCAGAATGACAAAAAAGAGGAAGATGTTTTTTTCGTAATCATTTTATAGGGGCAGGCCTTCTATCTTTTTGGGACATGAAGGGTTGGAATAAAAAACATCCTCCCCTTGCGGGAGGGTCGAAAAATCAAAGCTCCGAAGGAGATGAAGATTTTTCGGGGAGGGGTTAGAAGAATGGGAAATTTACCCCTCCCCAAAAATTTCTCATGCTAACGCACTCGTAATTTTCGACCCTCCCGCAAGGGGAGGGTGTTAGAGAATACCAACTATCGAAGTATTTTGAGTATAATTTCTTTTTTGAACCTCTCTGTTTTATATGAGGTTCTTGAACTTAGGTGGGGATTGATAAATGTCTTCTACTGCTGCGACAATGGGTGATTTCTCTTCCTTCTGGGGAGACATGAAACCGCGAGCAAGGCTTTCTTCTCTTTTCCGTCTTTCTGCTCTTGCTGTAGGGGCGCGGGGCGCTATTGCGCGTCTTGTGTCTCCGTTTACATCTTCCAGAAAAGCATATTTTTCTGCCTCTCAAGAAACTGTTGCAGCAGAAACGGTCACGCCAACATCTTCGGCTCCTTTTTCTTCTCACTGGAGCAATCCGGAGGTGCAAAGAAGAACGGAAGAGCTGAGCCGTCTCTTTGATCTTTATGGAGCCGCTCCTGTCGTTCAAGCGAAACCTCAAACGCCAGTTGAAAAGAGCTTTTCTGCAACGGCTGCCAAAACAACGCGTGAGACTAAAAAGACAAAAGGCATTTTCCATTCCTTTATGACGCGGGTTGCTGTTCCTGTCAGTGTGTTGGTGCTTGGGGCGGCTGTGTTGCTTCCCGTTCATCAGCGCGCCGTCTCCATTGATGCGATTGTTACAAAGCGTGTGCCTATCGTCTCATCTGTGTCAGTTGTTTCAAAGCCAGTGCCTTTCCGTGAAGCAGCTCCCATTCAAGTTGCTTCAGCGCCTGTGTCATTAAAGGAAAAAGCTTCTCCTCAAGTAGCTTCTGTGTCGCAAGCACCAGAAAAAGTAAAGCCTGTTGTGGTAGCTAAGGCTGATCCTAAGCCACAGGCCAAGGTGAAATTAAGAAAACCTACTCCTAAAGTTCGTGTGCCAGAAGCGATCGCTCAAATCGTTACGCCTGAAGGATTCCAGCTCTTGCCCAAGGATATGCAAAAGAAGGCGGCGTTTCTTGCTGAAATGGATGGTGTGGATGCAGCGCGGTTTGTCAAAAGAGCTTCTTCTATCATTTTCCAACATAACCCTAATTCAAAAGATGTGGCTCGTTTGACCCAATATGGGTTCAGGCTTGTTCGTGATAATAATGCCTTTGCTACGCTTCTTGGACGAGAACTTGCGGCGGACATGGCATATATGTATATGGGCCATTGTGGGGCCAAGAAAAATCTGGAAAAGGCGGGGTTATGTGCCTTTCTTTCAGCGGATAAGCCTTATTCTGGGGCTATTCTGAAGGATATTGCGAAAGAGAAGCCCGAGCTTTTTGCTGTGCTGCAGAAGAAATGCGAGCTTGTTGCTAAGAGCTATGTGACTGATGAGGAACTCGCGGATCTTGCCGCACAAGCCAAAAGAGCAGAAAAGTTTCTTGCGGATGTTAAGGTGTATCAAGCAAGACGGCAAGAAGAAGAGAGACTGGCAAAACAGTGGCAACTGGAAAAAGAAAAGCAGAGTTTGGCTGAGCAGCAGAAGGCTGCCGCGCAAGAAGAGGGTCCTGCCAAGCCTCAACAGCTAGGCAAAGGTAAACAAGAAGTTGCTTCTCTGAATTAATTCTGTCTTTTCCTGTTCCCTCGGCGTGCAAAAGTCCTTATGATGCGTGCCCATGAATCTAATTACAAATACCGATGAGTTGCGCGCTTTTTGCGAGTCCGTGAAAGGCATGCCTTATGTGACCGTTGACACCGAATTTATGCGGGAACGGTCATACTATTCAAACCTATGTCTGGTTCAGCTGGCTTCGCCTGAGGCGGCTGTGGCGGTGGACCCTCTTGCTGAGGGCATAGATCTTCAGCCTTTATTTAATCTCCTCAAGGATGAATCTATCCTCAAAGTGTTTCATGCTGCGCGGCAGGATATCGAAATCTTCGTTGATATGATGGGTAGTGTGCCTGCGCCTTTTTTCGATACGCAAGTGGCGGCGATGGTGTGCGGTTTTGGTGAGTCTGTTGGGTATCAGACTTTAGTTCAAAAAATAGTGCGTGAGAAAATCGACAAGGCCAGCCGCTATACGGATTGGGCGCAGCGGCCTTTAACAGATGTGCAGGTGGAATACGCTCTTGGAGACGTAACGCATCTGCGGACTGTTTATGAAAAGCTGAAAGCGAAGCTCGAAAAGACAGGCCGCGCAGCATGGCTGACGGAAGAGATGGCTGTTCTGACATCTCTTTCGACCTATCAGCCTGACCCTATGGAGGCATGGCGGCGCTTGAAATTGCGTACCGATAAGCCGCAGGCGCGAGCGGTTCTGCGTGAGCTTGCCGCGTGGCGTGAAGAAGAGGCGCAGCGGGCTAATGTGCCACGGGCGCGGATTATCGGTGATAACACTTTGCTTGAGATTGCCAGCTATCCGCCTAAAAACGAAGAGGCTCTTGAGCGGAAACGAGGCCTTGGTTCGGGCTTTTCCAAAAGCGCGCGAGGGCAAGCTATTTTGGCGGCTGTGCAGCGCGGACTTGCCTGTTCACCAGAGGATTGTCCTCCCGTGCAGCCTAAGGCTCAGCCTTTGCCTAAAGGCGCGCGGGCTGTTTTGGATTTGCTGCGTGTGCTGCTCCAACAGGTGAGCGAGGAGCAGGATGTTGCGGCTAAATTGATCGCATCTTCGTCTGATTTAGAGCTTTTGGCCAGCGAAGATCATCCTGATATTAAGCCCTTATCCGGTTGGAGGTATGAGATTTTTGGCTCTACCGCGTTAGATTTAAAGGCAGGCAAGCTGGCTTTGGCGGTCAAGGACAGGAAAGTCATTTCCTTTAAAACACAAGAGTAACCACGGTAAACCGACCTTTAACCAAGAGTGTGTAGAGTGAATGAGCTCTAGCTGATGGCTTCGAAAGGTTTTGCTGTGATCGAAATTGTTCCTCGAGATGTACTTCTTGTCTTTGCGCTTGCTTCTGAATCTCAAGAGAAGTTCAACGATTTTGAAATCGTTCATACAGGCGTTGGAAAAATCAATGCAGCCTATGGCCTCACCAAGGCGCTGGAGACATGGCGGCATGAACATGGAAAGCTGCCTCGTATGGTGATTAATCTGGGCAGCGCTGGCTCGAACGAGTTCAACGCGGGGCAGGTTGTGAATTGCACAGACTTTATCCAGCGCGATTTTGATACTACGGCTGTTGGGGAAGGGCAGTATGAAACACCTAATGAACTCGGTTCGGCGTGCTTGAATAATGGCCTTCCTTTCGATGATTTTCCGACCGGCATTTGCGGGACAGGCGATAATTTTGCAACCGAGCAAGGCAAGTTCTTCTGGAACGTGATGGATATGGAGGCCTATGTCTATGCGAAGATATGTCGGCTTGAGAAAGTGCCGTTTGCTTGTTTTAAGTATATAACGGACGGCGCTGACGGGAAGGCGGCGGATTCATTCTCTCAAGCACTGGTTTATGCGGCGGCAGAGCTTCGTAAAGCTGTCGATAAAATTTTATAGCGGTGTGCCATGTCCAAGCCTCCTTTGTTCCAGCAAATGATCTCTGCCGATATTTTTGCGGCACCTAACGTTCTTTTTGTGTTTGGTGTGTTTCTTTTGCTGGGTGTGCTTGGCGCTATTTTGACTCATAAGGTGCGGTGGTTGCCCACAATCACAGCTTTTATGTTGATCGGTGTTGCTATTGGCCCGAGCGGTGTTGATCTGATTACGGAAGATATTCTTCTTGAAACACGCGTGATCATTGATGTGGCGCTGGGGCTTATTCTTTATAAGCTGGGGGTAGAGGTCCAGCTTCGCCATTTGCTGCGTTCGACTTCGATTTGGCGGACGTCGATTTTAGAGATGCTCTTGTCCTTTGCGGCTGTTTTTGGCGTGATGCAAATGTTTGACTATGATGCGCTCTTGTCCTGTTTTGTTGCAGCGATTATTGGCTCTTCTTCGCCTGCTGTGCTGGTTCATATGGCTGAGGAAATGCGCGCCAAGGGGGCAACCATTTATCACACAAAGGCTCTTGTCGCGTTGAATAATGTGCTGTCTTTTGTGTGCTTTTCTTTGATCTTTCCGTTTGCCCTTTATGGCGAACAGTTTGGTTTGAGCGATGTGATTGGCATGCCTCTTTATCGTGCAGGAGGGGCGATTTTGATAGGTCTTGTTGTAGCGTTTATTTTAGAGCGCGTGGATCGTATGCTCGATAAAGAGGAAGAGCATTTCCGCTTTGCGCTGATTACCGGAGGCATTGCGATCACGTTGGGGTTGGCGGTCATGCTCCATGTCTCTTATCTGTTTGCGGCCCTTATTTTAGGGATTGCGACGAGATGGATGGAAACACAAAGGCAAGGGCTTTCGACGATTGAATTTGGCTCAACCGGAGACATCTTCTTTATCGCGCTTTTTGTGATGGCCGGTGCCAGCATGCATGCGCAGGATGTCAAACATATTGGTGTTGTTGTGATTGTGATCGCTCTTGTCCGAGGGCTTGCTAAGATGGGGGGGATGTTCATCAGCCGCTATCATTCCAAGCAAAATAAAAGACAGGCCATGGCGGCAACTTTAATGCTTATGCCCGCAGGTGCGCTGGCGATCGGGTTGGCCCAGACGCTTCAAAACTTCGTGCCAGATTTAGGAGGAAAAGTGGCAACTATTATTTTTGCGTTGGTGGCTATCCTTGAGACGCTAGGACCCTTTGCGGTAAGTAAGGCGATTAAGATGAGCGGAGAAAGTCCCCTTTATCCGTTGAAAACGGTGGCAAAAGAAGAGGGGAGTGAAGTCGTCGAGGCTAAGGAAGAGAAGGATGGTGCCGCTCTCAAATCCGAAGAGGAAGAGATATATATTCGTCCAACTCCATTTTATTAGAGTCCGTTCTGAACAGGCTCTTAGAGCCTAGTTGCTTCTGATCTCTTGAATCAGAGGGGTAAAGCATTCAACCACGCGTTGATAAATGGGGCGTTTGAATTCGACGATTAGATCAAGAACTTCTGGCAGTTCTACCCAACGCCACGCGGTGAACTCGGCTGGTTCAGGGTCAAGCGATGCCTCGAGATTAATTTCTGAATCTTCGCCCAGAAACAACATTGCAAACCAGATTTGTTCTTGTCCACGATATTTGCCTTTGAAAAGCTCATGCCGTCCGGGTATGTAATCTGGAAATTCATAACGCAGCTTTTCCGGTACGCGCCCAAGGATTTTGGCGTTATCTGTGCCGATTTCCTCTTTCATCTCACGGAAGACAGCTAGATCAGGGACCTCGTCAATCTGGATGCCACCTTGCGGAAATTGCCACGAGCCTGGGCTGTCGCTGCGCTCGGCAATCAGAACCTTGCCTTCTTTATTAAACAAACAAACGCCCGCGCTATTACGATAGGGGAGTTCTCCATCCCCGCCATTTGTGACCCTATGAACCATAAAGTTGTTTCCCTTTCACGACCGCTGATAATGGCGCTAAGACAAAGCCTTTCTCTTTGAGCGTCTGAATCCATGAAGAAATCTGGTCCAACGTTAAAGGCAGAGGCGAGGCAATCGCAACGACATGTCCTTTGGCACGAGCGATTTTTTCAACACGCAAGAGGGCTTGTTCTATATCATAGGGAGTTAAATTCTGGTCAATTTTCAAAGAGTTCATAGTAGCTGGCACATGATACTCCTGTGCCAGTTCAAAGAGCGCGCTGTAAGAGCTAATTTCAGCATCAAACACCATTAGGCCGCGCTGTTTAACTTCTTGTAGGATGGGTCGTATCTTCTGTGGATCGCTTAGGAAGCGAGAACCGGTCATTGTCGTCACGCCAACATAGCCTATGCCTGCCGAGAGAAATTTGGTAAGCCGTTCCATATTTTCTTGATTGGATAAAGACATTAACAAGCTGCCTGGCCCTGAATCATTGCGAGGATAGTCAACAGGCTCCATCGGTAGGGAGAGTAGCGTTTCGTGTCCATCGGCACGTGCGCGAGCTAACCATTCTTTAATCGCCATGCCTTGCACGTCGAAGACCAGAGTTACAGGGCCGGGCAATCTGTGTACGGCTGAATCTGTGGCGATACGAGACAAGCCAAGATCTACAATAACAAGCGCAATTCTTGGGCGTGGATCAAGGCTGTTAAAGGGGCGTGCGTAATACTCCCATGGCTTGTCTCCTTGGGAACTTATTTTGGGCAAGCTGTTATTTTGTCGTTTTTCGATAAGTGCAGAATTAGGCGGAGCCATAAGAGCGTTAGCATAGTCGTCATTTTGTTGTGCTGCGTGCTTTTCCGCTTCTGTCAGGGGGACCTCCTGACGTGCTGTTCGGTTGGCCAAAAGCGCTTCTGATGAAACTTGAGGTTCTCGATCGGCTCTCTCATGAGATGTATTCTGGTATTGATCCTGCTGTTGCTCCTGAGGTTCTACAATAAGGTGTGCAGGCTTACTTTTTCCCATAATAAGAACTAGGGCAAACATTGGGATCAAGAGCACCGTTGCCATAGCCATTTTAAGGCTACGTGGATAATGCGCTAGAAAAGTCTCACGCCGCGATTCAAGCGCTACCTGTAGGGCAAGTTTCAAGACTTTTCTATCCTCCTGGCTCATAGTCTATCCAACATTCTTTTATCTCATCTCACTCCGTTTGATCCCCTAGTTTAGCAAAAGACTTGGAGGGTTCTCGTTCCGAGAATAAATGAATACCACGGATCAGATCAAGCGCACGATCAAGCTGGTTGTCATAAGGCTTTTCATCTTCGTCCTTTTTATCCCCATCCTTGTCTTTCCCATCTTTCCCCTTATCCGTCTTTTCCTTATCCTTCTTGTCTTTCTTTTTGAGCGTGTCGTTGTCAAGAGCACCACGCAGATCCGCCTCGCGGATGCCGATGCCAGAGGCATCGATTTCCTCCAGCTTGGCTGGCTGAACTTCAATGTCTGGATCAATGCCGCTTTTTTGGATTGATCGGCCCGAAGGCGTATAATAACGCGCTGTCGTTAAGCGCATAGCGCCAGCACCTGCAATAGGAATGATGGTTTGAACCGATCCTTTTCCAAAGCTCTTGGTGCCAAGGAGAATGGCGCGTCGGTAATCTTGCAGGGCTCCCGCGACAATCTCAGATGCCGAGGCCGAGCCTCCATTGATGAGGACGACAATAGGCTTTTTGTCGGTCTTATCACCACCTGTTGAGAAATAAACTTGGTTTTCTTCAGGATGGCGATTACGCGTCGAGACAACTTCTTTACCTGCAGGCAAGAAGGTGCTGGCTACAGAAATAGCCTGATCCAAGAGGCCTCCAGGATTGTTACGCAGATCAATGACATAACCGCTCAGCTTCTTTCCGATTTCTTTCTTAATCGCCTGCATGGCTTCATCAAGGCCAGGTTGGGTTTGCTCGTTAAAGGTCTTGATTCGAATATAGGCTACATCGTCTTTAGCCTCCCACCGGACGGATTTAACATGAATAATAGCGCGGATGATGGTGACGTCAAAAGGAGCTCCCGTAATGCCACCGCGACGTACGGTGAGTGTCACTTTTGTTCCAGGCACACCGCGCATTTGATCTACGGCTTCGTCCAGAGTCATTTCTGTCACGGGCTTCCCATCAATGTGGGTAATCAAATCATTAGGTTGCATTCCCGCTTTGGCTGCGGGTGTATCATCAATGGGGGAGATAACCTTGATGAGATTATTTTCCATTGTAATTTCGATTCCTAAGCCCCCGAACTCGCCACGCGTTTGGGTGCGCATATCCTCATAACTTTTCTTGTTCATAAAGCCAGAGTGGGGATCAAGCGCCACAAGCATACCATTGACGGCGTTTTCAATTAGTTTTTCATCTGTGACTTCATCAACATAATCTGCACGTGTGCGTTCCAGCACATCGGCAAAAAGCGTAAGTTGTTTGTAGGTATTGGCGGCCTGTTCACGCTCGGCTGGAGTGATTGTCTTTTCAGTGTCTATTTCTTGAGCCGTTACAAGGCGGTATGGCGCAATCAGAACGGTAAGGGCAAGAAGGAAAGCAGAGCAAAAATGGAACATACGACGTGACATAGAGCCAAAATCTCCCTAAAGGCGAATCGCGAGAATAAGAAAAGTTGAGGAAAACTTTAGCGGATTAGGCGCAAAGAAGAAACAGGTGAATTGAGGTTCATAATAAGAAAAAATTAGGGGTTAGAGTCTATAAAATTCTCGTGTAGATTTTTGAAACCCCTTCAGAAATTGAAAACTATAAAAGAAGGACTGTCCCCATGTTCTCTTTCCTTAAAGAAACCCGTGGTGCATCGGCTATTGAATATGCCTTTATCGCTGCTTTTGTTGTACTGGCTATAGTCGGTGTTCTGCCTTTGATTGGGGGAAATCTTGCAGGCCGCTTTCAAGCTGTCTTGGATGCTTTTTGAATAATAGGCTGTTTGTTTTTCTCAAAAATAAGGGCTAACCCTTGCAGAGTTAGATTATTATCTGCGTAATCAATCTCTTTGATCGTTTCAGTAAATAAGGGTGCAAGACCGCCTGTGGCTACAACGGTCATGTCTTCGTTCATTTCATCCTTCATGCGGCGTATCAGGCCTTCAACCAATCCTACATAGCCCCAAAAAACGCCTGATTGAATGGCTGTTATAGTATTTTTTGCAACAGCGCGAGGAGGCTTTTCGATCGCAACGCTTGGCAGCTTAGCTGCTGCCATATGAAGGGCGCGCAAGGATAAATTGATTCCGGGAGCGATGGCGCCGCCGCAATAAATTCCTTCTTTGTTGATTAAATCGAAAGTGGTGGCCGTACCAAAATCAATGACCATCAGTGAGGCGCCATATTTTTCAATGCCCGCAGCAGCATTAATCAGTCTGTCTGCACCGAGCTCCTCGGGGCGGTCTATGTCGATTTGTACGCCTGTTTCGACGTTTTTATTGCCAACGCATAGAGGTTCACAAGAAAAATGTTCGACGCACAATTTTATGAGATTGAAATTTAAATCCGGAACAACAGAACCAATAATGGCATCTGTTACGGCAGCAGGGTTCACGCCTGTTTGCATCATCAGGGGTTTTAGAAAAACGGCATATTCATCACAGGTTCGTTGAGCATTCGTTGAAATGCGCCACAACCCTTTTTGGTCGCGTCCATCAAAAAGTGCGAAAACTGTATTTGTATTACCCGCATCAATGACAAGAAGCATTTTTTATTCCTTATCAAAAAATATATCTGCTGCAGAAATTGGTACAATCACACTATCATCATCGCGCTTTAACAGAAGCTGTCCCGCTTCGTCAATGCTCACAAATGTGCCGTGTATTTCTTTATGTGGCAAGCGTGCAACCATTTTCCCCTGTCTAGCATGGGATAACCATGCAGACCTCAACGAATCAAACCCATCCGATAGGAGGGTTAGACGCCATTTTTCAAATTTTTCAAGGAATATTTCTAAAGCAGTAGAAACAGGCGGGTTTTTAGCTCCTTCGGCGCACAGATTAGTTACAGGATAAAGAGGGTTTTCTGGGTGAGAGGTAATGTTAAGCCCAACGCCCACAATAAGATACTCAAACTGATCGTTTTTGAGAGGTCCCGCTTCTAGCAAAATACCGCTGATTTTCTTGTCTTCTACCAGCACATCGTTGGGCCATTTAAGTTCTATTTTAGCTAAGGGTAAAAAATGACGCACAGTCTCATAGACCGCCAATGCGGTCAGAAAGGAATAAAATCCTGCATCTTGAGTCGCACAAGAGGGCCTAAGCAGGATGCTTGCGTAAAGATTGCCTTCTGGTGAGTGCCAGTGCCGCCCTTGTCGGCCCTTGCCTCCGGATTGGGAGAGGGCCTGAATAACAAGGCCTGTCGGTGCGCCTTCAAGGGCGGCCTGCTTGGCATCTTCGTTTGTGCTGGAGGTTGTTTCCAGAACATGAAGTGTATAAAAACCATGCATTAAGGTGGCCTTTTCGTGGATTTTGAAACTTTTTGCGGTCATGGTTCTTTAAATCAGTTAAATTCTGCTTTTTGCCTGCGAATATAGACGGATTCTTAACTAAGACGAAGCATTTATCTCGTAGACTGCTTCCTCTATTTAAGGTATCTGGAAACAATGACAAATCAACAAAAAATGACAAATCAACAAAAAAAGACCGTTCTGATCGTTGAGGATAATGAGCTTAACAAAAAGCTTTTTTGCGATCTTTTGAATGCTAATGGCTATAAAACGATTCATACCAGCGATGGGATGGAGGTGCTTGGCCTTGCGCGTGAGTATCATCCTGATCTTATCCTTATGGATATTCAGCTTCCCGAAGTTTCTGGCCTTGAGATTACGCGATGGATTAAGAACGATCCTGCGCTCATGAATATTCCGGTTGTTGCTATCACGGCTTTTGCCATGAAGGGGGATCAGGAGCGTATTTTGCAAGGTGGGTGCGAAGGATATATCTCCAAACCCATAGCGGTTTCTTCGTTTCTTGAAACTGTTCAGCGCTTCCTAAAGGACAGATAGTTATGTCTGCGCGCATTCTTGTTGTTGACGATACACCGCTTAACGTTAAGCTTTTGGCCGCGAAATTGGCCAAAGATTATTATGTGGTGGATACAGCGGCATCTGGTCCCGAGGCGTTTGAAGTTATCCAAAAAGACATGCCCGATATTATCCTTTTGGACATTATGATGCCTGGGATGGATGGTTTTGAAGTTTGTAAAAAATTAAAGTCTGATAAGACGACGGCGCACATCCCTGTTATTATGATAACGGCGCTGTCGGATGTGAAAGATCGTGTTTATGGACTTGAGTGTGGTGCAGATGATTTTCTGACCAAGCCTTTTAATGACACAGCTTTGTTTGCGCGTGTACGCTCCTCGTTGCGTCTTAAGATGATGCGTGATGAGTGGCGTTTGAGGCTTGCTACATTAGCTGGTTTTGGTGCCGTTGAAGATGATTACAACGATGCTACGCCGCGGCAAGGCAGAGTTCTCCTGTTGGAGGAGCTGGAAAGCGATCGTAAAGTGATTGAAGAGGCTCTGCGTGGCGTTGCAAGCGAAGTTGTCTTGGCAACGACAGCTGATGATCTTGCACGACAAGCCTCTTCTGGGAGCTTTGATCTGTTGCTGATTAGCCTTGATCTGCCTGTGGGGGAGGGGCTCTCCTTATGCGGGAGAATTCGCGCACAAGAGTCAACGCGCAACATACCTGTTCTTTTGTTGGCGAATGATGAAGAAGTTGAGCAGGTTGCTAAAGGGCTTGATCTTGGGGCGAATGATTATCTTTTGCGTCCGATTGAGCGTTCGGAACTTGTGGCGCGTGTGCGGACCCAGTTCCAACAAAAACAACATTATGATCGCTTGAAGCAGAAGTTAGAGCAGAATCTGTCACTGGCTCTGATTGATCCTCTTACAGGAGCCTATAATCGGCGTTATCTCGATATGCATTTGCCTGCTCTGTTCGCACGATGCTCTCAGGGCAAGCGTCCTCTCTCGGTTGTGTCTCTTGATCTTGATCATTTCAAGGCTGTGAATGATACGCATGGTCATGCGGCAGGGGATGTGGTGTTAAAAGAAACTGTTAATCGACTTCAGACCAATCTGCGGGCTTCGGATCTTGTGGTCCGTATGGGGGGGGAAGAATTCTCGATTATCCTGCCTGAAACAGAGTTAGAAATTGCGCGTATGGCTGCTGAGCGTCTTCGTTTGGCTATAGCTCAGACGCCTATCGTGGTTAATGAAGGCGGTCTTACGATTGATGTTTCAGCTAGTTTTGGGGTTGCGGCCATTAACCATGAAAGCAATGAGTCCGCTCAAAAGATTCTTGATCGCGCCGATGCGGCCCTGTACCGTGCTAAAGAAACAGGCCGCAACAAAGTCGTTATCGAAGAATGAAAAAGACTCTTTTATTTACCTTTATCCTTTTAACGTGTCTCACTGCTACCCAACCAGTATGGGCGAGGGCAGCGGACATGTTTGATGAGCTACGTTTGACCAATAGGCGGCCATGGGTACCCTCTGATGGGCGGAGAGGTCAGGAAATGGTTCAGGTCGTTCCGCACTTATATCACAAGAATGCAGATATGTTGAGGGTGGTCGGCGTGAATCGCGTGTCTTTGAAGGAAGATATGATATCGGCGGCTCGTCCGCGAAGCATTCCCTATGAGTCCTCTATCTTTACAAATGACTCTTGGACGAATTAACAAAAAAACGGAGAGATTTTCATCTCTCCGTTTCTTTTTTACTTCTAGCTAAAGCTAAAAAATTTCTTACTTCAGCTCAACCTTAGCGCCAGCCTTTTCAAGAGCAGCTTTCATCTTTTCTGCTTCGCTCTTCGCTACACCTTCTTTCAGGGTCTTAGGAGCGCCTTCAACGAGGTCCTTAGCTTCCTTCAGTCCAAGACCTGTGATCGCGCGAACTTCCTTAATCACGTCGATTTTCTTAGCGCCTACATCAGCCAGAACAACGTCGAACTCGTCTTTTTCTTCAGCTGCGGCAGCAGCGTTACCACCAGCAACAGCTGCAACAGCAACAGGAGCCGCTGCGCTAACGCCCCATTTTTCTTCCAGCATCTTTGAAAGTTCAGCTGCTTCGATAACGGTAAGTTCTGAAAGTTGATCTACGATTTTTGCTAAATCAGCCATTTTGTCTCTCCTTCGAGTTTTAGAGTTTTATCAAGTTTGTTGTTGGATTAAGCAGCTTTTGCCTTGGCAGCCATAACGCGTGCCAATTGTCCAGCTGGAGCCTGAAGTACGCCCGCAACCTTCGTCGCAGGAGCTTGTAACAGGCCAATCAGTTTGCCACGCAGCTCATCAAGAGACGGCAGCGTTGCTAGAGCCATTGCTCCTTGTTGGTCTAGAATCTGACCGTTCATAGCCGCAGCCATAAGGATCAGACCATCTTTGTTCTCTTTCGCAAAATTTGCTGCAACTTTCGCTGCCGTAACTGCGTCTTCCGAGAAAGCCAGCATGGTTTGTCCTTGCATATAAGGATCAAGACCTTCCAACCCCGCTTCTTTCAACGCGATTTTTACCAAAGAGTTTTTAGCAACCAGAATCGCCACGCCTTGCTCATGCCCTGCACGCCGTAGCGCAAGGGTTTGGTCGGCGTTAAGACTGTTTTGCTTTAGAACAACAACGAGTCCGGCGTCCTTCATTGCTTCCGTATAGGAAGCAACCTTACCTTCTTTAAGTGTGCGATTTACGCTCATAAGGAACCTCTCTTCATCATTCAACGTCATTCTCGCAAAAAGCGAGAACTCACCAAAAGTCCAAGATGTTAAAGAGGGGAGATTGAAATGGCACTTAATCTATGAAAGATAGCCCAGAAAGCCATCGGATCAAGCACATATAATCATTTCAGATCCCATCTATTGCTGGCAATTTAAGCTCCCTAAAGAGCACCCGCAGTCTTGGACAGGACGCCGCATTTCTGCGACGAGGAGGCATCTATACCCGCCGTATCCCATGAAAGCAAGTCTAAATTTGATGAAAAGAGGGTGTTAACCCTTATTTCCTATCTGTTCTTTTGTTTTTAGGAAGCGAACCTCTGGATAATCCTCTTCGGCGCGGTTCAGCTGCCATGCATTGCGGGCCAGAAAAACAAGCGCGCCATCATGATCTTCGGCCAAGGAACTTCGGTTGGCTTCAACAAACTTCTCAAAGGCCTGTTTGTTGTCCGATTCAACCCAGCGTGCGGCCGTTAATCCAGCCGTTTCAAAATTGGCTGATAGGTTGTATTCGGCTTCTATGCGTTGGGCGAGGACTTCAAATTGCAAGGGGCCGACAACACCGACGATCCAGTCTGCACCGACTAACGGTTTGAAAACTTGACTGGCGCCTTCTTCAGCAAAATGTTCTAATGCGCGGCGCATATGTTTGACCTTCATAGGATCGTTAATATGGGCACGTTGCAAGAGTTCCGGCGCAAAGCTGGGTACGCCAAGGAAGTTGATCTTTTCTGTTTCGCTTAACGTATCGCCGATGCGTAGTGAGCCGTGATTAGGGATACCGATAATATCGCCTGCATAAGCGTCCTCGGCCAGCTCTCTCTCGCGTGCCAGAAACAAAACGGCGTTGTTGACGGCCATGGTTTTGTTGCTGCGTGTATGCAGGAATTTCATCCCGCGTTTAAAATGTCCGGAACAGAGTCTAACAAAGGCAATACGGTCACGGTGGTTAGGATCCATGTTTGCTTGGACTTTAAAGACAAAGCCCGTGGTTTTTTCTTCTTCTGGAGCGACCTCGCGCACATCCGCTTTATGAGGGCGGGGAGGGGGCGCTTGCTGGGCAAGTCCTAAGAGGAGTTCCTGAACACCAAAATTGTTAATCGCGCTGCCAAAATAAATGGGCGTTAGATGCCCCTCAAGGTAACTCTGCGGATCGAATGGCTTGCACAATCCTCGCGCCATATCGACTTCTTCGCGTAAATTGGTGGCGGTAGCCTCGCCTAAAAGCTCATCTAGCTTGGGGTCGTCTAAGCCTTCGCAAGCAATGCCTTCGCCTGCGATATTTCGATCGCTTTTATCAAGCAGAATGAGGCGGTCACGAATGAGATCATAGCACCCTTTAAAATCATGCCCCATGCCGATGGGCCAGCTTGCGGGAGTCACATCCAGCGCAAGCGTTTCTTCGATCTCACTAATGAGGTCGAAGGGGTCTCGCGATTCGCGATCCATCTTGTTGACAAAGGTGATAATGGGGACATCGCGTAAGCGGCAAACCTCGAACAATTTGCGTGTTTGGGATTCAATGCCTTTGGCGCCGTCAATAACCATGACGGCGCTGTCCACGGCCGTCAGAGTCCGGTATGTATCTTCAGAAAAATCTTCGTGCCCAGGGGTGTCCACGAGATTAAAAACACGGTTCGCATAATCAAAGCTCATGACCGAGGCTGACACAGAAATCCCACGGTCTCTTTCAATCTTCATCCAGTCCGAGCGGGAACGGCGTTGTTCTCCACGCGCGCGTACAGCGCCTGCCATCTGAATCGCGCCGCCAAACACGAGCAGTTTTTCCGTCAGGGTCGTTTTACCTGCGTCAGGATGCGCGATGATCGCAAAGGTGCAGCGCTTATTTATAGCTGTGATGTCAGATATGTTACTCATGAGGGAGGGTGATACATCTTTTAGGGAGCGCTGTCACGCATCAAACATCATACAGTAAGGTGCAAAATGTTGCTCAATGAAAGAAATGTTAACCATTATGGCGCAATACCCAGAGGGGCTATACATTTTTTAATGATAGGAATCCTCTTTGAGTAAGCAGCGCCAAATTATGTTAAAGCTCGCCTTGTTGCTAGGCGGTTGTTTTGCCCTGATCCTTCTTCTGATGGGGATTAACCTTTATCAGATGCGCTCTTCTATGATTGCAGAGCGCAAGATGACGCTGAATGCGATTATTACGTCAGCGACAAAAATTGTCTCCCAGAATTATCGGGATGCATTAGCTGGTAAGATGTCTGTAGAGGAAGCTCAAGCGCGCGCGCAGCATACCTTGCATGCAATGAACTATGGTGAAGATGGGTATATTTTTGTGCTGACAACAGAAGGGATTGTCGTCGTTCATCCGACCCTCTCCTATGGCACGCCGTTTTTCGACATTCAGGATACAAGAGGCGCTTATATAGGGCGTAACATTATCAGGTCTGCACTGTATGGGGATGGTTATACGCTTTATCACTTTAAAAAACCACAAGGCAAGGAAGAGCTTGAAAAGATGTCTTTTGCACTTCATTTCCAGCCGTGGGATTGGGTAATTGGAACGGGTATTTATATTGGCGATATTGAACAGGCCTTTCAAAACCAAATTATAAAATGGATTAAGTTTATGGCTCTGCCGTTCATCTTTTTGTTGATCGGGACCTATTATCTAGGACGGACCATTTCCAAGCCTATTTCTCTGTTAGAAGAGGCTAAAGAGAGCGCGGAAAGTGCCACACGTGCTAAGAGCGATTTTCTTGCCAATATGAGCCATGAGATACGCACGCCTCTTAATGGTGTTATGGGAATGCTGTCTTTGTTGCTGGGGACAAAGCTGAACATCCAGCAGTATGAGTGGGCTAAAGTTGCGCACTCTTCGGCAGAAGAACTTCTAACTCTTATCAATGATATTTTGGACCTTTCGAAGGTTGAGGCCCAGCATATGGTGCTTGAATCCACTTCGTTTGATTTACAAACAAATGTGAAGGCTGTTACCGACTTGCTCTATCAAAAAGCGGCGCAGAAGAGTGTTGAGCTCCTTGTTTCTTTTCAAACGGATTTACCTCGTATGGTTATCGGTGATCCTGTACGTTTGCGGCAGATTTTGATCAATCTTGTGGGCAACGCTGTTAAATTTACAGAAAAAGGACATATTCTTATTTCTGTGGAGGGACGTGAGGAAGGTAATGAGCTTGTTCTTCATGTCGAAGTTAAAGATACAGGCATTGGAATTCCTGCGGATAAACAGACCTATATCTTTGAAAAATTCTCGCAGGCTGAAGAAACAACGACTCGTAATTTTGGAGGCACAGGACTTGGCCTCACGATTTGCCGCAAACTTATCGAGCTTATGGGCGGAGAAATTGGTGTGCGCAGCGTTCTTCGTCAGGGTTCAACTTTCTGGTTTAATCTGAGGCTTAAAAAGGATCAGGAAAGCGAGCCTGCCGCTTATAAATTTGAAGACATTTTTCCCGTGAAGGTCTTAGGAGGGAATGAGAACAAGCAATTATCAGACCTTGTTCGCGATTATGTGTTGTCGTGGGGATGCCAGTTTGATGATCTATCTTCGGGCGTTGGTCTAGAGGCGATGTTGCAGCAGGGTGTTACACTGGGAACACCTTATCATTTTGCGCTCGTTGATGTCGAAATTCTAGGCCGCTCCAAGGAAGAGATCGAGGCCTTCGTTGACAGGATCAAGATGATGTCTCCTGAAACGCGCCTTATTGTCATTTCTCGTCCCGATCAGGTTTTCTCGGAAGAAGGCCTTTCTTTAAAACGACATATGGCGCTTTTGACAAAGCCACTCTTTCCTCAGGATTTGTGGGATGTAATGAATCTCTTGAATAGCTATGACAAGACGAAGGTTGCGCCTTCGGTTGTGACTGTTCAAGATTCTTGTGCTGACCGTCTTCACCTGACAAAGATGGAAGAGGATAGTGCCGTTATAGAGGCAAAAGAAAGCCTCAGCATTCTTTTGGTCGAGGATCAAATCGTCAATCAAATGCTAATGAGAGCGCTGTTGACACAACTTGGTTGTAAGTCTGATCTGGCAGCCAATGGACGTGAGGCCGTTCATTCTGTTGTGGCCAAGCATTACGATCTTGTTTTTATGGATTGCCATATGCCCGAGATGGATGGCTTTGAAGCGACAAAACAGATCAGGTCTTTTGAAGCAAAATTGGGGCGTCATGTGCCTATTGTAGCATTAACGGCGGATGCGATGCAGGGGGACCGAGACAAATGTTTGGCGGAAGGGATGGATGATTATTTACAAAAGCCCGTAAAGATTGAATTGGTTAAGGAGATGATTAACCGCTGGGCAAAGAAAGGGCAGGGGTAATTCCATTGTTCTGCATGAATAAAGCGAGGGTGTGAAAATATCCTCGCTTTTTTTGTTATTACTTTCATGTGTGTTCTCATATACTGCGCGGGTATTTTCTAACCTGATTTTTACATTAGGCGTGTTGATTGCTTAATTTTAGAAAGGAATTTGAGAAATGAAATGTCGTAAAATCGTTCAGCGGATGAGGGATGTGGGAAGAGGGGTTTGTGCAGGGGGTGCTTGTTTAGCGGCGGGTGTTTGTGCGACTGCTGTTCGCGATCTTGTTTCAGGGTTTCCAGCAGCAGTTGACTCTATTGGTCCAGCAGCGGCTGCTTTGTCTGCGGGAGGAGGCGTTGGGGTAGTGGTAGTTGTTGGTTGTTATGCTTTTATATCTGCTTTGAATCTTTTGCGAAGGGCCTCTTCTAAGAAAACGGCTGCGGTTGCGTTTGGCGCTACCTTTTTGGCGGCCTATGCGGCTTTGACGGGATTTGAGAAGCTTGAATCTTCTTTTCCTCAAGAACCCAAAGGCATAGAAAAAAGGGTTGATCCTAACCAAGAAAGAAACCTATTTCCTCCTCAACAGCCAGTTCAGTATATAGTAGAGCACAAAGGGCAGAAACTAGCTGTGCTTAAAGTTTCTTAAAACAATCATATATTCCTATAAATTGGGCAGCTTCTTTTCCGAAAGAGAAAAATAAATTGCTTACCCTCAAAGGCTTAGGTTGCCGTAGTGCCTTCCTGATTTACTGTGCGCATTTATAATGTGCTTTTTGATGTGCGATAATGTCTTTCAGAATTACCCTCCCGCAAGGGGAGGGTGTTTGGTAGATATCAACTCTTGAACTATTTGGGGTATAACTATGAATAAAAAATTTCGGGCGGCTATGGCTGCGTTATGTTGTATGGCTGTTTTGGGAGCAGCGACATTTATCACAGGCTGTAGCCACGAGTCTCCTAAAGAGGAGAACGCCACAAATGCCTTGTGGATTACCATTCCAGAGAAAAGCCTCCGTTGTGCGGCTAAGGGCTTCTTTACGGAGCTTGACCATATCGCGGGCGTGACCGAGGGGCAGTTTTCTTACACTTGTAGGGCTGAAAGTTTTCTGGGAAGGGCTAACCTCTTCTGCACTGCCCAAGATGGTCAAAACGTAAATTTTGAGGTTTATGTGCTCCCAACCAATACAGACATGGTTAAAACAGTTGTTACTGTTGATACCCCGGAAAGATTCTTTGATTGGGATTGTAGTCAGGGGGGGGTGTTGAAGGTTATTACGGAGACTCTT
Organism: Bdellovibrionales bacterium; assembly: GCA_050180745.1. Classification (GTDB taxonomy): domain Bacteria; phylum Pseudomonadota; class Alphaproteobacteria; order UBA9219; family UBA9219; genus JBFXDW01. The sequence continues at coordinate 4,293 of JBFXDW010000006.1, read as the reverse complement.
CAGGATGAGGGACTGCTTTCTTCCGAACAGTACAAAAAGTTGCAAGATCGGTATCAGACGGTTTGGAGGAATATGCCGAAACATCCGGTGCTGCACAATGATAGCTTAAAATAATCATATATTCCTATAAATTGGGCAGGTTCTTTTCCGAAAGAGAAAAATAAATTGCTTGCCCTCAAAGGCTTAGGTGGCCATAGTGCAGCCGTCTTTTTACCTTCGTCATTCCGGACAAGCGCCCGAAGGGCGTGAAGGTCCGGAATCCCATTTTGGTGAGACCGAAATTTGCAGCATTCGCTTTTTCTGCAAATTCTGGAAATAAACAAATGGGATTCCCGCCTTCACCCTACGCTACTTCGTAGCTTCGGCGCGACAGGTCGCGGGAATGACGATGTTTTTGCTTGGTTATTTGGGGAGGGGTTTAACAGGCCCTTCTGTTATTATAAACGCTAAACGAGGATATCATGGCGCAAACTGTTCCTGCCAAAGGCATCACGGCTCGCAAACGCATTCGTAAAAGCTTTGGGCGCATTCCCGAAGTTGCAGAGATGCCGAACCTGATCGAGGTTCAACGGCACTCCTACGAGAACTTCTTGCAAATGAATGTTCCGTCTTCTGAGCGTGACGAGTCTGGTCTGCAAGAGGTTTTGCGGTCTGCTTTCCCGATCAAGGATTTTGCCGAGCGTGCGGTTCTGGACTTCGTGTCTTACGAACTGGAAGAGCCTAAATACGACACCGAGGAATGTCAGCATCGTTCGATGACCTATGCGGCTTCGTTAAAGGTAACATTGCGTCTGACCGTATTTGACGTTGATGAGACGACAGGCGTTAAGTCTATTCGCGATATTAAGGAACAAGACGTTTACATGGGCGATATGCCGTTGATGACGGAAAATGGCACCTTTATTGTGAACGGGACAGAGCGTGTTATTGTTTCACAAATGCATCGCAGCCCTGGTGTTTTCTTCGATCATGATCGTGGTAAAACCCACTCTTCAGGAAAATATCTCTTCTCAGCACGGGTTATTCCTTACCGTGGTTCTTGGCTCGATTTTGAATTTGATGCCAAAGACCTTCTTTATGTTCGTATTGACCGCCGCCGTAAACTTCCGGCTACGACTTTGCTCTACAGCCTTTACGGCGCCGAGACAGAAAAGCTTATCGCTAAGCGCGAGAAGGCGGGTAAAGCCGTTGAGTCTTCAGAAATTGAAGGCATGTCCAAGGAAGAAATCCTGACGACGTTCTATGATGTTGTCACCTACAAGCAAACGAAAAAAGGCTGGGTAACAGCTTTTAACGAAGAGCTTTTCAAAGGCCAAAAACTAGTCAGCGGCCTTGTCGATGCCAAGACGGGCAAAGTGGTAGCCAAAGAGGGTACCAAGATGAATCCTCGCCAGATCAAAAAGCTGGTGGAGGGTGGTCTTAAAGAAATCCTCCTTCAAGAGGAAGAGCTTCTTGGCCGTTATGTAGCGAATGATTTGATTGATGAGGAAACTGGCGCTGTTTTGTTTGAGGCTGGTGATGAGATCACCGAAGAGATTATGGAATCTTTGGCTGAGTACAAAGTGCAAGAACTGTCTCTTCTGGCGATTGATAACATCAATGTTGGCCCTTATATCCGTGACACCTTGGCTGCGGATAAGAATACCTCTCGTGAAGATGCGCTGATTGATATCTATCGTGTGATGCGTCCGGGCGAGCCGCCAACTGTTGAATCGGCAGAAAGTTTGTTTAGCGGCCTGTTCTTTGATCTTGAGCGTTACGACCTTTCGCCCGTTGGGCGCGTGAAGATGAATGCGCGTCTTGGTCAGAAAACGGACGATCAGATTCGTGTGCTTCGCAAAGAGGATATTCTTGCAATTGTCAAAATCATCTGCGAGCTGAAAGATGGCCGTGGTGAAATCGACGATATTGATAACCTTGGAAACCGCCGTGTACGCTCGGTTGGCGAGTTGATGGAAAACCAATATCGCCTTGGCCTGTTGCGTATGGAGCGTGCTATTCGGGAGCGGATGAGCTCGATCGAGATTGATACGGTGATGCCGCATGATCTGATTAACGCCAAGCCTGCGGCTGCTGCTGTGCGTGAGTTCTTTGGCTCTTCGCAATTGTCTCAGTTCATGGACCAAACCAACCCGCTGTCTGAAATCACGCATAAGCGTCGTGTTTCTGCGTTGGGGCCGGGCGGTCTGACTCGTGAGCGTGCGGGCTTTGAGGTTCGTGACGTTCATCCCACGCATTATGGCCGGATTTGTCCGATTGAAACGCCGGAAGGTCCAAACATTGGTCTTATTAACTCGCTGGCGACTTATGCGCGTGTCAACCAATACGGCTTTATTGAAAGCCCCTATCGGCGTGTTAAGAATTCTAAATTAACGGACGAAGTCGTTTATCTGTCAGCTATGGAAGAGGGCGGCCATACAATCGCTCAGGCTAATGCTGCGCTTGATAAGAATGGCAAGTTCGTTGATGAGATAATCATTGCGCGGAAGAACGGTGAAACTGTGATGGCTCCGGCTGAGGAGATTGATTTCATCGACGTTTCTCCAAAGCAAATCGTTTCTGTTGCTGCTGCACTTATTCCGTTCCTTGAAAATGATGACGCTAACCGCGCTTTGATGGGATCAAACATGCAACGGCAGGCTGTGCCTTTGCTGCAAAATGACGCGCCTCTGGTTGGTACCGGTATGGAAGGCGTTGTGGCGCGGGATTCGGGTGTGGCTGTGGCTGCTCGTCGGACGGGTGTGGTTGACCAAGTCGATGCGCAACGGATCGTTGTGCGGGCGACGGAAAATCCTGATCCTATGGCTCCGACGGTTGATATTTACAACATGCTGAAGTTCCAACGCTCTAACCAAAGCACCTGTATCACGCAGCGTCCTATTGTGAAGGTTGGTGATCTGGTTCGTGAAGGCGATATCATTGCTGATGGTCCTTCCACAGAGCTTGGTGAATTGGCCTTGGGTCGTAACGTTCTGGTGGCCTTTATGCCATGGAATGGTTACAACTTTGAGGATTCGATCCTCATCTCTGAGCGGATCGTGAGCGAGGATGTGTTTACCTCGATCCATGTTGAAGAGTTCGAAGTGATGGCTCGTGATACCAAGCTGGGTCAAGAGGAAATCACGCGCGATATCCCCAATGTCGGTGAAGAGGCGATGAAGAACCTCGACGAAGCCGGTATCGTTTATGTCGGTGCAGAGGTTAACCCAGGCGATATTCTGGTAGGTAAAGTCACACCAAAGGGTGAGAGCCCGATGACACCGGAAGAAAAATTGCTGCGCGCGATTTTCGGTGAAAAGGCTGCGGATGTTCGCGACACCTCTTTGCGTTTGCCTCCGGGTACGACGGGAACGGTGCTTGAGGTTCGTATCTTCTCTCGTCGTGGCGTTGAGAAGGACGAGCGTGCGATTGCGATTGAACGTGCTGAGATTGAGCATTTGGCTAAGGATCGTGATGACGAACGTGCGATTATCGAGCGTGGTTATTTTGAAACCTTGCGTGAGCTTCTGATCGGTCAAAAGGCTGTTTCAGGACCTAAGAGCTTCCCAACGGGTAAGGATATCACAACGGAAATCTTGGAAAGCTATAGCCGTGGTCAATGGCGCCAAGTAGCCGTCAAAGACGATAAGGTCATGGGCAAGATCGAAGCTATCGGCGCGGTTTTTGATGACCAATTGACGGCTCTTAAAAAGCGCTTTGAAGATCGAGTCAGCAAGCTGCAACGCGGTGACGAATTGGCACCGGGCGTTATGAAGCTTGTGAAGGTCTTTGTGGCTGTTAAACGGAAATTGCAACCTGGAGACAAGATGGCTGGTCGCCATGGTAACAAAGGTGTTGTTTCGCGCATTCTGCCTGTTGAAGATATGCCGCATCTTCCCGATGGGACTCCGATGGATTTGGTTTTGAATCCTTTGGGTGTGCCTTCACGGATGAATGTGGGACAAATCTTGGAAACGCATTTGGGCTGGGCTTCGGCGAATTTGGGGCGTCAGATCAGCGAGACCATTGATGCTTATCAGCATCAGATGGCTAAAGAGCACAAAGCGTCTCTTTCAGGCGTGCAAGGCAAGCTCAAGGAAGTTTATGGCGATGAGATTTATAAGAAAGATATCGCGCCATTGTCTGACAGTGAGACGCTGGAGTTGGCCAATAACTTGCGCAAAGGCATTCCGTTTGCAACGCCTGTCTTTGACGGAGCACGTGAGTCCGATATTGAAGCGATGTTGACGGCTTCGGGGGTTCATACCTCAGGGCAAGAAACACTGATTGATGGCCGGACAGGGGATGCTTTCG
>JBFXDW010000005.1:0-32209 GCA_050180745.1 Bdellovibrionales bacterium | reverse complement strand
ATTGCTAAGGCAAAAGCTAAGGGTTCTGTTACTCTTGATGAAGTTAATGCGGCTTTGCCTGCTGATAAACTGACCCCAGACATCATTGATGATACGGTTTCGACTCTGGCTGATATGGGGATCAAGGTTATTGATCCTGATACGGATTCAGGAGACGATTTACCGGAATTTGATGATGATGACGACGATAGTAATCGTAATGAAGATGATGAACCGGATGAAGAGGCCGTAAAAGCGAACCCGTCATCTGAAGTCGGTCGTACGGATGATCCAGTCCGCCTTTACTTACGTGAGATGGGTACGGTTGAGCTTCTAAGTCGTGAGGGTGAAATAGCTATCGCCAAGCGTATTGAGGCTGGGCGTGAAATGATGATCGGCGGGATTTGTGAATCTCCACTAACGATTCATGCGATTTTGTCGTGGTTTGAAGCCCTGAACGAAGAAAAGATCCTGCTTCGCGATATTATTGATCTTGAGGCTACTTATGGCGGCGGCCCCAACAGTGAAACAGATATGATCGGTGAGAATGCCGATGAAGTTGGCGAAGAAGACGACGAGATAGAAGATAAAGATCGCGAGGACGAGGATGATTATGACAGCGATGCTGATGAAGAAGAAAATCTCTCGCTCGCTATGTTGGAGGAGAAACTAAAACCTCAGATCATGGAGACGTTTGAAAATGTTTCTTTGACGTATGGCAAGCTCTTCCGTCTTCAAAATCAGCGCCAATCGAGCCTTCAGAAGGGCGAGGAGCTTAGTGCGGCTTCGGATCGTCGTTTAAGCACTCTGAAGAGCGAATTAATTGAGCTTGTGCGGACGGTCCGTCTTAACAACCATCGTCTCGAACAGTTGGTGCAACAGCTCTACACCCTCAACCGCCGCTTACTCGGTATCGAGGGTCGTATTTTGCGCCTTGCGGTGGATAGCGGGATTGCCCGTGATGAATTCTTAGGCCGCTATGTCGGCCATGAGTTGGATCGCAACTGGCTTGAGGATGTGTTTAATCCGTCTGAAGATGACGAAAAGAAGAAACGTGTTAAGGGCGATGCTGCACGCAAGCGTGCGGAAGAGAAAAACCGTGAAAATTGGACAACTTTCATGCGGCGTCATGAGGGTGAGATTGATCGGTTGCGGGCTGAGATTTCTTCGATCTGTGATGAGGCCGGTCTGCCTTTAGATGAGTTCAAGCGTATCGTTATGACGGTACAAAAGGGCGAACGTGAATCTAATCGGGCGAAAAAGGAAATGGTTGAGGCGAATTTGCGTCTCGTGATCTCAATCGCTAAGAAATACACCAATCGCGGTTTGCAGTTCCTCGACCTCATTCAAGAAGGCAATATCGGTCTGATGAAGGCTGTTGAGAAATTTGAGTATCGGCGCGGCTATAAATTCTCGACCTATGCTACGTGGTGGATCAGGCAGGCGATTACGCGTTCGATTGCGGATCAGGCGCGGACCATCCGGATTCCGGTTCATATGATCGAGACGATCAATAAGCTGGTGCGGACAAGCCGCCAAATCCTGCATGAAATTGGCCGTGAGCCGACTCCAGAAGAACTTTCGGAAAAGCTGCATATGCCGCTTGAGAAAGTTCGTAAGGTCCTAAAAATCGCTAAAGAGCCTATTTCTCTTGAGACTCCGATTGGTGATGAAGAAGATTCTCATCTTGGTGACTTTATCGAGGATAAGAACGCGGTTCAGCCTTTGGATGCTGCAATCCTTGGCAACCTGAATGAGACAACGACGCGGGTTCTTTCGACCCTGACGGCTCGTGAAGAGCGTGTTTTGCGTATGCGCTTTGGGATTGGGATGAACACGGACCATACTCTGGAAGAAGTTGGCCAGCAGTTCAATGTCACCCGTGAACGTATCCGTCAGATCGAGGCTAAGGCTCTGCGGAAGCTCAAGCACCCTTCCCGTTCACGGAAGTTACGCAGTTTCCTTGATACGTAAGAAGGGAGCAGTAAGGATTCGGCATTCAGGATTCAGGGGGCTTCCTATTTCTTTCTTTCTCAATCCTTCAAAATTTTTCCGTCATCACGAGGTGTGCCTGTTCCCCAAGCAGCCAGTGAGCTTTCTCACCTTGGTGTCTAAGTGTCCTTTATAAGCCGTTTGTTCATCAGTACGCCCGGTCCCCATTTGGTACTCACGGCTTCTATCGTAAGAAATCCGGCGGCTTTATAAAGGCCTTCTGCCGTTTCTGTGTGTAGGTAAAGTGTTTCTATGCCTAATCGCAAGGCTTCTTGTTCGATCCTATTAAGTAGAGCGTGTGCAAAGCCCTTGTGGCGATAGGTGGGATGAACAAAGACAGATGAAATCCGTGATGAAAGATCAGAAGTATCTTTAAGATTATTTTCAATCAGAGAAATCATGCCTGCAGGTTTTTCCTCCGCAAGAGCCACAAATGTGCATGGTATGTGCTCTTTCTGGCTTCGTTTTTGAAAACGTTCAATGGCGAGCCCGAGTGAACTGTCGTCAAGCTGTGATCCCCACTCGCCATAGCCCCACGCCGCGCAGACGGGGATAAATTCAGGCCGATCAGCAAGGTGGTGAATAGTGAATAAATTCATTGTTTATGCTTTTCTCTGATTGCGGCTATTTCAGAAATATATCGGGCTTTCATGTTTTGAATAATATCTTCGATATGCTGGCTTTGATGGAGGATAGCGAGGATGACAATTCCATTTTTTGTTTTGTCATAGATGATAAAATGCTTGCCCGTTGGTAACATTAAGAAAGGCGCTGCCCGATATTTGCGTCCTAGATCAGGAGAGGCGGCTGCCAACATTATGGTTTTGTAGAGGGTTGCTATGTATTGGTCTGCAATCTTATCTCCATACTCTTCTTTTGAATAATTATGGATAACTTGAATAGTTAGGAGAGCGTGACGCGTGATAGTAAAGAATGCTTTTTGTTTTACAGCCATTCATTGACTTCTTTTTTAGCCAGAATCTCTAGGTCTTTTTTAAAATCGCCTGTAGATTTTATAACCATCTCTTTTTCAAGGTCTCTATACCCTGCCATAATAGACTCTTGAACCAAGAAGTTTTCTTGTTCTTTCATGTCACGGCGAATTAAATCCCGTATATACTCGCTTGGTGTTTCGTAAAGGCCGTCTTTTCCTGTCATGTGATTTATAAATTCGGCCAGAGGACCCGAAAGACGAGCATTAATGCGTGTAGATAACATAAAAACCACCTTATCTGCATATACAAACGAGATTTATTTATAGGTTCTTTTTTTAAGAAAGTCAAATTTGTCGCATTATATGCGACAAGTTAGCCTTCTTTCATCGAGATTGTCTGCTCGCCACGCTTGGCATCAATCCCCTCTTCTTCCATGTCTCCATAAAGAGCCATGTCAGGAAAGTCCGTTGCCAGTACCTTTAGTATCTTTTGAGCGATGGGGCGTAAGGAGCCATGCACCGTTTTCCCTGAACGTAGCTCGCCTACGTAAAGAGCTTGCGGCAAGGAATAGGAGGCATGTACCAGCGCCATAGTTCCCATGGGATAAAGATATTGATTGTTGAGCAGGTCCGTTTGAATTCCTTTTTCTTTCAGGATATCAATTTCGTCAAATTGGCTCGAGATATCTTGCAAAAGTTGTTGATAATCGGCGCTGGATAAGAGTTTTTGGCATTGAGCTAAATACCATGGATGAATACCAAAGCGCGGTTCTACCAATGGGATTTGACATACGCCATTGCGATGGCGCTGAATGTCACGGAAAGAGCCGAAATCAAGGAAGAAGAGGAAGTTATATCTTCCATAACTCTCTAGTCGCCATGGTAACGGTGCGGTTGAGGGACGTTCCTTTAAGAGATTGTGCTCACTGATCCGCATGCTATCGATGTCGATGGCGTTCCGGCGGGCAATGAGCTCGCCTTTCTTGAGCGCGTTCCACTCTTTTTCAGTTATGTTGAATTGTTGATTGATATCATCAGCCGAAATAAAATGATTGCGGACACTGTAGGTCTTTGCATATTCGTCGCGAGGGAGCTCCTTATCCATATTCATTTCATCGCCACGGAAGCTGTGCGGATAGGCCTCCTTCAGCTTGGCAAATGTCGTTTGAGCAACCTCACGGACTTCCTTGAGAGGATGATGTTTAAGGCGGCGTAGATTGTCGCGGGCTTGCCGCAGGGACGTGCTCCAGCTCAGAAGAGTAGTCGTGCCTATTGGTAATAAAGCGCGCGCAATATCGAAGCTTCGTGCGTTAAGGGTGTTTTCCCAGACTTTTTCATTTTTGTATTTAGCCGCGCTAAAGGGGTTTTGTGCTTGCAAGCCACGCTGTAGTTTTTCAATGAGATCGTTGTAGATTTCTTTCCAGCGATTTTGAATCTCGCGGCTGGCAGGATGCTCATAGGGATCAATGATTTCCTGTTGAGCATAATCGAGATAGCGTGTTGAAGCTTCCTGACCGTTATAGAGCGGGTTTTCCTGTACCGCCTTGGCGACGAGCATAGAGACTTGTTCGATAAAGCAAGTTGTGCTGCCGCAATCTCCAATCGAGGCATGGCCATAGCCAACATAATACTGATCCATAAATTTGCCGCTACCGGACTCTTTGAGCTTTTCAAGATGAGTGACGACGCTGGCGGGGCTGCGAGAGTAAAGCGCTTGAAGCATTGCCAAATCTTCGGGGTGCTGATCGTCGATGATAAAAACCTCGTGAGCCATGATTCGCCTCTTTTTGTGTCGGGGATACTCGTTGATTGGGCCATAGTTGCCCTGCTGGATCAAGGCTGAAAACGAAATTGGATGCGATTAACCTTTAATTGCCATCGTTGATAGTGTATATATAGATCGTTGGGATTTTTTCCAACTATGGCAATAAACGCTTTATAGAATAAGCTCGACGGACCCGGGGGCGGTACCCGGCGCCTCCACCATAATAAACAGGCATTTACAGCTTTATGGGGGCGAAACAGGATCGACGTGAGTAGTAAAAATAGAGTTTTTGCTCGGCATGATACCGCCGATATCGGGTCAATCTTTACAAGTGCCAACGACAATGTTGACATGAGCGAAGTTGCTGTTGCTGCCTAACCTCCGCTTTGCGGAATAAGGGTCGTTAGCGACTTTGCGCGGTTTTGGAGGGGGTGCCGGGCAACAGAAACTCCCTCCGCTTAAGATTGCGTGCTAAAAATCGAGATCTTGAGGTGGGCTCTTACGGTCCTTTTGTTTAGTGTTTAAGAAAAAGTGGAAAGTTAATGTCTGAAGACCTTATCCGTTATGATGGTTTGATTGAAGATGCGCTGCGCGATGTTGTTCGTAAAGCTATGCGCAAGGTTGTGCAAAATGGTCTTCCTGGCGACCATCATTTTTATATTTCCTTTCTAACGAATGCTGAAGGTGTCGATATTCCTGACCATTTGCGGGAAAAATATAAGGGCGAGATGACTATCGTTCTTCAGCATCAGTTTTTTGGCCTGACTGTTGAAGATGAGGCGTTCAGTGTGATTTTGAGCTTCAATAACGTGAAGGAGCGTTTGACGATTCCTTTTGCGGCAATTACGACTTTTGCTGATCCGGCTGTGAATTTTGCTCTTCAGTTTCAGCTTGTCTCGATGGCGGAGGAGGTTGAAGAAGATTCCTCTTCTGCATCTGAAAGCGGTGATCCCGCTTCGTCTAAAGCAGGCGAAAAACGTGGAGAGGTCATCAGTCTGGATCAGTTCAGGAAGAAGTGACTCGGGGATCGGGGAAACAAGCATTTAGCATTTGGCATTTAGCATTTAGGAATGCGTTAGCGTGCGAAGCGTGGTGATCCAGACCGAGAAATATAATCTTTCAGGAACGTTGCAGATAAGGGACTGAATCACAACGTCATTCATGTTCCGTTTCCGCGAAACATTCATTCCTCGTGATGACGGTGGAAGGGAATGAGAGGTGGGAGAGAAAACGAAATAGAAATAGAAAGCCCCCCCTAAATCCTAAATGCCAAATGCTAAATGCTTGTTTAATTCCCCGACCTCCGATCCCTGCCCCCCGATTAAGAAAACATTTCCCCTAAGCCTTTGATTGTGCTATCAGAGCAGTGTGCTTTGAGTCTTATCCGAGGCTCAAGGAGTAGGTGTTTTGCCTCTTTTTGCGGCTAACACCTTATAAAACCAACCACTTTTCCCGTAAGGAGGGGATCGGCGTGCAAGTTTCAGTACGTGATAATAATGTTGATCAGGCGCTTCGTGTGCTCAAGAAAAAGCTTCAACGTGAAGGCGTGTTTCGTGAAATGAAACTCCGCCGGAATTATGAGAAGCCCTCAGAAAAGCGCGCGCGTGAGCAAGCCGAGGCCGTTCGTCGCGCTCGCAAGGTTGAGCGGAAGCGCAAGGAACGCGAAGGATTCTAGATCTTTCCTAGCATTTTGAGTGCTTTGAGAGGGCCTGTTTGGGACTATTCCAGCAGGCCCTTTTTTTAATGTCTTCTTAAGCATCATTTCTTACCCTTGGGAGGGTATCATTTGAATGAAATGAAGAGGCGCCTCTTATGCTGTTGATCGAATGGAAAGATAACTACAGCGTTCATGTGCAATCTATTGATGCGCAGCATAAGAAATTGATCTCCTACATTAACGAGCTTTATGATTCTATGATTGCTCAGGAAACAAAAGAAAAGCTCGGGGGTATTTTGGATGAGTTAGCTTCCTATACGGAGGAGCATTTCTCCTTCGAAGAGAAGTATTTCGAGGAATTTAACTATCTAGGTAAATTCTCGCATATGGTCGAGCATAAGGCGTTCGTCGATAAAATCGTTGATTTTAAGAAGAAATTTGATGCTGGGGCTTTGATGCTAAGTACGGATGTGATGAATTTCTTACGCGATTGGTTGACTAATCATATTATGGGGACCGATAAGAAATATTCTTCCTTTTTTAATGAACATGGCATGAACTAATCCTTGTCTGTAATAAGCCGATATGCATCTTGTTAAGGCTTATTTAAATGAAAAGGCTTAATAAAGAAGCTTGTTTTCTCTTTGAGTGTGAGCCTGTTAGCGTGTTAAAGCCATCTATATCTACTGAAGAAATACCCATGGAATTTTCACGTGCGCACGTGGTCATTGTGGATGATGACCCTACGAATCGTGTGCTTTTGAGAAATGTCTGTGAGAAGCTGGGAATCGGAATTGTTGATGAGGCCGAAGATGGTATAGAGGCTTTAGAGCTTATCACTCGCTTTCAACTCGATTTAATTCTGCTTGATATCCGCATGCCTAAAATGGATGGGCTAGAACTGATGCGTCAGTTGCGTGCTAATCCAAGCTTTGATCGTTTGTCTATCTTGGTACAAACGGGATTGCGAGGTGAGGATGATCGGGTGCGCTGTTTTAATCTTGGTGCAACGGACGTTGTGAGCCGTCCCTTTCATTTGGATGAGCTTAAAGCGAGGATCAAAGCTCATTTACGAAGTGCTATTTCGTCGCGTGTTTTGTTCGACTTTCGCAATCGTATTCAGGCACATATTGAGATTACACATTCTTTCCTTGATGCTGTCTTGCCGCCAGAGGAAAAGATTGACGAACTATCAAATGAATTTGGTCTGAACTTCTCGTCTGTTTATCGTCCTCATGATGAAATCGGTGGTGACTTATGGTCCTTGCGAAAAATGGATGATGATCATTTGGCGCTGGTTCTTGTGGATGCGAGCGCGCATGGGTTGGCGGGAGCCATTAATGCGTTGCGTGTCGATTGTTTAGTTCAAGAATATCATAACGAGCTTTTGGATCCGGGAGCTTTCCTAGGAAAGCTTGATGCGGCTATGGCCAAGATATCTTTTGGTCAGTTATTTGCTGGAGCCGTCGCGATGACTTTCCAGAAAAGCACGGGCGAAGTTCGTTATGCGGGGTCGGGAATACCCTATCCTCTTGTTATCAAGGATGGCTTTGTGCAAGAGCTGAAAACACGAGGTCTGCCTTTGGGGTCTGGGGTTGTCTCTTTGACAACAGAAACAATAGAATTAAATAAGGGTGATGCGCTTGTGTTCTACAGCGATGGCTGGTCCGAGAGTTTATCTGAAGAACCAAAAGAGATTCTTCAAAAAGCAAATCTACGTAGTCCCGATCTGGCTGCTTCGTTAGCGCCGGAAGGGTCTCTTGTTGATGATTTAACGCTTGTGACTATGCAAAGGAGATAGTGTATGACAATGCCCTTTAAGTTTCGCCGCGAGGATAATGACTTGGCCGTCTATATCAGTGGCGTTTTAACTTTCCATCAGCATAAGGAAGGGGAGCAACTTGTCTATCAAATCACCTCTTTGGTTGATACTGGTGAGGTTACGGCGGTACGTATGAATTTTGCTGATGTGTTGCGGATGGATAGCCACTGGCTAGGGGTTTTGATCCGTATTCTACGGCGTGTGAAAGAGAAAAAGGCTGAGTTCATTATTGAAAAACCTAATAAAGATATCTGTCGGCTGTTTGACATTGTAGAGTTAAGCCGTATTGCGGAAATACGCCCTTAGGAAAATCAGTATGAAAAAATTTGGTTTAATATCCAGCGATGATGAAGATGCGTTCTCTGCGTTGGCGGGTCGAGGTGGTGTTTTTTACGCAGCCATGATGGATAATAATGCCATGTGGGATCCTGTGACGATTGAAAAGATTCTGCATGATTTTCCTGAAGGATATGTTGAAGAAGCGGATCTTTTTCTGGTTTTAACAGAATGTATTGCCAATGCGGCGCTTCATGGTCAGGCCAAGACACTTGGTTTGGCTGTGCGTGAACGTGCGGGAATTGTTCTTTTTTCCTTTGTTCAGTTTCCTCCAATGCATTCTCGCATTACTGTCGTACTTCATATGGCTCGTAAAGGGCAGTTGCGCCAAACAGCAGAAGATCTTCCAGGGGGGCTCGGTTTTCCTATTTTAATAAATTTAGCGCGTAATATTACGGTAAGTGGTGACCTGTCAAGTTTGCGTTTGTGGTTTAAACGCATGAAATAGAAAGTTCTTTTGTTATTTCATTGCCTTGCGCAACTTTTCTTTTGGCATTACAGTTCGGTCTGAAAGAGAGGTAGTTGTCTATGACATCAAATGAAGAAAACAAGCTGTTGGCGAGTGGTCAGAATGTGCTGCGTGAAGAGGGGAAGGCCCTTTCTCTCCTAGCTGATAAATTGGACGGCCCCTTTGTTGAGGTGGTCAAGTTGATGCTTGCCTGTAAAGGGCGTGTGATCGTCAGTGGGATGGGAAAGAGCGGTCATATCGCGCGGAAGATCGCCGCGACTTTGGCTTCGACAGGAACGCCTGCCTTCTTCGTACATCCGGGCGAGGCTAGCCATGGCGATCTGGGTATGATTACCAAAGAAGATGTCGTGATTGCGATTTCCAATTCGGGCGAGTCAAAGGAGCTAAGCGACCTCATCCATTATACGCGCCGTTTTTCTATTCCGCTGATTGGGATTACCTCGCGCGGAGCGAGCACTCTGGCAACGGAATCTGATCAGGTCCTTTTATTAGCTGATGTGCCTGAAGTTGGTGCTTTGGGCCTTGCGCCGACAACATCGACAACGATGACATTGGCTCTGGGTGATGCTTTGGCTGTGGCGTGTTTGGAGTATAAGGAGTTTACAGCGGAAGATTTCAACAATTTTCATCCGGGCGGTAAGCTGGGACAGGCCCTGTTGCGTGTTGAGGCCTTGATGCATGAAGGTGATGCCATTCCCTTGGCTAAAGAAACAGACACGATGGATCATGTTATAGTTGTTATGACAGAAAAGCATTTTGGTTGCGCAGGAATTCTAGGAGGGAATGGTTCGTTAGTCGGAATTGTGACTGATGGAGATTTGCGTAGGCACATGGATGACCATCTGATGCAAAAAACGGCAGCCAAGATCATGACGCCGCATCCTATGACAATTTCTCCCCGTATGTTGGCGGCAGAGGCGCTAAAAATACTCAACGAAAAACAACGCACGCAAGTTTTTGTTGTGGATGAAGATGGCAAGACCATTGGCATCTTGCACCTGCACGATCTTCTCCGCGCGGGGTTGGGGTAAGCTTTATGTCTTCGGATAAATCTTTTCCATTTGTTCTTTTGTTGCTTAAATTGAGTTTTGGTACACTGTTAGTGTATATGTCGTTTTAAGTCGCGGTAGAAATTTTCGTGACTTCCCAGCATTAACAAGGTGAGCGTTACTGTGTCTTCATGGTAGTTGTAGGCTAACAGGGCAAGCTGTTTTCCCATCTTAAATTTATAAACAAATATGTCTGCAAGATCGCCTTTCTTTCTGTCTCCAGAAAAAGGGGATTTCATGAGTTGATTGATGGCAGAATCAAGACACTTCTTTTGTGCGTTGTTTAGTTTTTTAACAGCCTTTCGAAATAGAGGAGTCTGTAGGACGTTCATAAAACAGCCATCTAATTGAAGTGATAGGGCGTCAGGTCTTCTCCATTTGCGGCTTCTTCTTTGGCGATCAGAACGTTTTTGATAAATTCATAGGAAAGATCCGGATTTTCTTCTACAATTCTGCCAATGCGGGACCAGTACTCTATCTGTTTGGGGACAGAACGACTATATACGCTTGCGTACCGTTTGGCGTCTTTTAACAGCTCGTCAGGTAATTTGATGGTTGTACTGGACATGTCAAAACCTCCTATCTAATCGACGCATTGTACGCCATAATAGGTAAAAATACAACCGTTATATATTTTTTGTTTGTAGGAACGTAAACATGCTCATCATCTATTGCATTGTCGTGGTTTTTCTGGGGTTGGTTGTCTTGTGCGAGCTTTATACGCTCCGCACAGGCGTGCCGACGATAACCTCCCTGCCCTCTGTGCGCAAAAAGATGATTCAGATATTAAAAGATGAAGGCGCAAGAAAGATTTTAGATCTAGGTTCAGGTACAGGGAAATTGTGCTTAGAAATTGGCCATGCGATTCCAGAGGCCTCTGTAACAGGTGTCGAGCTTTCTCTTGTTCCTTCCCTGCTCTCGAAAATAAGGCGGCTTTTGTGGGGCGCGAAGAATGTCGCTTTTGAGCGTGCGAATTTTTGGCCCTATGATGTTTCTGATGTTGATGCGGTCATCGTCTATATTAATGATCATATTCGCCAGCGTATGGCCGAGAAATTAAAAGCAGAACTTCCCAAGGGAACTCTTGTCCTTTCTAATGAAACACATCTGGAGGGCTGGACTCCTCTTGCGACGCATGAGATTGGCTTGCTGAAAACGAAGTTAGTTGTGTATCGCTCCTGAGCCCTTGAGCCCATTTTCTATAACCTGCTATTTTTACCTTTTTTTAACCTTGCGAACATTAGTGTATGCCGCGTGATGGGTAGGGATTCGATGGCTTGAGTCCCCTTCCCCTTCTTCTGGATACATCGTTCTTTGGGCTTTTTCTTACGAGGTTAACACCATGTCTAAAAGAGATTCGAGCTTTCTTCGTTTACTTAGCAGTCTTTCCTTTCGTTTGCAGGTTATTACTATCCTTCTTTCTCTCGTGGGTGTTTTCTTTGGTGCGCGGAGCTATCTTAATATTTTAGAGTTGTTTGGAGCAGAAAAAGCGGCGCCTTTTTGGGATGATCTGATATGGCAGATTGGTTTTGCAGTTCTTTTCAATCTTATTGCGGCTTTTATTATTTATCGTATTGCCACGCGTCAGATTAAGCTGCTTGGTGGCGTTATGCGTGATTTAACCGAAGGAAGACTTGATGTCGAGGTGCCCTATACAGAGGCGTTGACAGAGCTTGGTTCTATGGCACGCAAGGTTGCTATTTTCAAACAGAATGCGTTGGATAAGAAAGCTCTTGAGGCCCAGCAAAAAGAGAATGAAATCAAAGCAGCTGAAGAGAAGAAACAAATGATGGCAAAGCTTGCCGATGATTTTGAAGCAACTGTGTCTTCTGTCGTCGAGATTGTCGCCTCTTCAGCAGAGGATATGCAGGCGAATGCTAAAAACCTTTCGCAAATGTCCGATCATACGAGCGAGCAATCTTCTTTGGTCGTCGCCGCAACACAAAAAACGTCAAGCAGTGTAGAGACTGTTGCTGCGGCTATGGAGCAGCTCTCGGCCTCAATTGCTGACATCAATCATCAGGTTTCAGAATCCACGCGGATCAGTGCGAATGCAGTTGAAGAGGTTACTCGTGCCGATGCGACAGTGAAGACTTTAAGCGAGGCTGCGACAGAGATTGGCGATGTTGTTCATCTTATTCAGGATATTGCCGAGCAAACAAATCTTTTGGCGCTTAACGCGACGATTGAGGCTGCTCGTGCTGGTGAGGCTGGTAAAGGCTTTGCTGTGGTTGCTGGCGAAGTCAAAGGTCTGGCGCAGCAGACGGCTACGGCGACAGAGGAAATCGCACGAAAGATAACGACAGTGCAGAATGTTTCTAATGAATCTGTCGCAGCTATTCGTGCTATTGGCCATATCATTGATCAAAATAGTGAAGTTGCTAAACTTATCTCTGAGGCTATTCATCAGCAAACTTCTGCAACGCAGGAAATTTCAAGCAATGTGCAGCAAGTTTCTACCGGTACATGTGAGGTTTCAACGAGCATTAGCAACGTGACAACTGTGGCAGAGCAATCGCATGTAGCTGCGAATGAAGTCCTGCAAGATAGTGGTAAGTTGCTTCACCAAGCAGGCCGCTTGCGTGAGGAAATTAAAACTTTCCTCAGCAAGGTGCGGGGCTAAAGTGTGCTCTTTAGGGCTGTGCTTTCGCGAGGAAAGAACCTATAGAGAGCGCTGCACCATTTGGTTTGTTGGGATATATAGCCGATCCAATATAAATTGATATTTCTACCTTGATCTTTTTCACCATGGCGTTGTTAAAGTTCTTGGCAATATGTCTATATGGCCTGCGAACTTTGCCTTGCCATGGCAAAAAATCTCGGCGGTATAAATGATCAATTTATATTGGATCGGCTATACCAGCCGTGACCTTGTGAGATCGCAAAAATACACCAAGAGCCGTATTTAACGTTTTGCTTGCAATATCCGTTTTTCTGTCCTCCATTATGGATGTGAAGGGTAGCAACCGAGTAGCAACGGTAGAAATGGATAAAAGAAAAGCCGCGCTAAATGGCGGCATCATATATATCCCTACGGGGGATTTTTTATATAAAACAGTCACCTATGGACTGTTTTATAGTATGAATTTGGTTGCGGGAGTAGGATTTGAACCTACGACCTTCAGGTTATGAGCCTGACGAGCTACCGGGCTGCTCCATCCCGCGTCACCATTGGGAACCTGCTTGTCAGCAAGGTTTGGTGTTTGTAGCCCCTTCCCTCTTACAATGCAACCTCTTTTATCAAAATCACGACAAAATCTCTATGAAATCACTGTTTTAAGCGTTTTATTTTTCTCCACTCGGCAACATTCCTATTATGTTCTTCTAAGCTGCTTGCAAATGCGTGTCCCCCGCTGCCATCGGCTACAAAATATAGATAGTCGTTTTCTTCTGGATTCAAAACAGCTTCTAATGCTGCTTTTCCAGGGTTACAGATGGGCGCAGGCGGCAATCCTGCATTCACATAGGTATTGTACGGGGAATTAAGCTCTAGATCTTTGAATATCAAGCTTCTTCCCAGCGGAGTCTCTCCCTTTGTTATCGCATAAATAACTGTAGGATCGGATTGCAAGGCTATTCCTATGCGCAACCTATTTATGAAAACGCCAGCTACACGGGGACGTTCCTCGGCCTTATATCCTGTCTCTTTTTCTACAATTGAAGCCAGAATAACAGCTTCCTCGGCTGTTTTTAAAGGTAGGTTTGGGGCACGTTTATCCCATAAAGCCTTGAGAACATCGTCCCTATCTTTTTGCATACGGTGTAGCAGCCCTTTACGCGTGTTATTGAGGTTATAGCTATATGTTTCGGGCAAGAGTGAGCCCTCCTCTGGTACCTTTTTGATTTCGCCGCGTAGGCCCTCAATTTGATTGAGGAGGCCTACAACCTCATAAGAGGTCAACCCTTCTGGGATGGTGAGCTGGTGCATAATGCCCTCACCATTACGCAAAATCGTTGCGATATCGACGGCGGATAAATGAGGAGATATTTTGTATTCTCCGGCTTTAAGTTTATCCTCAGCGATCAGGCGAGCGGCCGCGCGGAAAAGAAGAGGATGTACAAGCGCGCCGCGTGTTTCCAAAAGCTCTGTGATCTTTTGAATGCTGGTGCCATAAGGAATAACGATCATAGCTTCTTCAGGAAGAGGCCCTTTGGCGAAGAGTCCAATCATAAATAATGGTCCCGGTATCAGCGTAGCAAGGAAGATGAAAATCAGCACATAGGGCAAGAGCGGCTTTTTACGTTTGGGTTGAGGGCTTGGCTCTGGGGTTGCTTCCGCCCCATTTTCTGGGGTGCCTTGGCTTTCTTGGCCTGTTGTGTCTTGGTGTTCGGTACTCACGGGAATAACTCTTTTTTTATGTAACTACACGGGATGCGTTTTAGCATGCTTTTTTTTATGGTTAAACCTGATTTTTCTGGCTTTTATGAATTGCTTTCATTTTGGCTTCTTTCTAGGCTCAGGAAAATTAAGCACATGCGGATATATTTTTATGCCTTCTTCTCCTTTGACTCGTCCTGTTGATCCTTTTCTTCAAGCTTTTATAGAGGCTCGAGCCTTAGACGGCATGTGTGTTTTTCCTGTTGATGATACGGCGGGACCGCAAGGATTACGGCAAGCTTTTGGATTTCACAAAGATGATTTTGGAATTTGTGCCTTTATGGGACATTTGAAACCTAAAGGGATTCCTAAATTATGGAAAGTTGTTCAAGATTATCCCAAGAAACTCGTTCAGCTTAACGAACATTACAATGCTCGGCTTTGGTGTATGAATGGTGGAGGGAATTGGAAAGGGTGTGCGCCGAGTGATAGAGGCTTGATGGATCAATGGGCAAGAGGCGCAACAGAGCTGGGTGTGCCAGGCTATTTTGTGACGATGACCAATATTGTCCAGTTCGAAGGTATTGCGCCGACAAATGGTCGCACGGCTTGCATTGACCACTTTCCCGGAGAGGAAAGGATTGGAGCGCGAACAGATGCCCTTATCAATTTACCTTCTTTCTTTGTAATTTTTCCTGGCGGTGTAGGAACAGATGGAGAATTATCCCTTCTTTTTACAAACATTTCTATTGCTAATGCGGAAGATGAAAAAAAGGCTGTTATTTTTGATCCTATTATGATTGATCCCGTAACAAATAAAAAAACACGTTGTTGGGATTTGCAATTGGCACATTTTGTAAGACAAAATCGTACAGGATTTATTAGTGATCGTTCGGCGCGGAACATAAATGCATCCTGCATTCGTTATTGCCCCGGAGAGCATTTGAGTGCGACAGAGCAAGTCCAAGAGCTTGTCTCACTTACGCTCACTACCCGAGACATGAAGCAAGGGGGGGGCATTTTGCCATTGAAAGATAAGTTGAGGGCGCGTCATATCCAGCCGCTCTCTTCTACTTCGAAACTACGCCCTATTTTTCCGGACCATCCGGTTCGAAATGAATGGGTCGGACAAGTCACAAATCTCCTGACGGTTGAGAAAAGAGCGTCTCGGTACGCGCTTTAGTCGCATTTGGTGATTCACGTGACCTTACCTAAAATAATTTTTCACGCTGAACTCAACTTGCTCGATAAATATTTGTTTAAATGCGGCAAGATTATTTTGCTCGTAAAAAAGCAGCATTGCTTTCTTGTAATCAATAGAGTCAACGCTGCGGTAAGATAACGGACAGATTCCTGATTCAATCAGAAGAGCATTACTTGTCATTCTAGCGGTGCGTTTGTTGCCATCCTCGAATGGTTGGATGTAAGAAATAAGAGCTACAGCCAAAAGTGCTTTTTCAAAGCCATCTTCTTTTGCGTTGATCATGGCACACATGTCTTCTATAGCTTCTTTAATCTGAAATTCATTGTCAAGAGGCATGTATGCCGTTCCTGTTATGCCTACGGTACGGGCGCGAATGTTACGGCCTACGCCCAAGTCTTTGATTAAGAGGGAATGAACTTCTTCGAGCAGTTTTAGGCTGATTTTTTGAGCGATATGTTTGTTCGCCAGCACATAATCTAATGCGATTTTATGATTCAGAAGCATTATGGCATCTTCTTTGGATTTTCCTTTAGCTTCTTCTTTTTCCAGAAACAACCGTTCAGTTTCTAAAAGAGAATATGTGTTCCCTTCTATTTGTGAAGATTTCCAGCTTAGCTCAATCGTAAGGCGTTCCAGTTCCTTTTGGTAAAGTGTTTTAGGGTAGTCGGCAATGTTCGTTTGATATTCTTTTCTCAACGCATTTAAAGCTTCTTTTTCTTTAGGCGTAAACAGATCAGTCTCTTTCAGAATAGCAAAAAGATGATGGTTGTAGCCTGTTTGCGAATGACGAGCGTCTGGTTCATTCTCAAAATAATCCAAGACGTCTATAGGAGAAAAAATCTTATAAGAAGGTGAGACAGCATAAACAGTTGAGCGTCCCTTCCCTCTTTTTAGGATATAATTGTCCGCGACCAACGCAGCCAAATCTCTGTTGAGGGTAGGAATGCTAATATCTTTTCCAATCCTATCTTTTATTTCAGAGATAGATAAATTATCGTTTTTATTGATGATCTCGATAATGGTCTGCTGTCTGGGGGAGAGCTGCATGGGTGCTTATTCCTATCGTGAGTTGCCATGCAATCCTATCATAAATGATAGGATTAACAAGAAAAAGTGATAGGATTGTGAACGGGCGCTTAGAAAAACTTCCCAATCAAACAGTTACTTGCTATCCATAAGGGCATGAGTCCTATTACTCCTCCTGCGCGGAAGCCCCATATTCTGGTGGTGGATGATGACGATCGGCTGCGTAAGCTGCTGGGACTGTTTTTGCGTGAGCAAAATTTTATCGTCAGCACTGCCGAGAATGCAAATGATGCAAGGGGAAAACTGGCGGCTCTTTCTTATGACATTCTTGTTCTTGATGTGATGATGCCGGGTGAAACGGGGATAGAGCTGGCTCGGGATTTACGGCAAAAAAGCGGACCTCTTCAGCGGATGCCCA
This sequence comes from Bdellovibrionales bacterium, assembly GCA_050180745.1. Lineage (GTDB taxonomy): Bacteria > Pseudomonadota > Alphaproteobacteria > UBA9219 > UBA9219 > JBFXDW01. Next base: position 15,240 of record JBFXDW010000005.1, on the reverse strand, counting down.
TCCTTCTGCTCACGGCGAGAAGTGAAGTTAACGAACGCATTGAAGGGCTTGAATCTGGCGCGGATGATTATTTAACGAAGCCTTTTGAGCCTCGTGAACTTCTCTTGCGGCTTCATGCTATTTTACGGCGCGTTCGAAAAGAAACGCAAGATGAGATCCCACCGCTTAAACTTGGGCGCTGGCTTTATAATGTAGAACGTGGCGAGCTTATCAGTGGCGATGAGGTCCAGCGTTTGACGGATATGGAAGATGGGTTGATGCGTGTTCTCGCGGCTCAGCCTGGCGAGATTGTTTCTCGTGAGTATTTGGTCGAGCAAAGCAAAGACGAAGTTAATGACCGTACCATAGATGTGCAGGTAACACGTCTGCGCCGCAAGATAGAGGAAGACCCGCGCAATCCTCGGTATCTTATTACGGTGCGTGGGCAGGGTTATCGCCTGATGCCGGAGGAAGGATGAGCTTTTTTACTTCATTTCGTCGGCGGTTCTGGAAAAGACCTTTTCGGCGGCTTAAGAGAATATCGCCACGAGGGCTCTTTGGGCGGACCATTTTGATTATTGTGTTGCCAACGCTGTTGGCTCTTGGCGTAGCGACATTTGTCTTTTTTGATCGGCACTGGCATACAACAACGCATCGCCTGACGCATGCTGTGGCGGGAGATATCGCGACATTTACCGAACTTCTTGAAAGCTCGAACGCGCAAGAAGAGCAGATTTATGATCTGGCGTTTCGCCGCCTTGATCTCAAACTGAAAATAATGCCGTATCAGGTTCTTCCTACCCTGCCTCGTCATTTTATCACGCCGCTTGAAGATATGTTCGTGCATGCCTTAAGGGAGCGTGTGCCCTATCCGACGCGTGTAGATATGGGTTATGCGAATGGTTATTATGCGATCTATGTTCTAACGTCGAGTGGCCTCTACCGCTATGTTGTTCCAGAGCGCCGCATTTATCTGCCTACGGCAGAGGTTTTCATCGGTTGGATGATCGGAAGTTCGATTTTATTGTCCGTTATCGCACTTCTGTTTATGCGCAATCAGGTTCGTCCTGTGCGGCGCTTAGCGGCTGCGGCGGAAGCGATCGGCAAGGGGCAGGATGTCCCGTGGTTCAAGCAAGAAGGTGCCAAAGAGGTTCGCCAAGCTTCTGCAGCCTTGATGTTGATGAGAGACCGTTTGCGACGAGCTATGACTCAGCGCACCGCTATGCTAGCTGGCGTTTCTCATGATCTGCGGACTCCGTTGACGCGCATGAAGTTGCAGCTTGCCATGATGCCGGATACGGCAGAGGCACGAGGCTTTAAAGAGGATATCGAAGACATGGAAGCCATGCTTGAAGGCTATCTTGCTTTTGCGCGTGGTGATGAGGCCGAAGCGCCACAGGAGATTTCTTTGAAGAAATTTTTAGAGCAGCTTGTTATTGCTGCTCAAAAAGAAAATCCAAATGTGAGAGCTGTGATTGATGTTGATGGTAAAGCTACATGGAGGCTTCATGCTATGCAGCGTTGTGTTACGAATTTGATTAATAATGCTATGCGCTATGGAAAAAATGTGACGGTGACCTTGGCGTTACGAGATAACATTGCTGATATTTTTATAGATGATGATGGGCCAGGGATTCCAGAAGATCGCTATGGCGACGTTTTTAAGCCTTTCCTGCGGCTTGATGAATCGCGCAATGTGAACACGGGCGGAGTCGGGCTTGGTCTTAGTATAGCCCGTGATATCGCGCGCAAACATGGCGGCGACATTCGTTTGAGTAAGAGCCCTCTTGGCGGTCTGCGCGCGCACTTATGGGGACCGGTGTGACAGAGGACAGAAAAAGGGAGATCAGGGATCAAACCGCTTAACAAAGGCATGAGGCGTCATACGTTCTTTTCCTTCTCTTATGGGAATAGGCTTTGTTTTTTTCGGTATGTTCTCTTCGAATGTTACACATGTAGGACATCTTGGCTCAAAAAGCAGGTTTTTATCTGTTGCTTTATATATTGCGTCAAGGGATTCCTCTACCCTTTCAGTGGGTAAAGAAGAAAAATTGTATTCAATAAAGCTTCGTTGAGCTAAAGCCGTTATCCACCGTAGTCCAATGAATAAGGGTGCTTTGTCAAACATTTTTTTTGCTGTTTCAAGTGCAGCTAAGATTCCGTGTCGTTGAGATATAATAAAAGTGGTGAATCCTGCAACCTCCATCGTTTCATGAGTGTTTGGATGACTGTCTGGATGATTTATGAACAAAAATAGGCATTCGGAAATTTCATCAGCGCTCGCTCCTCTATCAATAACTTGTGATAGTTGAAAAACCATCTCGTCTCTATGAGGTATTTCTTGAGTTTGCTTTTGACGTGATATCTCTGGAATCCTTCCGTGTTAAAGTTATCAACAATGTTGAGGACGCTAACACAAGAATATACTCTCTTCAACACGGGTTATTACTTTCGTCAATTACCTATTCGCGCGCATGACAGCATCCAGAACATCGTTAACACGGGTCTGCCAGTTGGGGCCTTTGGATTTGAAGTAATCTATAATCTCCGGAGAGAGGCGAATAGAAACAGCCTTCTTTATCGTCTCTCCTTTCTTGGCCCGTTTGCGGCTATAGGCTTAAGTTCTCTATATCACCATTGAGGTAGTCACATCCCCGCCACGGTCATCCCCTCGATACGAAGTGTCGGCGCGTCGATCCCATAGCGGAAAATAAGATCATTGGCCGGAGTCAAATTTAGGAACATCTCCTTCAAATTGCTGGCGATCGTCATCTCGTGGACGGGAAAGGTGATCTTTCCGTCCTCAATCCAGAATCCTCGTGCCGAGAGGCTATAATCGCCCGTTGTGTCATTAATTCCCATCCCCATAGTTTGCGTGACATAAAAGCCGTTCTTGATGTCTTTGATGAGCTCTTGCGGCGAGCATTCTCCAGTTTCCATATAGAAATTCGACACCGACGGTGAGGGTACGCTGGAAGAGCCTCGGACCGCGTGTCCTGTGCTTTTTAATCCAAGTTGTCGTGCGGTTCGTAAATCCAGAATCCAGCTCTGGAGCACGCCATTTTCAACGATTGCACGGCGTTCTACACTTAAGCCTTCTGCGTCGAACAAGCGTGAACGTAAGCCTCGTGGGCGCGATGGGTCGTCGATAATCCGGATTTTATCGCCAAAAATCTTTTGGTTCATGGCGTTCTTAAGAAAACTTGTGCCTCGCGCAATTTCGCTGCCATTAATAGCTCCGGCCAAGCAACCTAAAAGGCTCCCTGCCTCATCAGGATCAAAAACGACGGGCACTTTTCCTGTTGGCATTTTGCGCGCGCCTAAATTTTTCACAGTCTTTTCACCTGCGCGGCGGCCAACTTCTTCCGGCGTTGGTAAGTCAACTCGATGCGTTTTATTGTGCCAGTCATTATCTGTCACCATTGAGGTGCCCTCACCTGCTACAGCCGAGGCGCTAAGCCAATGGCTGGTGCGGCTATAGCCGCCAGCAAAACCGTTGGAGGCAGCAAGATAAACGTGGTTTTTTGAGCTCCCGACATGCGTGCTGTCGGAGTTCGTGACGCCTGCCACAGACAGTAACGCGCTTTCCATGATTTTGGCTTGATCTACAAGCTCTTCAGCTTTTGGCTCAAAAGAATCCGTAAGGTCAAGGTTCTGTAAATGTTTGGCAAGGTCTTTTTCTTCCGCTAATCCACAATAAGGATCTTCTGGCGCGACTCGAGCCATGGATACGGCTCGTTCGACGATTTCATCTAATGCTGATGAATTAAGGTCACTTGTGGAGCAACAGGCCTGACGCTTGCCAATGAGGACTCGTAAGCCCAAATCCATGCCTTCGGCACGTTCAAGGGTTTCTATTTTGCCGCCATGCCATGAAACAGACAAAGAGTCGCCATGGATAAAGACAGCATCGGCTGCATCCGCGCCCTTTTTTTTTGCTTTGAGAATAAGATCGTCTAAAAGATTTTGTTTGCTTGTATCGAGAGTCATAACAATATACCAAAAATCCTTTCAAAGAAAAAAGATAGAACTACGGCTAAGTTTCGTATGAAACAATCCAAGGAAAAAAGAAACATCTAAAAAACTCTGTCATTCTTTCCCCCTACGCTGCTGCGCAGCTTCGGCAAGACAAGTCGGCGCGACAAGTCGCGGGAATGACGATGTTTTTTTAATACAGAGTCTCCACCGTCTTACCGTGAAACACACGGTAAGAGAAGATGGTATAGCCTATCAGGAACGGCAAAACAATCAGTGCTCCAATTAAAATAAACATCAGCGACTCCGGTGCGGCGGCTGCTTCTACAATCGTGAGTTGTTCTGGTACGATATAGGGATAAAAGCTATAACCTATACCTATAAAACTCAGTAAAAACAGGGCTGCCGTACATGCAAAGGGTATCCAGCATTTGCGGCGGCAAATATCTTCGGTTCTGCTATAGAGCAAAAAACGCAAATAGCCCACCAGCAGAACGCTGAAAAGTGGGATTGGCATGAGATACAAGAAATTGTCTCCGGCAAACCAGCGGTCGAAAACGCGCTCGCTCATCAAAGGTAAAGTGATAGAGATTAACGAGATACCAAAAGCCGTTCCATAAAGAGACATAATGGCCCATTTTATGGCTCGTTTTTGCAAGGCTCCTGAACTCTTCATCATGAGCCAGCTTGCTCCCATGAGTACGTAAGAGGTTATGGCAGCCAGCCCTACGGTAGCACAGAATGCCATGGCTGCTGCGCCTTCCATAAAGCCGAGCAAATATTTGCCCAGCATATAGCCTTGTGAGAAGGCCATTAAAGTCGAGCCAAAAATAAATGCATTGTCCCATGTTTGTTTATGCTCGCTTTTAGCCTTGGCGCGAAAGTCAAAAGAAACGCCTCGGATAATCAATCCAAAAAGCATAAATGCAACAGGCAGATAAAGATTTGTCAAAACGATGCCGTGCGCATAGGGAAATGCAATAAGCAATAATCCTACGGCCAGAACCAGCCATGTTTCATTTGCATCCCAAAAAGGCCCGATTGAAGAAATCATGAGATCACGTTGATGCTCGTCAGCATTATTCATCAGAATTCCAACACCGATATCATAACCATCAAGAACAGCATAAACATAAGTTGCCAATAACATTAATGCGGCAAACGCCAAAGGCAGCCATGTGCCATTGTCAAATAGTTCCATTATGCGGCCTCCTTTTTGTTGGCGTTACGAGCCATATAAAAAAGCGTCGAGATAAAAGCAGTCAATAGAACAACGTATAGTGCCAGATAGCCCGCCAACGTAAAGCCAATCATATGCGGTGCGACACCGGATGTGGCATCTTTGGTGAGCAGCAAATCCTGCACGAGCCATGGTTGACGGCCTATTTCCGTAACCATCCAGCCCACAAGAGTCCCTATCCAGCCTGCAAAGCTCATGGCGACAAGAGTCTTGGCAATAAGCGAGGGTAGTTCTTTTTTGCGGTACAGGAAAAAGGTGGCACCCCATGATACAGCTAACATTAAGCCACCGATACCAACCATGATCCGAAATGCCCAAAAGACAGGCGCGACCGGAGGATGCTTTCCCTCAAATTCGTTAAGTCCCCTCACCTTGCCGTTAAAATCGTGAGTGAGGATAAAACTGGAGAGTTTGGGTACTTCTATTGCAAATTTATTTCTCCGTTCTTTCTCATCTGGCCACGCGAACAGCACCAGAGGAATGCCTTCTTTTGTTTCCCAAAGGCCCTCCATGGCGGCGACTTTTTGTGGCTGGTGCTGGAGTGTGTTCACACCATGCAGATCGCCTGCAATAATTTGAATAGGAATAAGAACAGCTGCGAGATAGACTCCTGTTTTTAGCGCCATCATCACAGCGCGGCTGCGGTCATTCCGCAGCCAGCGATAAGCCGATATGCCTGCGATCAGAAAAGCCGCTGTCAGGCCCGAGCCCAGCAGCACATGAATAATCCGGTAGGGCATAGAGGGAGAGAGCAAAATGGCAATCCAGTCCGTAGCATGAGCCACGCCATCCCGCATTTCAAAGCCGACTGGAGTCTGCATCCAGCTATTGAGCGCCAAAATCCAATAGGAGGAAATTGTCGTCCCCGCTGCCACAAGAAATGTAGAAAGATCATGTACGAAAGGCGAAACGCGTTTGAAACCATAGAGCATGATGCCTAAGAAGGTGGCTTCCATAAAGAAGGCGGTCATGACCTCATAGCCGAGTAACGGTCCTGCGATATTGCCGACTTTATTCATAAAGCCTGGCCAGTTTGTGCCGAACTGAAAAGACATCACGATGCCGCTGACGACTCCCAGTGCAAAACAAAGCGCAAAAATCTTCGTCCAAAAGAAATACATATCCATCCAGACAGAGTCGTTTGTTTTTCGAAATTTACGTTTGAAGAAGAAAAGCACCCACGCTAGCGCGATTGTCGTAGAAGGAAAGAGAATATGGAAAGAAATTGTAGCGGCAAACTGCATCCGCGCTAGCAAAACGGGATCAAGATCCAACATGGGAGGCTCCTCTCTTACATAAAAAGAGAGGATAAACAGATCATATTAAAAGTAAAGAGACTGCTTACCCGAAAGTCTTTTGTGCTGTGTGCGTCTGTATGCGTGTGCTGGGGGGATTGGCAGAGTCATATGCGCCCATCAATACGGTAGAAATTCTGCTAAAGTTATTATGAAAAGTTTTGTCAGATTGCGATAGCGTACCAGTTTCTTGTAAATGAGATGCTGTTAATTCTATGCTATGAAGGTTGAATAGAGTGTCCATCTCCTCCATTTGCTGTTCTGGATACAAACCAATAAGAACAATATGAGGCGCTGGCTTTTTCTGTGCCAAATTAAAAATAGCTTCATCTGATGGAAAACAGTCCATTTTTGGAATATCCAAAAGTTGATGATCCATGAAGCACAAAACGTAAGAGTGTCTATCTATGGTGGTTTGCAGCAAAGAGCCATTGGCAAGCATGTGGCACTCTACGTTCGTTTGAGGATGCTTGAGAATAGTCAGTTGGGAGAGATCAAACTGCATCTGTTGCTTATCAGCATGTACGGGCTCAAACCCAGAAGTTTGAAGCCCGTTCCACCATAGTGTTCGCATACAAGGATTATCTTCCGCAAACAGGATCTTCTTTGTATTATTACTCATCGTTCATCCTTATGGACTCTGGCATGACGGATAGGTTGTTGGGATTTGGGAGAGAAACGCGAAGAAAGCCTTCCCCGATTCCTAAACTAATCCCTAATCTTCTCCTTTACATACGCCTCTACGTTGTCCAAAGACACTGACTCTTGAGCTGCCGTGTCGCGATCGCGGATCGTGACATTGCCGCTGTTGGCGGTGTCGCCGTCAATCGTCGCGCAGAAAGGTGTACCCGCCTCATCCATGCGCGCATAGCGTTTTCCGATGGATTGCTTAGCATCATATTGGCAGATGAATTCGCTACGTAAATCCATGTAAAGCTTTTCAGCAATCTCTGGCATGCCGTCTTTATTTGTCAGCGGGAAGATGCCCAATTTCGTTGGAGCCAGACTTGGCTTGATCTTCAACCACTCCGGCGAGGGGCGGCTTTCGTCATATTGATAGGCCTCACTGAGCAACAACAGAACGCCGCGTGTGAGACCGCTAGCAGGCTCCACAACATGCGGTACATAGCGGTTGCCGCTGGCTTGGTCGATATAATCCAGAGTTTTCTTGCTGAACTTGGCATGTTGTTTCAGATCGTAATCGGTCCGGTACGCCACGCCCTCAAGCTCGCCAAAGTCAGGCGCCGTAAAGGGCCAGCGATATTCGATGTCCGTTGTCCCTTGCGAGTAATGCGCGATTTCATTTTTGGGGATCTCATGGGCAAACAGATTGTCCTTCGAGCAACCAATTGACTGCCACCAGTTCATGCGAGTTTCAACCCAGAACCTATACCACATCATCCCTTCTTCCGGAGGACAGAAGAATTCCATTTCCATCTGTTCAAATTCGCGTGAACGGAAGATGAAGTTGCGTGGTGTAACCTCGTTGCGGAAGGATTTCCCAACCTGTGCAACACCAAACGGAGGCTTTACGCGCGAGGTATCAAGCACGTTTTTATATTGTAAGAAGATGCCTTGCGCTGTCTCGGGACGAAGATAAACTTTTGAATCCTCGTTTTGGAAAACACCGACATAAGACTCAAACATCAAGTTAAACGCGCGAGGTTCGGTAAGTGTACCAGCTTCATTGGCATCAGGTCCAACGACCGCTTTTTGTTGCTCGCTTGAGAGCTTGACGAAGTTAATCGCAGACTTCATATCGAAAGGAATAAGTTCGCCGCCACCTGATTTTTGGATCAGCTTCTTGGCTTTAGTCTCAAGAGTCTTTGCTGCGTCTGACCCTTCGATAACAGACAACATGCCCAAAGATTTGACTGTTCCTTTTTGTTCGTAAGACACTTCCATACATAAAATATGATCTGCACGATAACGCGCTTTTGACTCGCGGCAATCCACCATATCATCAGCAAAACCGCCGACATGGCCCGAAGCATGCCACGTTGTGGGATGTTGGATGATGGAGCTATCAAGCCCTACGATAGAAAGAGGCTTACCATCAGGGCCAATGGGAGGGCACTCAACCATGTCGTGCCACCAGCGGTCCCGCAGGTTGTTCTTGAGCTGAACGCCAAGAGGTCCAAAATCCCAAAAGCCGTTTAAGCCGCCATATATTTCAGAAGCTTGAAATATAAATCCCCGTCGCTTGGACAGAGAAACCAGACGATTCATAAGACTATCAGTTTTGGACATGGTGGTTCTCTTTATATGAGTAAGTGGTTATGATGAATAGGTCTGAATTTATAGCTTCTCTTTCTTTTTAAGTAAATAAGCCATTGAAATAATTTCTTCAACAGGGCATCCTCTTGCCAATCTCTCCTTCAAAAGGGTAAAGCTTTATGCCTATCTCCTTGCGATTCACGTCTGTGGCCCTTTTTCTTACTGTCCTCTATGGCAGCGTTGTTGTTTGTTTCGGCTTAGATGTCTTTGAGACGGTCTCCTCTTTTTTGACTCAGCTTGAGTATTGGGAAATAGATGAGATTGTTTTGCCTCTTTTGCTGTTGGTGCTGGCTTTGTGTCTAGATTGGCTTGTGTGGCGAGAAAAACGCATAGTATCTCAGGAAAAAGAAGAGCTTTTACAAGATTTAGAGACGCGTTGCTTGGATCTAGCGCAGGAACTCGAGACAGAATTTGCCCGTGAATCGGACAAACAAGCCGTTCTTCATCGCCATCTTGTTAAGCTTAAATCTTTGTCTGAAGACATCACGCCTTTGCGTGAAAATGATGTAAAAGATGTGTCGAGTTATATGTAACGACACGTTCTGCCATACTCTATTTTATCGTTTTCATAAATTCTTCTGGCTGTCCCTCAAGCAGTGATGGCAAAGCCTCAGGGATGCTGCCTAGAAGGCCCTCCAGCCATTCGGAATCGCTTTTGGCAAAATCACCAAGAACATAGTTTGTGACCTCGCCCTTATGGTCAGGGCGCCCTACGCCAAGGCGCACGCGCCAGTAATTTTTGCCAATATGTTGGTCTAAAGACTTAAGGCCATTATGACCGCCCGCGCCGCCACCCTGTTTAACTTTGACCTGTCCTGCCAGCAAGTCGATATCGTCATGGATAACTATAACATCCTCTGGAGTTAATTTATAAAACTGCAAAACCTGTTGCACAGCTTGACCAGAGAGATTCATGTAGGTCATCGGTTTAAAGAGAAGAACCGCATGGGGCCCTATCGTTGACTTGGCTATCTCGCCATCGAATTTCTTCTGCCACGCACTGCATTCGGTTTTTGCCGCTAGAGTGTCCAGCGCCATAAAGCCTATATTGTGTCGGTTAAAAGAATAGTCGGCCCCAGGGTTGCCAAGGCCGACTATCAATTTGCTGGACGAAGCCATCTTAGCTTACTTCTTAGCTGGAGCAGCTTTAGGAGCAGCTTTTTTGGCGCTATCAGCAGCGGCAGCAGGTCCAGCTGCACTAGCCTCTTCAATAAGCTTTGAACGCACAGCCGAAGGTACTGTGATTGAAGCAACCGTGAACTCGGTCTCTTTTGCCGTAAGCTCAATATCTTTAGGAAGCTCGATAGCCGTTACAGAAATTGCAGCACCAAGACCGTATTCCTTCAGCGAAACTTCAAAGCGCTCTGGAATTTTGTCAGGAGCACAAAGAACTTCAATTTCATGATAAATCACGTTCAAAGCGCCGCCACGTTTCATACCATCAGACAAGTTTTGCTCGGTATAAACGATTGGCACACTGACTTTAACTTTCATGCTCTTGGAAACACGCAAGAAATCAACATGCAACGGACGATCCGTTACGGGATGGAATTGCACATCACGTGGTAAAACGCGATGCTTTTTCCCATCAAGTTCAATGTCAAAAAGATGGTTGAAGAAACCTGCTTTGTTGACGTAGCGCACGAGTTCTTTTTCCTCGATTGAAATGGCCAGAGCTGGTTTTTTATCTCCATAAACAACAGCAGGTACTTGCTGTTGGCAACGTACGGCGCGTGCGGGCCCCTTACCGACACTTTCACGCGACGAGGCCGTAAGGGTAATGATATCACTCATTTGTCTTGTCCTCATTTAATATGTTTATCCTACCCAACCTCCAGGGGTGTTGGGCTTGGGTCTTATGACCCGCTCAAACTGTTTGACTATTCAAACAGGCTTGATACTGAGCGCTCTTGGCTGATGCGCGCAATGGCTTCAGCCAGAAGCGGCGCAATGCTAAGGCGGCGAATTTTTTGAACAGATGAAATCCGTTCTGAAGCGGCGATCGAGTCTGTGACGACGATTTCCCTCAGACCCGACTTTTCGATTTTCTCTGCGGCAGTGCCCGAGAAAACACCATGTGTCAGATAAGCCGAAACTGTCTTGGCACCTTTCTTCAAAATGGCATCAGCCGCATTGCATAAGGTCCCTGCACTATCCACGATATCGTCGATCATAATACAGTCACGTCCCTCAACTTCGCCGATGATGTTCATGACTGTGGATTCACCAATCCGTTCGCGACGTTTATCAATAATTGCAAGGCGTGCGTCAAGTTTTTTCGCTAAACTGCGGGCTCGAACAACCCCGCCTACATCAGGGGAGACTATGGTTAACGTCTCTGGCAGCTTGCCGTGGACGGACATAGTTTCACGTATGTCTTGCACAAAAACAGGTGCGGCATAGAGATTATCCAGAGGAATATCAAAGAAGCCTTGAATTTGCCCTGCATGGAGATCCATAGTTAAAACGCGATTAGCCCCAGCCACAGTTATCAAATTAGCGACCAGCTTGGCCGTAATAGGCGATCTTGGCGAGGATTTCCGGTCTTGGCGGCTATAACCGTAATAAGGCGTTACAGCCGTAATGCGGCTTGCGGAGCTGCGCTTGAGGGTATCGACCGTGATCAACAGCTCCATAAGGCTGTCATTCGTGGGATAGGATGTCGGTTGGATAATAAAAACATCTTCACCGCGCACATTTTCAAGAATTTCAACGAAAACCTCCATGTCGCTAAAGCGGCGGATCGAGGTTTTGGTTAAAGGCATGCCTAAATGAGCCGCGATGGCTTGAGCCAAAGGCTCATTACTAGTTCCAGAGATAAGTTTCATGTTATTGCCTTGTGCCTTTTGTGGCTTTGGAGAAGAAAGAACTAAAAGGAGGGCAAAAGCTCTCTTGGGATGGGTCTATAGCAGCCAGCCGAGCATATGTAAATAATTGCATGAAATGGAGGACAGATGACAGAAGAAGCTATTGTCAGTGAAGTTGAAGAAACGGAGTTTTTATAAGCAAGCGAAAGGCTGTCCGATATAACGGAATCTAGATTATGAACTGGCTCTAAACAGGAGGACTATCTGTCTAAAGCACCAACGCCAACACAGGGCTTCGGCCCATTCTCAATGCCATGCTTTGCTCCAGCTTTGTAGGATTTGTAGGAGTAGGCTTTGGCTCTTCCTGAACGAGCTCTGGCTCCGGCTTTTTTTCGGTCATTGAGGGCTCGGGCTTCATCGCCTCTGGCACTGTTCCCACCTGATATCTGGGAGCTGTGCCTTGCAGCCTATTAAGCTCCGCATTCATGGCGGCACGTTCCAAGGAATCATAGTGGTTCGGACCAACAGGCTTACTTGGACGATAGCCATAGTTGGTTTCATTCCAAACTAAGGCACGCTCCGACTGGCTTAATCCTGTTGGCATAGCGCCCGTCATTTCTTGGAGGCGATAGGCTTGCTCACCTATTACAAGGCGGTTGGTCACAGCCCCTACCGGCGCAGGCCCCACATGAAGGCGAGCTCCAACGAGTCGCCGCATCAAAGTTTTGAGTCTTTGCTCCATACGCAAATGCTCAACACGACTGCGGGGACGTAAGCCTCCCAAACGACCTTGTTGCCCTTGCGTCAGCTGCGGTGTTTGGCCATGCTGAATATTCAAAAGGGTATAAGCGTTCATAACATTGTAGCTATAACCAGCCCGTTGGCCCCGCCCTCTTTCGACGCGTGGTGCGATTTGCATGAAGCTGCTTGAACCTCCCGTAGGTGCGGGCGCAGCAAAAGGAGAGTTCTCTAACGCCATAGCGGTTAGAAGCACATCTTGCTCAAGCTCCTGCGTGCTTTGGGGAGCCCCCCCTGCAACAGGCATAGACTGAGCCGTTACCATAATCATGCCGGGCGTAGCCATTTCTTGCACTGCTACAGCTTGCTCTCCCGCTTGTATGTGGCCCAAACCTTGCAGCTGGCTGCTGTTTTGAGCGCCTAAAGCTAATCTATCCATTTGGAGCCTCCTTTCTGAAAGGCGAAATCACACTTATATTGGAGCACTTTTTCGGAGAATTTACAAGGGAAACAGCATTTAGGATTCAGCATTCAGCATTCAGGATTCAGGGAAAAGACTTTACTTTTAAAAGTGTCTTTATCTCATTGAATTTTAAGAAAAGCAGATAATAATAAATGTTCCTGAATCCTGAATCCTGATTCTGCTTGACCAACTATTAAGGGGCAGCTAAAACAGCCCTTCCCGTGCGAGTAAGGAATCTCGCCGGTTTTTTGTCTTGTGCTTTAGTGGACGGTAAGTTCGGCACAACCTGATAATTAAATAAAGGAATTAACATGGCTAATCACAAATCCGCCGCCAAGCGGGCTCGCCAAACCGAAACGCGCAATGCTCTTAATCGCGCACGCATATCAAAAGTCCGCACTGCGGCAAAGAAAGTTGTTCTTGCTGTAGAATCTGGGAATGAAGAAGAAGCTAGAACAGCTCTCATTAAGGCTGAGTCTGAATTGGCACGTGCAGCTGGTCGTGGAACTGTTCACAAGAAAACAGCGTCGCGGAAAATTTCTCGCCTCGTTAAGCAAGTTAAATCCATGAAGACAGCTTAGTTTAAAGCGGATATTTTTTTCAAAAAAGCGCTTCGTTCTGAAGCGCTTTTTTTTATGTTTCAATATGCGAATTGTTTCCCATCCGGACACACGTGTTGCAAAAAGGTGATTCTCGAAAAGCAAGTCATTTCTTTTTGACGTTCTTGTTTCGAGCCTATTGAAAAACGAATCACTTCCGGTTTATGTTGTTGCCTCTTCCACTGCTCACCTCAAGAGGCTCCACTGATGATTTCGTCTGCCCTACAAAAGGATGCTCAAGCTCTTCAAAGCAACAGTGGTAGCGAGCCGAATGAATCTTGGGAAACGCTTTGCGTGAAGCTGCGTGAGAATCTTGGCACGACGGCTTACCGTCGTTGGATCGAACCTATTTCAGCAAGCGTTAGTGCAGATGATCTTTTGACTCTGAATGCGCCTACGCGTTTTATGAGTGATTGGATTGAGGCTCATTATGGTGATATCGTCCGGACTCTTTGGCGGTCCCTAACAAAGAACGGTGACGTTTCTTTTGCAGTGGCTTCACCTTTGGCGAAAAAGGCAGCAGAACCAGTCAAGACAGAAGCGCCGAAAGCGACTTTCTTGGGGGGGGCGGATGTTGAATCTTCTGCGGCTGATGAGGCTCCACTTGATCCTCGTTTCACGTTTGAGAATTTTGTTGTCGGTAAAACCAATGAGCTTGCTTATGCTGCTGCCCGACGGGTCGCCGATACCGAAACGCCGACCTTTAATCCGTTGTTCCTTTATGGCGGTTCAGGTCTTGGCAAAACACATTTAATGCATGCTATCGCTTGGCAAATCCGTCAGAACTTTCCTAATCGCCGCGTGATTTATATGTCGGCTGAGAAATTTATGTATCAGTTTGTGCGGGCGCTTCGCTACAAAGATACGGTTTCATTTAAAGATCAATTTCGTTCAGTCGATGTTTTGATGATCGATGATGTGCAGTTCATCGGCGGTAAGGACACAACACAGGAAGAGTTCTTTCATACCTTCAATGCGCTGGTTGATCGCAATCGTCAGGTTATCGTTTCTGCGGACAAATCGCCTCAGGATTTGGATCGTGTGGAAGAGCGTCTCCGCTCTCGCCTTGGCTGGGGACTTGTGGCGGATCTCCATCCTGCCAATTATGAGCTTCGCCTTGGCATCTTAGCGGCGAAAGCTGAACAACATGGCTGTCAGATTCCTGATCGTGTCTTGGAATTCCTCGCGCATAAAATCTCATCGAATGTGCGCGAGCTTGAAGGAGCATTAAATCGTATCATTGCGCATACACAGCTCGTCGGTCGTACGATCTCCGTAGAAATGGCTCAAGATGTCCTTGCGGATGTGCTCCGTGTGACTGAGCGACGTATTACGATTGACGAGATACAAAAGAAAGTGGCTGAGCACTTTAATATACGTGTTGCTGATATGCATTCAGCGCGTCGGGCACGTGCGATTGCGCGGCCTCGGCAGGTTGCGATGTATTTGGCCAAACAACTTACGCCACGCAGCTTGCCTGAAATAGGCCGCAAGTTTGGCGGCCGTGATCACACGACCGTTATTCATGCTGTGCGGAAGATCGAAGAGCTTTCCGCTTATGATCCCGCTTTCCGCGAGGATGTGGACCTTCTTAAGCGCCTGTTGCAGGGGTGATTCAGAGGACAGAAGACAGAAGGTCTTCCTGTTTCTATCTCTCCCAATTCTCAAAATTATTCCGTCATCCTCGCGACTTGTCGCGCCGAAGCCCGTAGGGCGTAGGGGGAACGCGGGGATCCAGCACCGATAGGTGACGCTTGTCAAAACACTGCAGCAGAAAGTGCTGATAGTTGTCATAAGATCAAGCAACAGCGCTTACTTCTGTAGAGTTCTGTCTTTCTTCCTCTTTCGGCTATAGATTCGCTAAGTT
>JBFXDW010000004.1:0-33471 GCA_050180745.1 Bdellovibrionales bacterium | reverse complement strand
TCAGCCCCTTCAGCCAGAGTCCCTTTGGCTACGAGAGGAAAACAGAATTCCATAGATTCTTGGCTTGCGCCTGAGAGGTCTCCCAAAGTCAGCTCGACCTTGACCACACGCGCAAAGCCCTCTTCCTTGGCCTTGCGCTCAAGTATTTTCAGAATGTTTTCACATAACGACACTTCGTGCATCTAAAAACAAAACTCCCCAATCACCGCCGCTTCAACTTCCGGAAGAACAGCTTCAACTTCAGGCGAACGGCCTTCTTCAAAAGCAAAAGTGATGCCCTCGATTCCATAAACGATCATAGCTTTTGGCAGCTTCCCCAATTGCCGCGCCATCTCCACAGCCTCGGCCAGCCCGAATAAGTGGCTGGAGTATCGAAACACGCCGCCATGTAATTCTTCTTTCAATACATCAAACCGCCTCACGGTTCCTAAAGGCAACCCCGTCTTCATACAGTCCACGATGACAACGAAATCAAGCCCCTCCCATAGATGCATCAAGGACGCGCCCTCACCACTATGCGGCAGAACTTCAACCTCTCTCTCTTTCAGAATATCATTATCCGCCAAGCGCTGCGCTAAATAAGGCCCTACGCCATCATCGCCGCGATGGAGATTGCCTACACCAAGAAACATCTGCACCATATAGAAAACATCTCCCCAAGAACAAGCTGGCTGACTAACATAGGCTATATCTTAACAATAAAAACAACCGTCACTCCCGCGCAGGCGGGAGTCCCATTTTTTATTTCCGAAAAATGAAAAGCTTCCAAACGTTGCAAATCTCGAATCTACCAAACGGAAATCACGAGTATTCGACATCAGTCCTTCGCTTTCTTACTCCTTCACCAACGTCAGGCGCAAAAAGTGTGTCGAGCACGAAATGCAAGGATCGTAGTTGCGAATAGTCTGCTCACAACGGACCTTCAAGGCATTCTCGTCAAGATCCATGCTGCGCTCTACCACGCCATAAAGATCGCGCTCAATCTGCGGCTGGTTCTGCGCTGTAGGAGAAGAAATTGTGGCATTCTCAACCAACCCGTTGCGGTCCAGCTTATAGCGGTGGAAACAAACACCCCGTGGCGCTTCCGTCATGCCAAAGCCTTCACTAGCCCTAGGTTTTGCTTCGATATAGGGGGGATCGAATTCTTCGTATTCCTTGGCAAGCCGAATCCCCTCTTCACAAGAATAAAGAGTCTCCACCATGCGCACCAAAATACTCTTGAACGGATTATGACATTTTGTACCCAATCCAATATCCTTGGCAACCTGCTTAGACATTTTACTGAGCTTGTCGTAGTTATTGTTATAGCGCGCATTCGGCCCCGTGAAATAGGGTTGTCCATCCTCGCTTGTCGTCCCCTGCAGAGCTGTCGAGTGCACCACATGCGTCTCGCGGAAATGATTGTGGAACTCGCTGACAGGAATATGAATCCCGCTGCTGCTAATCACATCACCCTCAACAATCGCATATTCATCAGGATGCGTCATAGACACATAATTATATTCATATTCATAATCCGGAAAATCGAACGTGCCGAAAAGCTTAGCGAGATCAATCGAGGCATCAATGCCCCACTTCATCCGCTCGATCAGCCCATGAACGGCATCCTTGGCTGGAGCCTTATAAAAGCCGCCCACGCGCGTGTTGACAGGGTGGATTGCCCGCCCGCCGCCGATCACTTCGAGAATATCATTCCCCAGCTTTTTAAGCTGCAAGGCCTTTTCAACCACTTCCTTATTTTTAGCTGCTAACTGCAGAGCATCATCAAGCCCCAGAAAATCCGGCGCATGCAGCATCGCCGCATGAAGAACGTGACTCTCGATCCATTCGCCGCAATACATCAAGCGCCGTAGATCACGAATCTGCTTTGGGATCTCAACCTTGAAAGCATGCTCCATGGCCTGCTGCGAGCCCATAAGATAGGCCATCGGACAAATACCGCAAATCCGTGCAGTAATGTCGGGCACTTCCCGATAGTCCCGCCCGCGTAGGAAAGCTTCGAAAAAACGAGGCGGCTCAACAATTTTGAATTTACATTCCTGAATCTCGCCATCCTTAATCCGCACAAAGAGCGCCCCCTCGCCCTCGACCCGAGACAGCTCATCCACTTGGATCGTGCGAGTCAGATTAGAATTCTTCTTGCCCGCCTTCTTCGATGTTTTTTCCACGTCTGCCATCAATGGCTCCCTCGTTTCAAGTTAGCATTTTTACTCGTAAGCTTCACTTACGGCACGGAATCCACCAGCATTCGCATTGTAGGAACGGAAGAAATCCTTGATCTCACGCTTGCTCATCCCCAGCTTTTCAAGCTGCTTGGCAAGGCTCATACCGTTGGAAAGCTCTGACGGCCCGAAACAGCCATAACAGCCACGGTTAGTCGAAGGACAAAGATTGCCACATCCTGCCTGAGTCACAGGACCAAGACATGGGATTCCCTTGGCCACCATAACGCAAACCGTTCCATGCTTTTTGCACTCAAAACATTGGCTATGGCGAGGCACATTCGGCACACGCCCATTGAGAGTGGCGTTGATAAGCTCAAGAAGCTGATCCTTATTGATCGGACAACCACGCAGTTCAAAGTCAACCGGCACATGTTCGTGAATCGGAGTCGAAGTTTTCAGCGTCGAGATATACTCAGGCCGCGCATAAACCGCATTAATGTATTCATTTACATTAGCAAAGTTTTTAAGCCCCTGAATACCGCCCGCCGTTGCACACGCACCAATGGTGATAAGGGTCTTAGATTGGTCACGAATTTTACGGATGCGTTTAGCATCATGCTCGGTCGTGATCGAACCCTCAACCAGAGAAATGTCATAAGGCCCTTCGATGACCGCACTCGTCGCCTCAAGGAAATAGGCAATCTCAACTGCCCCCACGACTTCCAGAAGATCATCTTCAAGAGAAATCAAGCTCAGCTGACACCCATCACAAGAAGCAAATTTCCAAACTGCTATTTTGGGCTTGGCAGCCGCCTTTTGGGCTTCAGAGGTTTTTGTCTTCGTTCCCGTCATGCTTAAAGCTCCTGAATTTGAAGAGAATCCATAACCTTGTCATAACGGAACACTGGCCCATCCCGACACACGAACGCCGAACCCCACTGACAGTGCCCGCATAAGCCAACCGCACATTTCATATTGCGTTCCATGGAAAGATAAATGCGATCATAAGCAAGACCTCGCTCATGAAGTGCCTTAACGACATTCAGCATCATGATCTCAGGCCCGCACGTAAATGCAATTGTATTTTTGGGGTTAAACCCGCCCGAAGAAACAAGCTTTGTCACAAAACCCACGCGCCCCTGCCAGCCTTCTGTTGAACGATCAACAGTGACCTGCACATTAATATCAAAACGCGACTTCCATTCCAAAAGCTCGTCTGGATAAAGAATGTCTTCGGGAGTCCGCGCCCCGAACAGGATTTCAATATTGCCGAACTTCTCACGCTCCTCTAAAGCTTTATAAATCGCCGGACGCAAAGGCGCCAACCCAATCCCGCCCGCGACAAAAACAAGGTCCTGCCCCTCTGCCACAGCTAGAGGCCATTCTGTTCCGAAGGGTCCGCGCAACCCCACAATGTCACCCTTGGAAAGATTGTTCAGCGCTTGCGAGACCTTTCCAACCGCACGCGTTGTGTGCACGACCGCTGAGCGGTCCGAAGAGTCACCACTTACCGAGATAGGAACCTCGCCAATTCCAAACACATAAAGCATGTTGAACTGCCCAGGCCCAAACTTAACCTCGCCGCCATCATCAGGAGCCAGCTTCATGCTGAAAGTGTCCACGAGCTCCCGCTTAATCTCCAGCACCTTAAAGGGCCGAGGCTGCATCGGATCCGCTCCACCCGCATAGTTATAGGCTTCATCTTTTTTCTTTGTGTTCATACGGCTCATTTTCTTCTGCCCCATATTTTTAGTTCGAAAGATTACTTCCGACTGTCTCTCAACGCTCTAGCTTCCTTGGTGATATCAATCCCAACAGGACACCAAGTGATACAACGCCCACAGCCAACACAGCCCGAGGTTCCAAACTGCTCATGCCAGCTAGACAGTTTATGCGTGATCCATTGCCGATAGCGAGACTTCGTCTCACGCCGAATAGCTCCCCCATGGATATAGCTGAAATCACCAGAAAAACAGGAATCCCACGAACGCCAACGTTCAGCGTGCTCACCCTTAAGATCAGTTGTTTCCTCAACCGTGCTGCAAAAACAAGTCGGACACGACATCGTGCAGTTTGCACAATTCATGCAACGTTCTGCAATTTTATCCCAATACGAACTATCAAGATTTCGCTTAAGAACATCCGCAGCATCTGGGATCATTTTGCGACGCATCGAAGCCTTCACACGCCGCAATTGCGCATCTGCCTTGCTAAGATCGCTGCTCCGCGCCTCACGATAAGAAAGCGCATCAAGGACATGCCCCCCCGTCTCGCTCCCGACTTCGATCATAAACTCATGCTTAGGCGAGACGGAAAGCTCTGTGATCGCCAGATCAAATCCCTGCTCCCCTTTTACATGAGGAGATCCCCCCATGGAGGAACAGAAACAATTTTGAGAAGCCCGCGAACAGTTCACCGCAATGATCAAAGCATTCGTGCGGCGCTCGACATAATGGGGGTCCGAAAAAATCCCTCGTGCCTCATGATCCTCCCGCCCATACCCGAACACGCGGTCTTGGATTTTGATAGCCTCAAGCTCGCAAGGACGCACCCCAATAAAAGCATAAGACGGCGCTTCCTCAGACGGCATAGAAACATCAAATTTATTGCCCGTTTTCTTAGCTTCCCAGAGTTTCTGATGCGGCGGAAAAAGATATTTCTTCCAGCTCGTGGGCCCCACGACATATTCGAAATAAGAGCCTTTGGTCCCAGGCACAACGCGATATTTCCCAGGCTCTTGCTCATCCGACATACCGATCGGTAAATCATCAACAGAAGAAATCGGCTCATAGACAATCGCGCCATCACGAAGCTTAGGTCCAATAGGCTGATACCCCAGCTGAGACAAAAGCCCTAAGAGATTCGCAATTCCAGAATCATCGAGCATTACCTTGGTGCCAACAGGAACAGAAGAATCCTTTGCCCCACTTTTCTTTTTAAGAGCGTCTTTAGATTGAAGAGAGCCTTGCTTTTGGGTCAAACCACACCTCCTGAAACAAAGAAGTAACCCGACGAGTCAGAACGACATCCTACAGAGAACGGAACAGAGGATAAAGCAACTTTAAAAATAAAGGAAAGGTTTTTTTAAAGGCATACTATAGGAACGGATAAAGCATGCGTGAGGATGAGGGGGCGGGGGTCGGGGATCAGGAAAATCTTCCTGTTTCTTTCTTTCCTAATTTTTTAGACAATTTCTGTCATTCCCGCGCATGCGGGAATCCATCTCCGGATGGTGATGCTTGTTAAAACGCTGCAGCATATGGATTCCCGTTTTCACGGGAATGACGGAATAATTTTGAGAGTTGAGAGAGAAAGAAACAGGAAGATTCCCTGAATCCTGAATGCTAAATCCTAAATCCTGAATGCTGAATCCTTCTATCTGTCGTCTGCCTTACTATATTCCAAACATACGATAATAATCGGGTTTGTCCTGCCAACGCTCATCCACTTTGATATCCAAAAACAAATGCACCTTGCATCCAAGCTGCGCAGCCATCTCTTCCCGCGCTGCTGAACCAATCGCCTTAATACGCGCACCCTGTTTACCGAGCACCATAGCGCGGTGATTGACACGCTCGACAAGAATTTGTTGCTGAATTGCGATTGACCCATCCTTGCGAACCTCCCACCCTTCAGGCATCACAACCGCCCCATAAGGCAGCTCATCATGAAGCTGCTCCAAAAGCTGTTCGCGCGTGATTTCCGCCGCCAAAAGTTGTTCTGGCAAATCCGTCAATTGATCTTCTGGATAAGGCCATGGGCCCAAAGGCATAGCCTGATACATATGATCCCGCAGTTCAGAAACTCCATCACCCGTAAGAGCTGAAATCATAAATATCTCATCAAACAAACCACTAGCTTGAAGGTTTTCTGCTAATGGCAAAAGCTTCCCAGGCTTAATCGCATCCACCTTATTAAGAACCAAGGTAGCCCGCTGCCCGCGCGTAGCCAAAGCTTCAACAATGCTCTCCGTTTTTGCATCGGGTTGCCGCGCAGAAGCATCAACAAGAAGCAAAACCAGATCAGCCCCCTCAAGACTATCCCACGCCGCCTGCACCATAGAGCGCTCAAGCTTCGTCTTAGGCTTAAAAAGCCCGGGCGTGTCGATAAGACCAATTTGTGCGTTTTTCTCGGTCAAAAGCCCAAGCACACGTATGCGCGTTGTCTGCGCCTTACGTGTGACAATAGATAATTTTTCTCCAAGGATTTGATTGAGAAGCGTTGACTTACCCGCATTTGGCGCCCCAATAAAAGCTACAAACC
The DNA here is from genome assembly GCA_050180745.1 of Bdellovibrionales bacterium. Classification (GTDB taxonomy): domain Bacteria; phylum Pseudomonadota; class Alphaproteobacteria; order UBA9219; family UBA9219; genus JBFXDW01. The sequence continues at coordinate 27,043 of JBFXDW010000004.1, read as the reverse complement.
CAGCTCGTGTTTCTTGAGTATCGTCCATTTAAATCCCTATCGCCGTCAACATCGCCTCAGCCGCAGCTTTCTCCGCCTCACGCTTAGACTTTCCTTCAGCTCTGACAGAGTCAGAGCCCCTTACCTCAACCTCAATCAAAAACACAGGCGCATGAGCAGGCCCTTTTCGCTCCACAGTCCGATAAACAGGTAAAGGCAGCTTTCGCCCTTGCGCCCATTCCTGAAGCGCACTCTTCGGATCAGCCGGAGTCACATCCGTATGGATCACGTCATCCCACCATTTTTTGATGAAGCGCGCTGCTGGGGTCAACCCTCCATCAAGATAAATCGCACCAATGACAGCTTCAGTAGCATCAGACAAAGCCGCATGATTTTCACGGCTAGGACTTTTTTTATTGTGCTGAACAAGCTGTAAATGATTGCCCAATTCAATCTTCTTGGCAACACGACGCAAAGCATCCCGATTGACAAACGAGGCATGCCGTTTTGCCAAATCGCCCTCAGGCAAGTCAGGAAAGAGTTCATAAAGCCATTGTGCAATCACCAAACCAAGCACGCGATCACCAAGAAATTCAAGCCGTTCATAAGGGGAAGAGCTGTTCTTATTCTTACGTTTTGTCCCTACCATCAAGGAAGGATGTGTCAATGCCGCTTCAAGTAAAGCCCGATCAATAAAACGGTAATCCAACCGTTCTTCAAGGGTCTCTATATCAAAATTCATATCCATCACTTTATTTCCATAAACAAGCGGTGCCACCGCACCTCCCACGGCCATCTCCAGATTTCCCAAAAGCGCGTGTCTCCACCAAGCGAAAAGAAAATACGCTCAGCGCGGCCCACAAGATTCTCTGCGGGCACAAAACCAACATTTACCGTACGACTGTCCTGAGAATTATCGCGGTTATCCCCCATAAAGAAATAATGTCCCGCAGGAACAACAAACGCCCCCGTATCATCAAGAGCACGATTATCGCCCTCTTCCCGAATAACGTAAGGAGCCCGATCAGAGGAAGTTTCTTTATAGTCAACAGCTCTAGCCGGAGGCGTTAGATAATCGGCCGCCATATAATCATCCATCTTCTGCCGATCCACAGGCTCTCCATTGATATAGAGCAACCCATGACGAACCTGAATTCTATCTCCCGGAAGACCAATCAACCGCTTGATGTAGTCCGTATGATTATCCCGAGGCAGCTTAAAAACGACAACATCCCCACGCTTAGGCTCTGTAAAGAAAACGCGCCCATCAAAAGGAAGAAGCCCGAAGAGGGTCGAGCGTGAGCTATAACCATAAGCGTATTTAGAGACGAATAAGAAATCGCCAACAAGCAATCCAGGCTCCATAGAGCTCGACGGAATGTTGAAAGGCTCAAAGAGAAACGCGCGCACACATAAAGCGATCAAGGCCGCAATGATAAAGCTACGAGCCGTTTCATCCGCCGTATCTTTTGCCCGTCCGGCAAAGGTTTCTTGCTGGACCTGATTATCTTCGTTCATCATACCAATCTTTTCCATTTTCAAGCCTTTATACCTTTTCCATTTCAAGAGTGAGAAAGAAAAAAAACGGGATGCCAGCCGGAGCCTGTGCTCGCGAAAGCGGGTGCTGGCATGACGGAATTGTTAACAGGCCTACTCTTTAACCCCCAACCGTCACCCCCTAAGGCTGGGGTCCCATTTTTTTAAAGCACAATCTTCTAACTCTTCATCCGTCATGGGTATGCTCCATGCGAATATACCCATTATTTCCACGTTTACACTGCCTCCAACACCACAAAGGCCTGCGCATAAGGATAATCATCCGTCAAAGCAAGATGAATAACCCCCTTCATTCCCACTGGTAGCATAGCCTCAAATCGCGCCAACGCCCCCCCAGAGAGCTGCATTGTCGGCTGACCTGATGGCAAATTCATGACGCCCATATCTTTAAAAAAAACGCCTTGTTTAATGCCAGTCCCCAAAGCTTTGCTCATGGCCTCCTTGGCCGCAAAACGCTTGGCATAGGTATAAGCCGGATTAACGCGCCGCCTTGCCTTGGCACGCTCGATTTCTGTAAAAAGACGGTTTTCAAAACGCACACCATGGGTCTCAAGCGCCCGCTCAATCCGTCTTATATCCGCAAGATCTGTTCCAATACCTAAAATCATAACTCAGCATTCAGCATTCAGGATTCAGCATTCAGGGGGGGGCTTCCTTCACCGATCTTTCTCAATTAAAAACGTTTATTCTAATTGTAATCAGGAAAATAGGGCTACAGTCTTCAAAAGGGTAGAAACAGGAAGCCCCCCCCCTGAATCCTGAATGCTGAATCCTGAATCCTAAGTACTGAATCCTCTCCTTATTAACCATAAAACAAGCCCCCTAGAAAAAGGACCCAAACACCGCTACGATAACGCTCCCCTCATACTAAAGTACAGGATTTTATTTATATGGGCCTCGCGCAAGAAAAACAGGATGATATATGGCAACCCACAGTTGAAGATGCCAATACACCTTTAATGCAGCAATATTTAGCTGTAAAAGCCGCCCATCCTGATTGTTTATTATTCTTTAGATTAGGTGATTTTTATGAACTCTTCTTTCGTGATGCTGTCTTAGCCTCACAAGCCCTTGATATTACGCTTACAAGCCGTGGCCAGCTTCAAGACAAGCCTATCCCCATGTGCGGTGTGCCCTTTCATTCTTACGAAGGGTATCTGGCCAAGCTCATTCGCAAGGGCTTTCATGTCGCCATTTGCGAACAAACAGAAGACCCAACGGAAGCTAAAAAACGAGGCACAAAATCCATCGTATCCCGTGAGGTTACTCGAATTGTCACACCGGGCACCGTCACAGAAGATATGCTTCTGGAAGCCAGTAAATCCAATTATCTGGCATGCCTGTCCCAAACAGGAGATGACATGGCGTTGGCATGGCTTGATCTATCCTCCGGCCAACCTTTCGTAGAAAAAACCACTCCTAACACGCTTGAATCAGCCCTCGCCCGCATAGATGCTGTAGAAATCCTGCTCGCCCAACGCGTGATCGAGAATGTAGATTGCTATGACGCCCTCGCTTTTTGGAAAGAAAAACTAACAATCCAACCTAATGTCAGATTTGAAAGCGAGAACGCACGACGATTGTTGCATGACACTTATAACGTCAGCGATCTGTCGGCTTTTGGTGATTTTTCTCGCGCAGAAATAGCGGCTCTAGGTGCCCTCCTAGATTACGTCAACCTCACTCAAAAAAACACAATCTCCCACCTCAAACCGCCTCGCGTCGAAAAGCTGGGAACAACGCTCGTGATGGATTCCGCCACACGCCGCAATCTTGAAATCATGAGAACCCTTGGCGGAGAGAAACGAGGCTCCCTCCTCCACGCATGCGATCGCACCTCCACAAGCGCCGGAGCACGCCTGCTCGCCGCATACATGGCAACACCTTTAACAGATATCAAAAAGATCAATCAGCGCCTTGATGATCTGGCATTTTTCATAAAGGAAACCCAAACACGCCACAAGGTTAGGAGTGAACTTTCCCACACCCCTGATCTGGAACGTTCCCTCACCCGCATCTCTCTGGATCGAGGCGGCCCCCGCGATCTAGCCGCCATACGCGATGCGCTCAAACATGCCGAAGCAATTCGCTCAACCCTTTTAGGCACCAACCAAAATGAATGCCCCAACAGGCTCCGCCAAAACGCGCTGGACCTTGGCGAGCACAACATGTTGCACGACAAGTTGAGGCAAGCCTTACAAGAGAATCTCCCTCTCCTAGCCCGCGACGGAGGTTTTATTGTACGTGGGTTCAACCCCCAACTTGATGAGTTCATTGACCTGCGCGACAGCAGCAGGCGCCTCATTGCCAATCTACAGCAAAAATACGCCAAATTAGCCAATACACCGACATTGAAAATCAAACATAATAATGTGCTCGGCTATTATATAGATGTCTCCCCCAGCCACGCCGACAAATTGCTGGCCAATAAAGAAACCTTTATTCACCGCCAAACACTGGTGAGCGGCGTACGTTTTTCAACCGTAGAGCTAGCAGAACTTGCCCAAAAAATAGCGCAAAGCGCCGATAAAGCGCTGGCTGTTGAGCTCTCTATTTTTGAGGATTTCACGAAAAGCATCAAAAGGATACTGCCCGAACTTCACAAAACGGCTGAAAGTCTGGCCAAGATAGATGTCACCACGGGATTAGCAGAGCTTGCCACAGAGCAAAATTATACCCGTCCCCAAATTGACGACAGCCTCACCTTCCGGATCAAAGGCGGCCGCCACCCCGTGGTTGAGCAAGCTTTACTTAAACAAACAGGAAATAGAAACTTTATAAGCAATGATTGTGACTTAGGGGATGAACAAAACCTCTGGTTGCTAACTGGCCCCAACATGGCTGGTAAATCGACCTTCTTGCGCCAAAACGCACTGATAACAGTCATGGCCCAAATGGGAAGCTTCGTTCCCGCCAAAGCCGCACATATCGGAGTCATTGACCGTCTCTTCAGCCGTGTTGGCGCTGCTGACGATCTAGCCCGCGGCCAATCCACCTTTATGGTAGAAATGGTGGAAACTGCCGCCATTCTCAATCAGGCTGGCCCACGAGCTCTTGTCATCTTAGATGAGATCGGTCGCGGCACAGCCACCTATGATGGCCTGTCGATCGCATGGGCAACCTTAGAGCACCTCCATGAGGTCAATAAGTGCCGCACCTTATTTGCCACACATTATCATGAACTCACCCAACTCACGGAAAAACTGCCGCGCCTGTTCTGCGCGACAATGAAGATCAAAGAATGGGAACAAGACATTATATTTTTGCATGAGGTTACAAAAGGCACAGCCGATAGATCCTATGGTATTCACGTTGCCCAAATGGCGGGCATGCCCGAGAGTGTCATTGCCCGCGCCGAAGAAGCTCTTCACCATCTTGAGAGTGGACAATTCAGCACTAACAGCTCCAATTTAGCAGACAACCTGCCCCTTTTCAGCGCTGTGAAGCCTAAAAAAGCACAAACGACTCACGATTCGCCTCTGATAGAAGAAATCAAAGCCATCAATCCAGATAATCTAACCCCCAAAGAAGCTCTAGACGTACTTTATGGGCTGAAGGCAAAACTGTAACAGGAATCAGGATTCAGTGGTCAGGATTCAGGGGAGCTTCATTGTTTCTTTCTTTCCCAATTTTCAACCATATTCCTCATTCCTCGTCACGATAGGAATGGTATGAAAGACTGGGAGAGAAAAGGCAAAATCAATCCCCCCTGAATGCTGAATCCTGATTCCTGAATGCTGAATCTTAACTCTTCCATTTTATACCTTCTTCCTGCTACACTTCCGCACGGTGGTAAAGGTTGATACGAATCGGCCTTGCCAGCGTTCTCTATTGACTGAAATTCCATGTCTTTTTCGAGGCACCATTTCGAGGTACCAATGGCTGACAAAAACAATACTTCTTCGCCCTTGCCGCGCACCCTTTCTCCCGAGGCTGCCGGAACGTCACCTAAAACACAGGGACAGCCCTCCCAAAAACAAACCGTCTCCAAAACGGTAAAGGCTGTTCAGGCACCGACACGTCCTCGCTTCAGGAAAACCTCGCCAAATTATTCGACCACCCCCTTCTGGGTTGGCGTCTTAATGTCCGTTGCGTGGATCGGCAGCGTTGTCTTTGCTATGCTCAACTCCAGCGGCATGAACAGTTTTGCCGGAATCCCTCTAACAAATTGGGCTATCGGGATTTCAGCCATTATCTCGCCAGTTGCCATGATTTGGATGGTTGCCGCATATCTTCAACGCGCCGCCGATGTCCAGTCGGTAACAGAACCTCTGCGCCGTCAATTGGCTATGATTACGGGCGAAAGCGGTGCCGCAGAGATAAGGGTCCGTCGCTTTAATCAGGCTATTAAAGAGCAACTGGACCTTCTCAAAAGCACCAAGCATATCGGCGATGGTGAGCTTATGGCTATTATTGAGCGCGTTAACGCGCATAAAGCCGATCTTGAAGAATTTGAACAACACAGCCTCTATCAGGTTAAAGAGATTCAAGACGTCATCCATCGCAGCATGGATCACATTGAAAGCTTAATGGACGACAAATTCACGATGTTGCGCGTACTGGATGGCAAGCTCGTCCAAAACGGCGATAAGGTTGCCGAACAAGCCGAATCCATGCGCGAGAAAATGACGCATCTTTTGGAAGATATCGAAAAGCATGCCGAAACCGTTGCGGGCGCTGTCGAGCAAGCCATGCGTAACACGCAAAAACTGTCCGACACAGCGCGCAGTCAGGAAACAAGCCTTCTCAACGCCGCAGAAACAGCATCAAGCACCTTGCAAGAAGTTTCTGGTCGTATTGATACCGACATCGCTCATTTCCTTGGCCGCACAGGTCTAGCACGCGAAGAAGCGGAACGCTTGGCCGCTGCTTTAGATACGCAAACAAGATCTTTGGATGAACTCAGCTCTTTGATGCCCGCACGTATAGGAGAAGCAGAATCCGTCCTGCGTGGTGTCGCTGATCGCCTTTATGCTAGTGAGCAGTTGGCTCGCGAGCAAGCAGCAGCTCTTGCCGAAACGTTGGAAGAAAAAACAGGCGCTCTTGAAACATTCCTCAAAGGCTTCACCTCACGCATTAATGAAGTTGATGCCACAATGAAGGAACGGCAAACCGATCTTGACGGCATTGTCACAAAACTAAGCGGCGCAGGGGCAACTCTTGGCCAACAACTGGAAAACAGCATTACTGAGCTTAGTGATCGTGCTGACAGCGTGCTAGCTAGCTTCTCTGAAACGAATGAGAAAGCCCGCCGCAGCACAAACGATATCGCCGCACAACTTGAAGAAACAGCAGCACGCTACGAAGAAGCAACAAGCCATCTTGAAACCGTGTCCGATGCCAATCGCGAAAAACTCAAAGAGTTGTCAACGGAAATGGGCACACAAATTGAGCAATTCAACACCCTGCACAAGGCCTCGGAACAAGCCGGAAATGAAGTCCACGCCAAAGCCGCAAAGGCTTTAGAAAATCTGCAAGCAGTCCTTGATAAGCTGATGGAAACACGAAATGCCACACAATCCGTAGGCGACATATTGAGCGACAAGCTCATGAAAGCCGCCACAGATAATGAAGGCATTATCTCACGCATTCACGATGCCGCGCAAAGCTCTATCCAAGCACTCAGCATCGCCACAGAGTCCCTCACCCGCCAAGAGGGAGACATTACAGAAAAAGCGCAAAAGGCAGAAACCACGTTGCGTAGCACTATGGCGCAAATTCAACATCAAGCAGAAACATCTGAACGCGCCATGCGGTCTCAAAACGACACCTTAACCGCGCTTCTGGATGAAATGAAAGCCCGTCTCGACAGCACCGATCAACGTCTGCAGGATTTTGCCGATACCGCAACAGCACCTGTACAAGAAGTTATCAACAAGATTGATGAAAGCACAGAAAAAGGTCGCGAGTCATTGACACAGTACGGCAGCGATCTGCACTCACAACTCGATAAGCTTCAATTATTCAACAGCCGCATTGGAGAAATGGGGCTTGATGTCGGTAAAATGACTAGCGACACCCTCTCTTCGATTGAAGATCTGAACCGTCGCTTTGAAATGATCCGCAAAGATCAGGATGAAACAACAAGCACTGCGGTTGAGCAATTCAACAGCATGGCAGCACGCCTTCAAAGCGAGGTCGATACGCTTGGCAACAAGGCCGGAGAAGCCGCTACAACCTTGCAGGAAGCCGCTAAAAAAATCAGCGAACAAAGCCGCCATCTTTCAACAGAAACGCAAGATTCAGGCACAAAAATCAGCGCTGTTACAAGCGTCCTGCAAAATGAGGCTAAAACAATTCGCCTTATGCTGGAACAACAGTCGCAAGAAATCCACACCGAGCTCTCCAAGGCTGGCGAGCGTTTCCAAACAATCAGCCACGACCTGAAAGACAAGACGGAAGAAGCCTACAAGCTTCTTGACCGCGTCGCTGATCATTATGCGGACATCACAAACGACGCCACAACAGCCTTTGAAGATCGCGCCGCAAATCTGAATGAGCGCGCAACCTCGGCAACAGATAAGATTGTAGGCCTTTCTTCTGCGATAGAGAAAAATCTCTCTCTCATCAGCGACGGAGCCGAGCGCATCAAAAATACCGCAGGCACAGTAAACTCAAGCTCAGATAAGACCGTGGATCGGTTGGAACAACTCAGCACCCGTCTGTCTATCTTGCAAAACACAGCCGTAGAAGAAACAGACAAGGTCGTTAACCGCATGCAAAGCGCGGCTGATAAGTTCAGAACAGAGAACGAAAGCCTCCGCTGTGCCGCCAACGATACAGTAGAGTGCATCCAAAAATCAGCGCTCGAACTGGGTGAACAAGCCAGCCATATGATGGATGTCACAAGCCAAGTTGAATCCAGCATCAAAACGCTCAGCCAAGCGACCTCGAGCTTCGCCGGACAATCAGCAGAAATCCGCACCGCCATGGAAGACCATAATGGCAAGCTTATCGCAGCCCTCAAAGACACGATGGCGCAGCTTGATACCTCTAATATGCGCCTTCAGGAAACAGCCGCAGGCGCTATTGTAAGCGCGGATAATGCAACTTCCCGTTATGACGAATTGGCCAGCAAGACCTCTTCACGGCTAGAGCAAACTTCAGGCAATATCCTAAAGATCGCCAACGATACGGATGTTGCTCTTGAAAGCCTGAGCGCCAATGTCACAAAGCAAGTGGCCGCTCTTAATATAGTCAGCGAACAAATCGCCGAGCAGCACAAAATGCTGAATAAAGAGAATGAGCATCAACATGACCAAATGATGACTCTCTTTGATAAGCTTGGGGAAGCTCATAAAGACGCCTCCGGTGTAGCTGAAAGAACAATCAAACGTCTTGATGATACACTTGCTAAAGTTCAAGATTACTTGGGACAACTTAGCGATCATTCGCAAACGACCTTGGCCTCTGTTACCATAGCCAGCGATGGTTTTGCCGGTGAAGCCGATAAACTCGTCGCACATGCACAGCAAGCTGAAGAGCAAGCACGTACGGCCATGACAGTAACCAGCACACTGCAAAAGCAAGCCAAAGAGCTAAGTGATGCCCTGCACAGCGAAGCCAACCGCACTAGCGACATGCTGACCTCTCTTCTGGCACGCTTGGCCAGTGGCAGCGATGATATTCATAATGTCACCGATAAAGCCAACACAGCCCTTGGCAATATCCAAGACGGAATAACACGCCAAGCAAGCAGCCTGAATGAGACAATGAGCCAAATCGCAACCCGTCAAGATGCTCTTTCTAAAGCGCTTGATACGCAACGCGAAACGCTTTCAAGTCTGATTACACGCCTTGCAAGTGCCTCTGATGACACTGCGACCGCAGCTGAAGATACGGCGTTGCGTTTGACCGAAGGGACAAACAAGATCGTCCACCAGCTGGAAAAACTCGACAACAGAACGCAAGAGTCTCTTTCAACGATTGCTGAGGCAACCTCCGGCTTTGCAAGAGAGTCCGAAACACTTGCTGAAAAGGCAAATACCGCTGAAAAACAAACGCTCAAACTACTCGAAAACACGATGTCTTTGGGACAACAAGCGACTTCAACTGAAGAAAACATCAAACAAGCCGCAGAAAATCTTTCTGAGACAACGACACAGCTTGAAAAGGCAGGAAAAACAGTTGAGTCATCTTTGGGTCGTATGGCGGATTCCGTGGCCCAAAGTACAGCCGCCCTTAATGAAAACATGACACAAGTTGCTGAGCGTCAAAATGAGCTTGGCACAGCCCTTGATGCACAACGCGAGATGCTGGGAGGCATGGTCACTCGCTTGACATTAGCACAAGATGAAACAGCCGCTGCTGCTGAACGCTCTGCGGCACGCCTGAGCGACAGCACGGGCCAAATCACGCGTGAAATGAAGCATCTTGATGAGCAAACACAAAACGCCCTCGCCGCCATCCGCGCTGCGGGCTCAAGCCTCAGCGATGAATCAGCTTCGCTCACCGACCATACACAAAAAGCGGAAACAAAAATCCGTGACATGCTAAAGACGACGGGTGACCTTCATGAAGAAACAACCCGCATTCGCCAAACAATTAAGAATGAATCGGATCAAGTTATAGACCAAGTCCGCACCGTCATGACGCAACTTGAAATCTCTGTTGGTCAGCTCAAAGAACAAGGCGGACAGGTCCAAAATCTGGTTGATAAGTCCGCCCTTGATTTGGGTGAGATCAGCCAAAAAGCAAATGACGTTCTCAAACGTAATGCCGATCAACTTTCCGAGACAGCCCAAAAAGCGCAAAAAGATATCGGCGCGGTTAATGAGAAAATTATCGAGAACAGTAATTTGATCGAAAATGCCTCGAACCTGTCGCAAGAACACGGCGCACAACTAGCCGCTACGGCAGAGCACGCAACAAGCCGCCTTGTTGACCTCATCACACGCATGAACGAGAGCGACAGCCGCACACAAGAGATATTGACGAAGGCGGATAAGCGCCTGACAGAAACACGCAATCAGCTCGAAGTTGAGCTCAAGAACATAGCCGATCTCTCCGCTCAAGCGGTTGAGCAAGTCATGGGCGCAGGCTCAACACTGGCAATCCAAAGCGATGCCTTGCGCGCCAACTTGGCCAGCTCTGAATCTGCACTCAGCACAGCGGCGGATACGGTTCGCGAAGAGACATCACAACTCCCAGCCCTTATGGGACGCAGCACAAAAGCGATTGAGAGCGCAGCCGCTGACTTTAAAGCAAAAACAGGCGATATGTCCGATACGCTTCTTAAAACAACCGATCGCTGCATAAGCGCCACGGGAGCCATCCGCGATACCATGATGGATGAGGCTAAGAATTTAGAAGCTGTCACAGCTAAGGCCGGACAAACCCTCAAGCTCTTTAATGAAGCGATGATGGCTCAGATCAAAGACATCAAGGAAAGCACGGGCGAAATCTCGAGCGAACAAAAATTGATGGTTGAAAGCGCCACACAAACCATCATGCAACTTTCCGCTGCAAGTGATCGGCTCTCACAACTGCATGGTAATGCCGCACAAACGACAAGCAAACTGGCTCATGATTTTGAAACGATTGAGCTTCGTGCAGCCGAGACGACAAAGCGCCTTGCAAAAGCTGGAGATAATATGTCCACCCAAGTGGCTCATCTTATTTCTATGGCCGAAAAAGCAGAAGGCCAAATGGGCAAGGCTTCCAAGAGCTTCCGCGAACAGCTTGAAGCCGTCCGCAGCGGCGTTCAAACACAAATTGAGGATATCAATCGCGGCCTGATGCAAATCACGGCTCAACTTGACCGCACCGGAACAAGCCTGCGCTCAGCATTGGCTGGAACAGTTGTCGATGTTGAAAAAATCGCCAACCGCTTTGACAAAACCAGCAAAGATACAACCAACCAGCTTACAGACCGGACCGCCCGCATGCGTGCCGCAACGGAAGAAGTTGGTAAGTTGCTGAATGGCTTTGGAACACAAATTGATGTTCTGCTCGACCGTTTGGGCATGGCTGGCGATGGCATCAAACGCCATGAAGGCGATCTCACCAACAATCTGCAACACGCCTTCAAACAATTAGGGGAAGTTGCCGAGCGTCTGGATTCAACGCGCGTTCTTTCAACCAATGTCAGCGATGCGGCTGTTTCAAAACTGGATGAAGTTTCCAAGATGATAGAGAAACAAATCCGCAGCATGGCCGAGGGCGGCGAAAAAGTTGCTGGCATCATCCAAAATGTTGCTCAAACCTATACAGGCCAAACGCAGAAAGTGAATAGCAGCGTCATAGAATCGCAAGAAGAGATCATCAACATGGGTAAAGCCATGGAAGAAATGCAACAACGGACTGACCGCATGCGCGTGACCTTAAAGCTGCAAGCTGATGATTTAATGGATTCGATGGAAACGCTTCTAAGCAAATTGAGCGGTGCTGGCGATGCTATGAGCGATGCGGTTGACACCTCCATGCAACGCCGCGCTGCTGAGAGCCTCAAGAAGATCTGGTCGTAGGGATCGGGGATCGGGGATCGGGGATCGGGGATCGGGGATCGGGGATCGGGGATCGGGGATCGGGGAAGTCTTCCTGTTTCTTTCGCTCTCTATTTTTCCTGTTTTCCTGCGTTTTCTCCATCCTCAGCAAGGATGTAGCCATCGGGTTCGATCCCGCTTGGGTCCACCAAATTTTCTTTTAAAAATCAATAGGTTAGATTGCCTAACTCTCCCCCAAAGGATGGGGCATTGGGAGGTTTCGTGGATACGAAACCATCATAATCTCGCCTCGTCAAGATGGCCGCATTTTTATTGTGAGATCAAATCTACATTAACTGACATAACGTGATACATGCCATTCAGATTGGCGATCATATCTCTAAAAAATTCTCTCATGTCTTCTTTGGCATAATTGTTTTTGCGTAAGTCCTGCATTTCTCTTTTCAAAGCAAGATCAAGTGCATCCAAGGGCATTTTGTATAGACATAGCGCACCAAAAACATTCCAATGACGGCTCTTATCGGCGCCATCTTCCTTATTGCCAGGAAGAAGGAAGTTTCCTTGAGCCACAGATTCTACACGTGTCCAGTCTGGTAAGAATCCAATCCAGTAAAAAGGCATGCGCACAACTTCATCAATTAAACCAATCGCCTCTTTTTTATCTCCTCCTGTAATGCGCAAGGCTTCGCGGAATAAAAGCACCATAGGAAGATTGTGATTTTGAACTAACGGGTCATGAAATTTGGGGGTGGTTTGTGCTACAGCACGCAAATATCTAGGGTCATGCTGTGCAAATTTAACAATCTGGTTAAAGTCGCTGTCTTTTCGTACGGTTTTATAAAACTGCCATTCAATCCGTTGAAGATAATTTCCAATATCCGTGAGATTTCTTGCAGGACCAAGCGTTTCAAAATCATATTTTACACCTAAATCTTCATAAAGATAGGCTGATACTTTTTTGAGGACTGCACGCCAATCCTGCTTGTCTTTTTCAAAATCAACATAAAGCTGTGATTCAATCAGGTGGCGAAGATGATCTCTAAAAACCAGAAATTTCAAAGCAACCGTCGGTTGGTTTCGAGTCGTCAAAGTTTCAGCGTCTTCCGTTAGTTCGATAAGAAGGAGTAGAGATTCATATTTTTTCCCGTCTTCAAAATTGGTTTTTGCCTGTTTTAATTTCCCGACAGCATAGTCTCGTTCAATTGTGCTTAATTTAGGTTCTCGAAAACGCCACGCTCTGTCTAATCGAACACCTTCATTATAGATAGCGGCGTTAAGAACATTGATATAGACATCGAGATGAAGTGGATGGATTGCATCCAACCAACCCAAGTTATCTGAAAAAATATACTTCATACCCCAGTAAGGCCTTACAAGATACTCAGCTTTAGAAATGTAACGAAACAGTTCACGAGGACGGGGAAAGGAATGCCCCTCACTTCTTTTTTGATCACCTGCCCTATAAGCATTGCCGTCATAGGTGACAACCGTTTGAAGAATAGCATAATCTTCTTCATCGATCATTCCGTTTTGATTCATGTCCATCAGATAGGTGTCATGATCTAAAAGCTGAAAAGGCTTTGCTTTTTCTTTATCAAATACATCAAGGTCAGCTGTCGTCCATTTGCCATCATGATCAAGGTCACCCAACATAATAAGATCAGATGTTTTCTCAATCCGGTGTATAGGAAAAGCCAATCGCCAGTATAGAAACCCTATGACAAAAAGAGCAGCAGAAAGTATAAGGGCGATTCGAAGATGTCTGTATTTTTTGGACATAATTATCCTTATGCAAGGATCATTGAAAAAGTGTTAAGTCGACTTTACACGTAAAAATACCAAAAGTTAATACCCGAGAGGATGGGGCTTGAAAATGAGAAACCCGTTTCATTTTTTAGCCCCCTCGCAATCCCCCTACGCCAAGGCTTCGGGGGACAGGCCACCTGAAACGCCACGTATATTTCCGATCCGTCTTCGCTTTCGCTACGCGCCAGCTTCGCAGGACACGGTCGCGCCCCATTTGGCGAGTTCATCGGACATAGAATGGTTCGATAAAAAACAACGAAGCCCATCTGTTTTCCGCCTCACTCCGCCCCGCCCTCTCCCATCGGCTCGACGACAAAGCGGACATAGGTCATCCCTTCTTCATTCGCGCTACTAGGCTGAAAAAGGAGACGCTCAGTCTCACGCCGATAGGTTTTTGAATCTATCTTTTTCCAGCCGAGTGAAGGTAAAACCTCGGCATAAAAATAATAAACACGGTCAATATCAACCCTGCCACGCAAGAGAGTTTGCGCCATACGTTGCGAACCAAAAATCTCAAGCACATCCTCATCGTCAACGACCTCAAGTCCTGACATAACCGGAAGGTCCTCAATCGCTCTAGCAAAAAGGGTATGTGGCGCTTTTTCTTTAATAGTCGGCGTAGCACCAGAGGCAAAGACAGAAGCCCACGCAGGCACAGCTAAGCTTAAGCATGTCATCACAACAAAAACAGAAAAACCCTTCACCATCACACTCCTTACCTATTCTTTTCTCTCAGAACCCGCGCCTTATCCAACTTCCAGTCACGCTCTTTGGTAGCTTCTCTTTTATCAGCCTTCTGCTTACCCTTGGCAAGACCGAGCTCAACCTTAGCAATCCCTCGCTTATTGAAATAGATTCCAAGAGGCACAATTGTTATCCCCTCTTTTTTTGCCGCCCCCAGCAAACGATCTTTCTCCTTACGATGCAACAAGAGGATGCGAGGCCGCCTTGTCTCATGTTGAAGATGATCGCCCGCTTGCTTGTACTCGGGAATATAGGCATTAAGCAGCATAAACTCACCATCTTTTCCTGAAGCAAACGACTCTTGAATGCTAGCTTGGCCAAGGCGCAAGGATTTGACCTCAGTCCCCACAAGGATGATTCCGGCTTCTATTGTCTCTGTGATGAAATAGTCGTGACGCGCGCGACGGTTCACAGCGACATAGCGCTGTGCTTTCAGGCGGCTCTCTGCTTTAGTGGCTTTACTCATAATAAAAAGAGATACTCCATCCTCGCGCCCTCTTGCAATGAAAAGGATTCGTCTTTACCCTCTGCGAACATGCGCACCTCTTTTTTTACCCTTTTTGTTGCCTTTTGCCTTGCCTTCCTGTGGCCCCAGGAGGCTAGCGCCCGCCCATCTAATAGCCTGCCGAGCTATGAAATGGCCCTTCAAGAGCTCGCCCAAGGCCATTCCAATAAAGCCGAGATTCTGCTTGCACGCAGCCCTAACTATACCCTGAACGAAGTCCTGTTAGTTGAGCTTATGGCTCAACCAGGGAATGATTTCGACTTTTATGAGCTCGCCCGCTTCGTGATGCAGCACCCTGACTGGCCAAACCTGAACGGCGTCCGCCTGATAGCTGAACAAAAAATACCGCGTAACATGCCCTCTCAGCAGGTCTTAAACTGGTTCACTTCCTACCCCCCCCTAACAGCTGTTGGCTTTACACGCTACATCGATGTCCTTAACGCCACAAGCCAAGAAGCCAAAGCTATTAAGCTGGTCCGCAGCCGCTGGATCGACAGGAATTTCGATAAGGATGACTTTAACGCTTTTTATTCACGTTATAAGCCCCTCCTACGAAAAGAAGACCACCGTAAGCGTCTCAATCGGCTCTTGTGGGATGAACGTACGAGCGCCGCAAAGGACATGTTTCGTTTCGTTAATCACAAGGATGAATTACTAGCACAAGCTCGCATCGCGCTCATCAAGGATCAATCCAGCGTTGCTCCTTTGATCAATAAAGTCCCCAAGAAGTACCAAAATGACGCAGGTCTCTTATACGAACGCATGCGCTGGCGCTTACGGCGAGATATGTACCAAGAGGCTCTAGAAATCGCTATGCACCCTCCTAAAAAGATAGCCCGCCCCAGCCTATGGTGGGAAAAGACGCACATACTCGCCCGCTATTTAATGGAGCAACACAAATTCACCCAAGCCTATGAGCTTGTCAAACAACATCGTCTAACAGATGACGAAAGCTTTGCTTATCTGCAAGCCGAGTTCCTAACTGGATGGCTAGCCTTGCGTAAGATAAATAAACCCCTAGAAGCCGAAGCCCGCTTCCGCAACATCGTCAAAACGGCCAGCGCCCCTATCTCAAAAGCACGGGGATATTATTGGCTCGGACGAGCACAAGAAGCCAACAATCAGCTTGCCGAAGCTGGAAAATCTTATGAGATGGCCGCTCTTTATAATACGACTTTCTATGGCCAACTCGCGATCGATAAACTCTACGAAAACCCCTACATTCTAGCCCAACCAGAACCACCTATTCCCTCTTCTATTCGTGATGATTTTTATAAGCGCAGCATCATCAGGGCCATTGAGCAGCTTGCTCGTCTTGATCTTTATGGAAAGGCCAAAGAGTACTTTCTTGCAGCTACGAATTACGCCACCAAGCGCGTTGATTTCGCCCTCTTGATAGAATTAGCCAATATCATTGAACGCCCTGATTGGGCGATTGCAACGGCTAAAAAAGCAGCACAAGAAGGCATTCTCATCACAGGGGCTGCTTATCCCATCCTCTCCATAGCTATTCCTCAACCACCCGACATAGCCTTTACCCATGCCCTCATCCGGCAGGAAAGTATGTTCAACCCCAGAGCCGGAAGCAGTGTAGGCGCCCAGGGGCTAATGCAGCTTATGCCCGACACTGCCCAAGATGTTGCCCGTGAAATAGGAATAAGATTTGATTCCTCGAGACTGACAGACCCGCACTATAACGTACGGCTTGGAACCTATTTTATCCAAAAACAAATCGAGCGCTTTGATGGCTCGCTGGTACTAGCACTGGCCGCCTACAACGCTGGCCCTCGTCGTGCGCAGGAATGGATCAAAACCTTCGGTGATCCGCGCAAAGCAAATGTTGACACGGTTGACTGGATTGAAACGATCTCAATCTATGAAACACGCAATTATATCCAAAGGATTCTAGAGAGCCTACAATTCTACCGTGCTCGATTGAGTGGGGGAAAAGCCTTCTTGCAAATCAGGAATGATCTGAAAAGATAACCCTTCCCCCTCGATCATATCTAAGAGCCAGCGCTGTATTCTATTCCGCGCTATCTTCGGAAACAGCATCGGCCTCAGCTAGCATATTCGCGCCTTCTTTAGACGCCTTCTTTTCTTCCCGTTCAACCCGACGCGTTGCACGTTTCACGGCAGCATCCAAATCAACTTGTTTGCAAAGCCCACAAAGAACAGGGTTCTTAGCTTTGATGTTAGGCGAATTCCAATGAGTCTTCTCACGCACTTTATCAATCGTGTCTTTGGTAGTCCCCAAAAGACGTACGATTTGTGAGTCCATAAGCTCAGGACAAGTCTTGAGCAGATAAGCAATCGCATCCGGCTTGTCCGCCCGCTTGGAAACTGGGGTATAGCGAGGCCCTTTCGAGCGTTTAACTGCCTGCGGTAAATCGTTCTTAGTCATCTTGAGGTGAGCACGACTATCAGCCTCACAGCGCTTAATTTCCTCTGCCGTTATCTGACCATTCGCCACTGGATCAAGTCCAACAATACCACTGGCAACATCACCATCAGCGATCGCCTGAATTTGAAGCGCATGAAACCCACAGAACAAACCGATTTGTTCAAAGGTTAGCGCCGTATTATCGACAAGCCACACAGCCGTAGCTTTAGGCATAAGAGGCAGTTGTTGAGCCATTTCATTAATCTCCCTTAGAGGCAAAGAAAACCTATCATCCGACCACGAAAAATGACCGGACGATCCAAAACCCTACCTATTTTCTGGATCGCTTGAAGAGGGGCAGCCAAACGAAGAGCGCCTCCATCTCTGGCGGCTATTCTAGCAGAACAGAACAAAAAAGCGACTCTTTTAGATGGAATAGATCAAAGGGTTAGAAGAAAAATGTTTTTGTTAAGGTTAACAGAGCTTCACCCATCACTCCGCCTCACACGAACAGAAAGGCCCCACACAAACATCATCTTCTTCTGTAGCCTCGGCAGCCTCAACAGCACTATAGTGATCACGGTTCATATGGCGCGGCAACGCTTGGTCCTTGGACAAAGAATCAGCATAATCATAGGTCCGTACGGGATAAGCCGTATTGGTTTCACAAGCTGCCAGTAAAAAAAACAAGGGGAGTAAGAGAAAAAGAGGTTTCATCAGAAGCCGCCTTCCATAGAAAAAAAGGAAAGAGACCCCAAGTATACCAAAGAAAAGCCGATTCGTACGCACGTTATGGAAAAAAATCAAACTTTTGAGAAAAGCAGCTAGAACCCAACGCCCCATCCTTTGGGGGAGAGCCCAAAGATACAAGATAACTATTTCTGGGAAATGGCGCGAGTGACGGGACTTGAACTGATTAGCTTTTCTTGGCGAGGTACGAGCTTAGAAAAGCTATCACCCCCGCGAAGGCGGGGGCCCACCAACAAAGATACAAGATAACTATTTCTGGGAAATGGCGCGAGTGACGGGACTTGAACCCGCGGCCTTCGGCGTGACAGGCCGACGCTCTAACCAACTGAGCTACACCCGCATAAATACTGGCAAATTGACCAGAAACACCAGCCAAGGCCACCCGCTGTCACCGCGGAGACCGCCATCTTTAGGGCAACCGAAGAGCTATGTCAATAACTTGCAACACAGAAATTCAAGAAAAAACACGCCCCTTACCCCTTTCTATATTCCAGCATCTCTTGCACCATGGCCCCGACTAGACTAACCTTTCTTAAGACCTTTTAAAATAAGACTCGAATCCAAGGACCCTAAACTATGAACCAACGCGACGATCAAGGCTTGATCTATGAAATTGAAGAGGACCTTCAGCGCCAAAAATTAACCCAGTTTTGGAAACAATACGGCGCTTTTATCATAGTAGCAACGCTCGCGCTCATCTTGGGCACAGCCTCCTCTTCGGGCTGGCGCAGCTATAAAAGCAATCAAAATCAGGCGGCCTCTAACGCGCTTATATCCATTACCGAGGATGTTAAGAAAGACGAAAAAATAGCCGCCTTTGAGGAATTCGTTAAAACGCACAACGGAACAACACAAGCTGTCTTGGCACGTTTTATGGCTGCAAAAACAGCTGCAGACCAAGGCAAACGAGAACGCGCTATCGCCTTTTATGATGCGCTCGCCAATGATAAGGATGTCGAACCCGTCTTCCGTGGTTTAGCCGATGTATTTTCAATCATGGCTCAATTTGACTCGAGCGACGCAGCCCAGCTTGAGGCGCGCCTCGCTCCTCTGGCGAAAACGGGGCCATGGCAGGATCTTGCTCAAGAGCTCATGGGGCATTTGGCTCTCAAAGAAGGCAAGAAAGAAGAAGCTAAAAAAATCTTCGAAAATCTCCTAAGCAAAAAAGATGTCTCACAAGGTGTCCAACGCCGCGCGGCAGATATCTATCAATGGCTGAAGGAAGAAAAGTAAAGTTCAAGGGAAATCGACAATGCGCGTATCGTTACACCATGTGAAGCTGGTTTCTTGGTCATGTTTACTGCCGCTCATTCTGGGAGCTTGTTCGTTGCTTGGCGAAGAAGTGTCCCCTCTCCCCGCAAACAACGGGGCTCCTGTTCTTGAAAGCGCAACCAGCGACAAGGCCCATCCCGCAATGGCCAATTTCGATATTGCCCTACCCCCGCAAAACGTCAATCCGCGCTGGACACAAGCGGGAGGCGACACATCACATGCGCCAGGAAACATGGCCCTATCATTAGCGCCCATTCGCTTTTGGTCCACAGATATTGGTTACGGCTCAAGCTCTGATACCAAACTCTTAGCCGCCCCTATCATCGTTGACGGCATCGTCTATACTCAAGACGCTCATGGTTATGTCAGCGCTTTTGCGTTAAGCGATGGAGATAGATTATGGCGCACAGATCTAACCCCCGAAGAGGCTGACAATGAATCTATGGGCGGTGGTTTGGCGTGGGCCAATGGCAATCTCTTTGCTTCCACAGGTTATGGGCAGCTCGTCGCCTTGCGAGATATGGATGGCAGTATTCTGTGGAGGCAAGATGTTGGAAGCCCTCTTCGCGCAGCGCCAACGGTTTCTTCAGGTCGAGTCTTTGTGATCTCTCTTGAAAATGAGATGCATGTCTTAGATGCCACAACAGGCCATAAAATCTGGCACCATCGAGGCATCGCAGAAGACGCCTCTTTACTAGGAGCATCAAGCCCTGCTGTCAAAGATGATATCGTTGTTGTGCCCTATAGCTCGGGAGAGTTATTTGGATTACGCACCCAAAATGGCCGCCTGTCGTGGAGCGAAGTCCTCTCTGTATCTCGAGATGTAGGAGGTCTGCCCGCCATTTCAGCTATTCGCGCCCTTCCCGTTATCGCAGATAAACACATCTATGCCATTAGTCATAGCGGTCGTATGACTGCCATTGATCAGCGCAGCGGCACCCGCATTTGGGAACAAGATATAGCAGGCGACAACACGCCAGCCGTCGTTGGCAACGCCGTCTATGTCGTTACGAATGACAATAAGCTGACCGCGCTCTCTCGTCAGCATGGAAAGAATCTGTGGTCTATACCGTTAGAAATTTACGATAAGGACGATATTGAAAAAGACAATATTCTGTCATGGGCTGGACCAACGATGGCAGGAGGCCGCTTGTGGGTCGTCAGTTCAAACGGCATTCTGGCAGCGTTTGATCCAACTGATGGAGGCATTCTCTACTATCAAAAGGTAGGCGATTCTTTTTACCTTCCCCCTATCATCGCAGACAAAGTCATGCTTCTTTTGGATGACAGCGGCAAGCTGATTGCGCTGCACTGAGGGATTAAGGTGCGCTGCCATGACTCCCACCCTGAATGCTGAATCCTGAATCCTAATCCCCACACTCGCAAGCGCTCTCGATCCAAGCTTTCACAGATTCCCAACTCTCTTTATCCGGAGCCGCCAAAATGCCCCGCTTATAAGACGAGGGCACAAAAGCATCCCCATTCCAATGCGCGGAATAACCTCCCGCCTCTTTATGAATTAGAACCCCTGCCGCGCAATCCCACGGCGTACATGTTCTAGACCAGCCATGAAAATGAACCTGATCAAAGCGTCCCGAGAAATGGGGCTTGGGAGCTACCAGCCGCGAATAATCATGGCAAGCCGAATACATTCTTTCTATAGGAGGTTTAGAATCAGGTGACAATACACAGCCCTGCGCCTCAAACCCTTCCATAATTTGCAATCCTAAGATCCCTGTCATCTCTCCTAAAGGGGCTGGCGGCAGAACAGACAATTTTTGCCCCTTCCAGTAAGCACCGCTTCCTTCCTCTGCTGTAATGAATTCTTTTGAAGTCGGATCATAAAGCCATGCTGCAAGTGTATGATTCTGTTTCGTAAGGGAAACAATGACCCCATAAAGGGGTTCTCCGGCTATAAAACACTTAGTTCCATCCACAGGATCAATGATCCAGACAGGCGAATCGCCTAAAAAATGGTCGAAAACAGACGGATTCTCAGCAAAAGACTCCTCTCCCACCACTTTTGAGCCGGGTAGCAGGTCCATAAAGCGTTTGGAAAGCTCTTTTTCGGCCTCTTGATCGGCAATTGTGACGGGATCATCCTCACCTTTGAAGTGAATTTCCCCCGTATGGAGATTCTGAAAGCGCGGTACAATGCAAGAATCAGCAACCTCGCGAATCGATTTGGCAACTGAGTCGAGGTCTATTTTAACATTTAACATGAACAACGCCTTCGAATTTACTGATAAAGCGGCCAAAATCGGCGCTATCCAAGGCCACACGAAGCTTTACCTTTTTGGCCCCATCTTTCCGTACTTCTATTCTGCCATGTCCATAGAGCCACGCCAAGGCCGCCCCCTCATTTATAGGCACCTCAATATCATAAACCGCACAGCGTCGTGCCAAATAATCATCTATCAGCGCGAGAAGATTCTCAATCCCCTCTCCCGTCAACGCCGATATCGCCACAGACCCCGCCCGCGCCTGAGGTGTCAGGCCATCTAAATCAGCAGGCGCATCCACAGCCTCGCGACTACGCCGCGCGGCATAATCGTACAGATTCTCACGCTCATCCTCAGGCAGCAAATCGGCTTTATTCATCACTTCGATTAAGCGATTATCATCTGGCTCTATACCCAAATCATACAAAATATCTTCAACTGCCTGCTTTTGAAGCCGCGCCTGAGGATGTGTAATGTCACGCACATGCAAGATCACATCTGCAAGCTGAACTTCTTCAAGCGTTGCCCGAAAAGCCTCGACCAAATGCGTGGGCAGATCCGAGATAAACCCAACCGTATCCGACAAAATCACCTTAGCCCCACTGGGCAGCTTAATCCCGCGCATATGCGGGTCCAGCGTGGCAAACAACATATCCTTGGCCAATGCTTCTGACCCTGTAAGCTGATTAAACAGAGTAGATTTACCCGCATTGGTATAACCCACGAACACGATTGTCGGATGCCCCGCCCGTTCCCGCGCTTGCCGTCCAAGACCTCGTGTGCGGCGAACTTGTTCAAGTTCTTTCTTCAACTTGGTAATCCGGCCCATGATCAAACGACGATCGACCTCAAGCTGAGATTCCCCTGGGCCGCCCATAAACCCAAAGCCGCCGCGTTGACGTTCAAGGTGAGTCCAAGAGCGCACAAGCCGTGATTTTTGATAATTGAGCGCAGCAAGCTCGACCTGAAGTTTTCCCTCTTTGGTGCGTGCGCGAGCCCCAAAGATTTCCAAAATCAACCCCGTCCGGTCAATCACTTTACAATGCAGTTTTTTTTCTAAATTCCGTTGCTGGATAGGAGTAAGCGCATGATCAATAATCGCAACATCAATCTCTTCAGCCTCGACTAACTCGGCCAAAGCCTCAACCTGCCCCGTCCCCAACAAAGTCGCTGGCACAGGAGTAGAGAGGTGCAAAATATGCGCCGCCATGACCTCAAGTTGAATAGCCTGCGCCAGTCCTATCGCCTCATCCAGCATCGCCTCAGGCTGATGCAAAGCATCCACCTGACCACGCAAAAGAGGCTTGACGACAACAGCACGTCCCGCCACATGATTTTCTTGAGATGTTGATTTTGTCTTATCTGTATCTTTGTTATTTTTATTCGACAACCGTCACAGAGCCTTCTTCCAGAGTCATAGGGACATTAGGCATCACAGTTGAAATAGCGTGTTTATAAACGAGCTGCACATAGCTATCCCGCCGCAACAGCACTGATGACTGCCCATAGCATGAGATTATACCTTGTAGCTTAACGCCGTTAACAAGAAAAATAGTCGTTGGAGTTTTATTTTGACGAAGAAGCTCAAGAAAGGAATCCTGAACCTTCGGACGATTATCTGACATATAAAAAATCCCACTGACCCTAAAACGAGAGAAAATCCTCTCATTACGCCGTCTATTAAGCGTGGTTTTTATCGTATGACAATCAAAAAATGGGGCTACAACCTATGGTTACATTTTAGTGATGCTTTTTTGCCATAGAGCGCCGCTGCCCTCGCCTCAAACGCAGCAACTATCCTCAAGAAAGCCTTTTCAAAAAACAGATCCATAGCCCCAGCCAAGAGGCGACTTTTAATGGAGAAATCAACCATAAAATCAATACGACAGGCTGTTTTATCCACAAGCACAAAGCGCCATTCCGTCGCAAGATGACGCAACACCCCATTCCCACCACCTCCATAGGCTACGGAAACAGCCAAGGGACGAAGTAGGCTCACCTCCGAACGAAACCCTTCTGAGACTAGTTTATTACCCACAACCATATCGGCAATAAAGCCCTTCTCTCTGGTTTCAATGATATGCACACTATGACACCATGGGAGAAAATCAGGATAACGTTCTACATCCGCCACTAGATCAAATATCTGTTCGGGGAAATAAGGTAAAATATGCGTTTCAGAGTAACGAGGCATGGGATTCTTTGTGTTTTACGAAATCACCATAGTCATTTGAATTAAGAATTTCCACTAGGAACAAGGAGCGCAGTGGATAAACCTCTCTCCATAAGCGACGAGTAACAACGTGGAAAACTTAAGTCAAATGGTTATCATAACGAATCTTTTATATCTTTGTGAGATAGTAGCAACCCTGCGGACCTTTTATTCTGGATTTTTTCTTCCTCATGCACTTTATCCTTCCCCTTCTCTTCGTTGCCCTTTTTTCGTTTTCGGCTTTCGCACAAGATTTCGAGCCTCCCTCGCATGGAGCCGCACGAGAGATATGGAACATCCTGTACGCTGAGCCAGAAGAAACAAACAAAACGGAAGTCCCCCAAAAAACAGACAACGAGAGTCTTCCTCCCTTCCTCAATATAAAAGAACTCAACAAACTTTATGAAACCCGTGAGTACCGTCCTGTCTGGGATATCGAATCTTCCCTCGCACAACAAAATCTACGCGCCTTTTTAGAATATATGCGGACCTTCACTTATTATCATGGATTAGAGCCGCAAGACAAAACGATCGACCTGTTCATCAAACTCTCACAAACACCAGATCAAACAAACAAACCGCTCTTTGATATTGCCCTAACGGACTGGCTCATCAGCATCGCCCACGAGCTAAATGGCGATGCCATAGATTATGCACATCTTTTTACTGGATGGGAGTTTCATACCAATGATCGAGACCTTATTGCTGATCTCGCACAGGCCTTATATCATGGTCAAATCTATGACTACTTGCCAACACTAACACCCGCCACAACCGAATATTTATTTCTTGCACGTGCCTTACGGCTCTATCGCGCGATCGCGCAGCAACAACCATGGAAACCCATAGATGATGGCCCCATCTTACGACTTGGAGACAAGAGCCCTCGGGTTTTGCAGGTCCGCAACCGCCTTGTTAACGAGCTTTACATGCTTCCCATTTGTCAAAACGAAGAGGACACGCTTGACTCTGATCTACACAGAATAATCCTCACCTACCAGTCTCGCAACGGGCTTGAAACAGACGGCAACATAGGTTCCGAAACGATTTATGACATGAATAAACCCGTAGATCTTCGTATTGATCAAATACGCACCAACATGGCTTTTGCGCGCGCTATGCCACGCCAGTTTCCCAATCGTTTGGCATATGTGAACATTGCCGATGCCTCAATTAAAATATTCCGTCACGGCGAAGTCATCCATCACGCCCAAACCGTCGTAGGTATGCCGATGCGCAAAACACCGTTCATCAACAGCGCTATTGACTCAGTTATTCTGAATCCTATGTGGAAAATTCCGATCAGTATTGCTCGTTATGATATTCTTCCCAAACTTAGGAAGAACCCTCGCCTGTTAGAAGAAAAGGGCTACGCTATCCGCTGGCGAGAAGACGACCCCTATGGGCATGGAATTGACTTTAGCAACATGAGCCCACGTCAGTTCAATTATCAACTACGCCAACGGCCCGGCCCCAAAAACGCGCTGGGCGAGGTCAAATTTGACTTTAAAAATAAATTCTCCGTTTACCTGCATGGCACACCGCATAAAGAAGATTTTGGCAAAGCAGGGCGTCATAAAAGCTCTGGGTGCATCCGCCTGAAAGACCCGCCAAGAATCGCCTCAATCATCTTAGAAGAAAACAAAGTTCCATGGAGCTATAGTGATGTTAAAAAAGAAATCGGAAAACTCCCTGTATTCCCCATCAAAGTAGATAATCCTCTGCCAATTTTCGTAGTGTACCGCACCAGCTTCTTCCCCGCAGAGGATAGCGCACTTCACTTCCGGCGAGACATTTATCGGTACGACCAACGCCTCCTAACCGCTTTAAAAGATAAGGTTAAGGACTATAACCAGTTGTTTTCCAAATAAGAAACAGGGTTATAGGGATGAAAGTAAGGCTCAAAGCTTGTAAAAAAGCCTAAAAATATGTATGCTGGCAACGTTTTCGCGAGGTGCTGTGATCTAGAATCAAAAAGCCCCTTTTAAGAAACAGCGTCATTCCTGCGGAGGAATGACGAAGATTTTTTTTGAAGAGTAAGTTCACAAACCCGCAGCCATGCCCCAGACAATTGACATATCTCGCCGCACCTTCATCAAAGCAGGCCTCATTGGCGCAGCAACGCTGACGGCTACGCCTGCGTTTGCATGGCCCTCTTTTCAAAACCACAAAATGAAGGAATTGGCCTTCCACAACCTTCATACTGATGAGCGCTTACGCGTTACCTTCTGGAAAAGAAATAATTTTGATTATAGCGCTCTGGCAAAAATCAATCACATCCTACGCGACTTCCGCACAGGCGAGACCTATCCCATTGCAACCAACCTGATTACGCTGTTGCATGATCTGCAAGGCCACCTCGGAACAGATGTACCAGTTGAAATCATCTCAGGCTATCGCTCGCCCAAAACCAACGCCATGCTGGCTCAAAAGTCAGGCGGGGTTGCCAAACGCAGCCTTCATATGCAAGGGCTGGCCACAGATATTCGCATGAGCGGCGTGTCTTTACGTAAAGTACGAAATGAAGCTCTTCTCATGCGACGCGGCGGAGTCGGATTTTACCCCGATTCAAACTTTGTGCATGTGGATGTAGGCCGAGTCCGTAAATGGGGCGCCGCCTAAAAGCCTCTCTAAAAGCCCCTCTTGATTATAAGAATCCGTTTTATTTATGGAGACCATCAGGTTTTCTTTGTCTTGCAAGGAAAAGCCTTACCCCATGCATCGTTGGACGAGGACTCTCCAAATCTTTTTCCTTACGCCGTAGATCATCTAATGCACGAGCCAGCGCATCACAGGACGAAGACGTTCTCCTTGCAATATTTTTCTCAAAAGCCCTACGATCCGGAACCAGCTCAGGCTTTACAACCCCATCTAGGACCGTTTCAATGAGATAGGATGCCGTAGGCATATTCGCCTTAGTTTCTGGAATCTTAAGCGCTTGTTCTACACAGAACTCAAGCACCTCCTTACCGGACGACATCTTGTTGAGTTCCTCAGCAAGAGCCTTCTGCACAGCCTTATCCCACTTGTAAGGCCGATCTTCAGCAACAACAAGGTTTACAAGCGCTGCCGCAGGTTGTCTGCTTTCCCTTGCCTGCCTTATAAGAACGTCAAATGCAGTATCTAAAACCTCTAGAAAAAAGAAATCATCATCATCAGCTTCAAAAA
>JBFXDW010000003.1:0-36065 GCA_050180745.1 Bdellovibrionales bacterium | reverse complement strand
CCTCATGTTTTTCACCCTTCGGGCGCCCTTTTGCTTCGCTAACGCTTCGCAAAAGTTGCGTCCAAAATCGCCTTCGCGATTTTGTGGACTTCCTAGGAAGTTCGAGGCCTGTTCATCCGACGTCATTCATTAAAAAAGCCCCGCAAGGGGGCTTTTTTAATGAATGGTGCGCCAAAATGGAGTTATATCGAACTTTTCTGGCACTGACGAGGTTATTAACACAATGGTTGAGTGGGGCGCAATCTTAAATAATCTTCAGCCAAATCAACCGTCTAGTGCCGAGGCTCTTTTTTAAGAAGCAACGCGGCTTTGCCCTTCTTGCGCCTATTTATGGTTAAGATTTTAACTATTTGATCCGTTCCAGATTGCCGCTGGGGTGCGCCATTCGGAATAGGTTTCAAGGCTTATGGTGTCGCCGTGGATGACGATGGCGGGAATGTGGAAGAGCGAGAATTGCAGGTAGGCCATGTGGACGGCGCGAAGGTCTATGTCGATGGCCGTGACCTGAAGCTTCTTTTGATAGTTAATGCCCTGATCCCTCATTTCACGGGCTAAGGCGATAATCATGGCTCCGCCGCCAACGGCTGGTTCCTGAACCGAGATGTAGGGCTGGGTTTTGAGTTTTTCTTTCAGGTCTTCGCCGTAGGTGATCTTGGCCATAAGGCGGCAAACATCATCGGGGGTGAAGAACTGGCCTTTCCATTTGTTGCCCAGCTCCAATTCGCTGAATAGCTGGCCGAGTATGTCCGACAAATCTTCTTCGAGAGCGCTGACCAGATGTGCCAGCATAAGGGGGAACCTATCGACTTCCTCCCTGTCATACCTTTTCACAATGTCGAGATATTGCTGTTCGTACTTGTCACGCTCTCTTGGATCGGTGGCGTTGCGGATGCTGATCGCAGACATAGCGACAAAATCATGAAACACTTGCCAGGTGTTATGCCGACGGGACGTTTCTTCGATCAATTTTTTGAGGTTTGCAACATGAGAGGCCTCGGCCCTCATGCGTGACCGCCTGTAAAAAGCGGCGGTTTCATAAAAACAAAATCAATCACTGCAAAACCCGTCTCTAAAAAAGGTTCGGCAGCATAACGCCCAACACCAGCCACGCAAGGCTCTTTTAAACTTTCATAACGTTTCTTGAATTGGAGGCATCGCGATGACTTATACGACGACGCAACGCGATGCTTTGAAGGCCGCAATTGCAAGCGGCGTGTTGAGCCTGTCTTACGACGGCAAGACCGTTCAATACCGCACGATGGCCGAGCTGAAAGCGGCGCTGGCCGAGGTCGAACAGGGTTTGGCGCGGGATAGCGGCAAGCCGATGACGCGCCAGATCAAGGTTTACGCCGAAAAAGACCTTTAAGAAGGATTTCCCCATGAATCTGTTTTCCCGTATCGGGGCAGCGGCCAAATACGCTGCCACCGGACGATTGTCCATGTCTGCCTTATCAGGCGGCTTTGAAGGTGCGATGGCCAAGCGCAGGCTCATTGCGTGGAAAGCAACCGAACAGAATATTAACGGCCTCGTCTCAAGCGGTGGCGACCTGCTGCGGGCACGGGCGCGGCAGATTGTGCGCTCTAACCCCTACGCATCAAATGCGGCGAATAGTTTTGTTTCAAATGCCATTGGCGATGGCATCCGCCCTTCGTGCCTGATTGAAAACGAAGTGCTGAAAGATGAGATCATCCAGCTTTGGAAAGACTGGGCGCTGGAAGCCGATGCCGATGGGTTGACAGATTTTTTCGGGATGCAGGCACTTATCGCCCATGCTCTCTTTGAAGCTGGCGAATGTTTTATTCGCTTTCGGCCTCGGCGGGAGTCTGACGGGCTTTCCGTTCCCTTGCAGCTTCAGCTTCTGGAAAGCGAGATGTTGCCGCTCTCCAAAACAGAAAGGGGAGCCAGAGGCAACAGCGTCCGGTGCGGGATTGAGTTTAACGGGATTGGCAAGCGTGTTGCCTATCATTTCTATCGCAAGCATCCAGGGGACAGCACGGAAAGCGGCAATACAGGCGAGATTGTGCGCGTTCCGGCTTCGGAAGTGCTGCATATCTATCGCCCGCAGCGTCCTGGACAAATCCGAGGCGTTCCTTGGATCGCGCCCGCGCTGGTTAAGCTATTTTTGCTCGACCAATATGACGATGCGGAACTGGATCGCAAGAAGGTCGCGGCTCTCTTCGCTGGGTTTATCACTAAGGATTCACCGGAAGACAAATTGATTGGCGAAAGCGATGCCGACGAAAACGGCTCTGCCATAGCGGGACTGTCCCCTGGCACGATGCAGGTTTTGTTGCCAGGCGAAGACATTAAGTTCTCATCCCCCGCAGACGTGGGCGGGTCTTATGAGGTGTTTCAATATCGCACCCTTTTAGCCATTTCAGCCGCGCTCGGCGTTCCTTACGCCAATGTGACGGGCGATCTTAAGTCGGCCAACTATTCAAGCACGAGAGCCGGTACCGTCGAGTTTCGCCGCCGCCTGAACCAGTTCCAAGAAATGACGATGATTTATCAGCTTTGCCGTCCGGTCTGGCGGCGTTGGCTGGAAACAGCCGTGCTGTCTGGGGCGCTGCGTCTTCCTCACTTTGTTCAAAACCCGCGCCCTTATAACCGCGTGAAATGGATCAAGCCGCGCTGGGAATGGGTCGATCCGCTTAAAGACCGTCAGGCCGAAAAGATCGCGCAGGAAATGGGCTGGAAAGCACCAAGCGACATTATCGAAGCCGAAGGCAACAACGTCGATGAGACGTATCAGCGCATTGCCGAGGATAATGCGCGAAAGAAAAAGCTCGGCATCAAGACAGGCGCAACATCGGACGCGCCCAAAGCTGAAACGGAAGATACGCCCGACGAGAACAAAGAGCCGGACGAAAACGCCGAAGAGAAAGACAATAACGCATGATCTTGCCCCATATCGCGGGACGCATCTTTTCTGCGCCCCTTATGATTAGCCACGCCAAGCTGGAAGTGATCTTGGGCGTTCTTGCGCCTAAGTTTGATCGCGACTGCTCTGCGCTTCGCGCAACCGCGACTGCGATGGATACGGTTCCTAAAAAGACACGCAACTATGAGATCACAGGCGATGGTGTCGCCATTATTCCTATCCTTGGAACGCTTGTCCGGCGCACGGTGGGGCTGGAGGCTTTAAGCGGCCTCACCAGCTATGCCGAGCTGTCAGCGCAATTGGCTGGCGCGGTTTGTGATCCATCTGTGCGGGCAATCTTGCTTGATATTGATAGCCCTGGGGGTGAAGCGGGCGGCGTGTTTGATCTGGCCGATCAGATTTATGCGGCGCGGCAGGAGAAACCCGTCTGGGCTGTTGCCAATGAAGAATCCTTTTCCGCAGCCTATGCGTTGGCAGCATCCGCCGAGCGGATTTATGTTTCGCGCACGGGCGGCGTTGGCTCTATCGGCGTGATTGCCGTTCACCTCGATCAAAGCCAAGCAGATGAAGACGAAGGCCTAAAATATACAGCCATCTTCGCAGGCGACCATAAAGACGATTACTCCCCACATAAACCGCTGGCCGATCCAGCGCGGAACGCTTTGCAAAAAGAAGTGAACCGCATTTACGTCATGTTCGTTCAATGCGTCGCCACGGGTCGTGGTCTTGATGCAAAGACTATTCGCCAAACAGAAGCCTCGCTTTTCTTTGGCGATAACGCTGTGAGCGCAGGCCTTGCCGACAAGATCGGAACCTTTGAGATGGCACTCACCGATCTTTCTTCTCTTCTCTCAACCCCAGCCAACAGAAAGGATGTTTTCATGACACAAGCCGAAGAAAAGCCGACTCCCCAGGCGCAAGAACAAGCGCAGGAAGTCACGGCCTCGCAAGAGGAACTTATCAAACAGGCCAAAGCCGAAGGTTTTGCCGAGGCCCAAGCCTATATGACCGAAGTGCAAGACCTTTGCTCTTTGGCGGGCGCACCCGAAAAGGCAGAGGCCTTTATCAAAAAGACCGTTCCTGTTGCCGAGGTAAGGAAAGCCTTGCTGGAAAGCAAAGTCCAACAAGCTGAAGCCACGGCCATCACAGGTCATGTGCCAGCCCCCACGCCGTCCGGCGAGGCCAAAATCGACACGGCAGCAATCTACGCATCCCGCAACAATGTGAAAGGAGCCTAATCCATGACAGAAGTTACAGAAGGTCAACATAAAGCCGAGTTCCTCGTGACAGAGGGCGAAGGCACAATCTCGCGGGAGATCGTGACCGTTCTTGCTGGGCAAAATCTCAAGGCGGGTCATGTTCTTGGCAAGGTGTCGGTTGGCACAGCCTCCGGCGCAGCCTCTTCCGGCAATACAGGCGATGGGGTGCTTTCAAGCGTATCCGTCGATACTGGCGCAAAGGTGGGGGATTACAAAATCACCTGCATTGAGCCCGCCACGGGCGCTGGAACCTTCTCGGTCGAAGATCCCGATGGTGTGACCATTGGATCGGCAGAAGTCGGCACAGCCTTCGCAGGGGAGATTCATTTCACCCTGACAGCGGGTTCTACTGACTTTGCAGCGGGCGATGTCTTCACCATGACGGTCTCGGCGGGATCAGGAAAGTACAAGGAATATAATCCAGCCAACACCGATGGTTCGCAAACGCCTGTTGCGCTTTTGCTGGATAATGTGGACGCAACCGATGGGGACAAGGAAGCCGTCATTATCTCCCGCCATGCGGAAGTCAATGAGGCCGAGTTGGTTTGGTTCACGGGCGCGACGGACGTTCAAAAAGCCGTCGCCCTTTCCGAGTTCAGAAAGCAAGTGATCCTAGCAAGGTCTGCCCTCTAACACGCCCAAACCACCAATCAAGCCCCGTGCTTTTTAAAAGTGCTGGGCTTTTTCTATGCGGAAAGGAAAATCCCTTATGCCTATGCTCGATATTTTCTCGAACGATGCGTTTTCGGTCACGTCACTGACCGATGCCATCAACAAAATGCCTTATCTCCCTGGACAAGTCGGACAGCTTGGTCTTTTCAGGGAAAGCGGGGTATCGACAATCTCCATCATGATCGAAGAAAAGGAAGGTTCGCTTGAGCTGATCCCGACTTCGCCCCGTGGTGCGCCCGCAACCCAAAACAAGCACAACAAACGTAAAGCCCGTTCTTTGCTTGCCACGCACTTGACGCTTGAAGACACCATCCTTGCCGATGAAGTCCAAGGCGTTCGGGAGTTTGGCAGCGAAACCGCTGTTCAAAGCGTTCAAACCGTCGTGAATGATCGCCTTGGCGAAATGGCCGCGAAACATGATCTTACCCTTGAAAATCTGCGCCTTGGCGCAATCAAGGGCGAGGTTATCGACGCGGATGGGGTAAGCGTTCTTTACAACCTCTTCGACGAGTTCAACGTTGTGGCCAATAGCGACGTGGATTTTGATCTCGACAACGCCAATCCTGCCAACGGTGCGATCAAGAAGCTGTGCCACCAAATCAAGCGCACAATGGAAAACGCGCTTGGGGCGGTTCCTTACGATCATATCCATGCTTTCTGCTCGGCCAGCTTCTTTGACGCGCTGGTTACGCATGAGGAAGTCACAGCGGCTTATGATCGTTTTCAGGAGGGCATCTTCTTAAGGCGCGGCCAAGCGCGTGGTCAGTTTGACTATGCGGGCATTGTCTTTGAGGAATATCATGGAGGCAGCGGGTGTTCCATTGAAGATGGCGAAGTCCGTTTGTTCCCCGTAGGGGTACAAGGCCTTTTCCGGCAATACAACGCGCCTGCGGATTTTGTTGAAACGGTCAACACCATCGGTTTGCCTCGTTATGCAAAACAGGCCGTTGATATGGAGTTCGGGCGCTGGGTCAAACTCCACACACAAGCCAACCCTCTGCCCATCTGCACCCGTCCAAAGGTGCTGATTAAGGGTGTGGCTTAATGGCCTTTGCCGCAGCCATAGCAGCGTTCTTTGCTGACCCTCATCTTGCAAAGGACGCTGCTTACCTTTCTATCGGGAGCGCAGAAACCAAACCCGTGCGCGTTATCGCCAAACAGCCGGATACGCTGAAAAGCTTTGGCGATGCGCAAATCCACAGCGAGACGCATATCTTTGACGTGCAAGCGTCCGATGTTCCTGCGCCGCAAGTAGGAGACAGGCTCACGGTGAATGGCGTGACCTATCAAGTGCAATCCGAGCCGACGGCTGACCGTGAGCGGCTGGTTTGGACATTGAACGTGGTTCCGCTATGAACCCACGTTTGTTTGTCGCTCTGCGTGGTGATCTTGAAAAGATCATGAAACAGGAAATTGCAGCGGCAGAACGTGCCGTGACGCTCGGTGTCCGCGAAACAACGGATCATCTTAAAGCAGAATTGCGCGATCAGGTGACAGGCGCAGGGCTTGGCAAAAAGCTGGCCTTTACATGGCGCGGCAAAACGTACCCCAAGGGCAGGATGAGCCTGAATACGGCTGGTTTTGTTTGGAGCAACGCACCGCAGATTATCACCGCCTTTGATACGGGAGCCATCATTCGCTCACACACGGGCGCTTATCTCCCGATCCCGCTCCCCGCAGCAGGCAAGCTGGCGGGACGTAAAAAGCTAACGCCAAAAAACTGGGAACAACACAACAAGCAAAAGCTTGTTTTCGTCAAACGCACGGGCGGCAACAACCCGATCCTTATTGCCGAAAACATGCGGGCACGAAAAGGCAAACGCGGTGGGTTCGCAAAGGCCAAAACGAGCAAAGGCCAAACGACCGTGCCGATGTTCGTCCTTATTCCGCAGGTCTCCTTAAAAAAACGTCTCGACGTAAAGAGCGCCGTCGCAAAGTGGAGCAACAACCTTGAGCCCCTCGTGATTGAAAACTGGAAAGAGTCATCCGACACATGACGACACGCGAAACGATCCTGCAAGCCTTGTTTGCAGCTTTACAGACAATCTCTGGCCCCAAAATCCTGCGCAATGACCCCTTGCCGGAGAGAATCCCTCCAGAAGGTCTTTTGATTTTGCGCGATGGCGATCCAGGCGAACCCGAAACCATGCTTTCACCGCTCTCTTACTATTGGGAACATTCGGCCTCGCTTGAAATCTTCGTGCAGGCGATTGACGGCGACACGCGCAACCAGACGATGGACGGATTGTTTCAGGAGATTGCCGCTGTTCTCTCAAATGATCCGACGCTGGGTGGTTTATGTGATCGCGTAACGCCGCAAGCACCCGACACGGACACGCTGGCAATCGAAGGTGCGCCAAGCGTTCAAACGACCATTGTTCCTATTGAACTTATCTATGTGACCGCCAGCCAACTCGGTTAGCGGTCTTTCTTTCCCCTAAAAATTGGAGGTATCATGTCACGAGCCTATGGCGCGAACGCGCAGCTATTGGGGCAATTTGAAAGCGTTTATGGCACTGCGCCATCGGGCTATTTTATCAAGTTTCCCTTTATTTCATCGCAACTTGGTTCAGAGCAAGGACTTATCGAGTCCGATCTTCTGGGGCAAGGTCGCGATCCCGCACAGCCTATGCGCGATGTTATCAACGTCGAAGGCGACGTGGTTGTGCCCGTCGATCTTCGTTATATCGGCTATTGGCTTCGCGCCTTGCTGGGTGCGCCTGTCACGACAGGGATTGAAGCGCCATACGTTCACACCTTCAAATCCGGCGCAACCGTTTTGCCTAGCTTATCGCTGGAAGTCGGAACACCGGAGGCCTCAAGCTATTTTATGAATAGCGGCGTTCGCGCCAATTCGATGCAGGTTTCTTTTGAGCGTTCCGGTGGAGCAAAGGCGACGATGAGCTGTATTGCTCAAGGCGAGGATCGCGCTGCCGCCACTCTGGGCGGAACGCCGACCGAGCTTGTCATCACCCGCTTCAATCAGTTTCAGGGGAGCGTTAAAAAGGATGGCATACAGCTTGGCAACGTCACAGGCGCACAATTCACCTACACAAACAACCTCGAAAAGATCGAAACCATTCGTGACGACGGAAAGATCGACGGGGCCGACCCGACGGTGGCCGCGTTTACGGGAACAATTGATGTGCGCTTTGCGGACACAATGCTTCTGGATGCGGCAACCGACAACACGGCGGTAGCTTTGTCATTCGGTTACACGATTGATGCCGAACGTTCGCTGATCTTTACCGCGCACGAGGTTTATCTGCCCAAGCCCAAGCTTCCGATTGATGGGGCTGGAGGCATTCAGGCTTCTTTCAACTGGCAAGCCGCCAAAAACACCGCAGCAGGTCAAATGCTGACTGTAATCCTGACAAACGATGTGGAGAGCTACGCATGATCAAACTCGATCTCAAACGTGAAGATTATTGGCTTGATCTTGGCTATGGGGTGCGCGTCAAGGTGCATCCCGCCTCGACTGCCCTTGTCATGGCGGCGCGTGTGTCTGCGCTTAAAGCTGATACGGAAGACGCTGGCGGACGAAGCGCAGCGCTTATTAAGAAGCTGGCCACGCTTGCCATCACGGAATGGGAAGGCGTTGCCGATGATAAGGACAAGCCTGCTAACGTAACAGACGCGGGCGTGGAAGCTCTTATGGATTTGTGGCCGATGGCGGATGCTTTTGAGCGGCTTTATCTAAGCCCGACCCTGCTTCTGGAACAGGAAAAAAACGGTTAGAGGCTCGCGCTAAATGGCATTTTGGCGGCGGGCCTTCTTATTGTGGCGCATGTGCGGACGCTGATCTGCCATGCAGCAAAGGCAAAGCCAATCATGAGGGCAAACGCTGTCCCTACTGCGAGAGCGAACCCCAAACAATGGAAGGCTGGCAAGCGTGGGATGTCATTCTGCGTTGCTCCGGCCAGCTTCGCACGGCGGGCTTCGGCATTGCAGGCGTTGATATGGAAGCCGCGCTCAAGGTTGGCGAAGCCTTGGGCTATGACCTTCACGCGCTGGCCGAGCTTTTGCCATCCTGTGAATCCGGCCTTGTCACCGCGATCAATGAAAAAGCTTCTCACTTGCAAAACTAGAAAGGAATATCATCGTCTTGATCGAGTGCATTATCTTCAGTCGTGTCGGGAGACCCAATTTCTTGGGTTTCTTGATGATGTTCAATCAGAAAGGTATTAAGAACTGCAGCAAGTTTTATTGATAACGAGGCATATGATTGAGGAATATTTACAACAATCCCTCCTTGACCGTGTCCGGCTAATTTATTACGTAAAGAAGGTAAGCACAGCACAACCTGTCCTGTAATGACATTCCTCCCTTCAATTGGAATATCACCAAAAAAACCGCTTTCAGATAGATTGTTCAATAATACTTTTGCAGCTGCAGTCGGAGAAAAGTCTTTTCCTCGTGCGGTGAGGATAACCTTCATAACGCTTTCTAGGCTCTTGCATGCTTTCAGAATGGCGTCCTTGTGATCGCCCGCTGTCAGATCAGCTCTAGCATCATCGAACTCCTCCAACGCCCCTTTAAAACCGTCATCTCCTAACATCAAATGGGCAGTGGAAAAGATGTGTTGTTCTAAAAATTCAGAGTCAACTTTGAAAAAGTACCCATCGGACAGTCTCCACGGACATCTCTCATCTTCCATTGCTAAGTTGACCGCATGCTGAAAAGTGTATCTCTTAGAGTCCCACAATTCTCCGAAGCATATTTCGATTACATCCAAAATCTGGTAATGATAACATCCGCTACAAACAAGATCCTTTAATTCAGAAGAAGTTCCTTGGACACTGGATTTCAACCAAACATCAAACTCATCAACACCATAAAGTCTCTTGATCGTGTGTTCTGCCTCATCAAGAACAGAGGAATCATAGTTCCACCCTCCGTCTGTCGTCTTTCTTATAGTTTCGTTTATTTCCTGCATTTCCTTCCACACTCTGCCCCGCAAACGAGCAGACAGTTCGACCATCAACTGCCCAGATTCAATTGGTGTTTTATATCGGCGAGAGAAGATTTTCATGCTGATCCAATAATAAAAAGCTGTTGTATTTTGATAACAGCATAATATGCCAAATAATTTGATATTTCTATATTATTTAGACGAGGAGAAAATTGATGACTCAACACAACATTGCCATCCGCCTTTCTGTGATGGAGGGCGGCAAGGCCAAAGCTGAACTCATAGAGTTTGGGAAAACGGGCAAGAAATCTCTGAATGAGATTGTCCAATCCGGCAAACCCGCTTCAAGTGCGCTGAAGGCTCTGGGTGCTGCCGCCAATGACGTTAAAGGCGCAGCAACAGGACTGGCGGGACAAATCGGGCCGCTGGGTTCTGGCCTTGCGGCCATTGGCCCCGCAGGTCTCGCAGCGGCGGCGGCATTGGCTGCAATGACACTTGGCCTCAAGGCCGCTCTTTCCGCAACGATGGCAGAAGAACAAGCACAAAACCGCTTGCAAGGCGTTTTGAAAGCCACGGGATACGCCTCCGGTCTAACGAAACAAGAAATCGTCGAAATGGCCGAGGGCATGGAAAGGTCAACTCTGACCAGCTCGGAAGCGGTCGAAGGGGCGGCGGCGATCATGGCGACCTTCCGCTCTGTGGCAGGCGACACGTTTAAACGCAGCATTCACCTTGCCCAAGATATGTCCGCTGTGTTCGGGCAGGATCTTCGCTCCTCGGCAACGCAGCTTGGCAAGGCGCTGGAAGACCCCATTCAGGGCATTACAGCTTTGCGGCGCGTTGGCGTGAGCTTTACGGATTCGCAAAAAGAAGTCATCGCCATACTTGTTGAAACTGGAAAACATGCCGAAGCGCAGCGCCTTATCCTTGATGCTCTTGCCCAGCAAGTCGGTGGAGCGGGACGCGCCGAAACGCAAGGCCTGACGGGGGCAACGCACCGTTTATCGGTGGCGTGGGACGACATGCTGAAAACCATCGGCAAAACTGAAGCCGTCGGCGGTACAGCGGAAGCAATCCTCAACAGGCTGGCCTCAACTTTCAGAACCACGACCGAGGTTATTTCCAAAGTGCCGCTTGACAGGCAGTTAAGTGAGGCAAAGAAGGAACTGGCCGAGATTGAAAAGGAATTGGTTCGCATTCGCGACATTCCGACCATGCTTCAAGTGCGCGGCAACGTCGCCAATCATGAAGAGCGGGCGGACGAACTTAAAAAGCAAATCGAATCCTTGCAAAAGGCCATTGAAGCCGAGAAGGAAGAAAAGAAAAAGGCGGAAGCAGGCAAGAATGCGGCTGAAGAAGAGCGTGTCCATGATCTCATCGACAAACGCGCCCAGCCTTATGCGGAAACGATCGAAAAGTTTCTTGAAAAAGACCCTGCCTATCAAGTCAAAAAGCTCAATGACGAATTGAAGCAAACCGAGACGTTTTTGAACGGATTTCGCACGGATGAAAACAGCGCGCAAATTGACACAGCCATCGAAACAGCCCGCAAAGCCATCGGGTTTAAAATCTCTGATATTGAGACCCCGCTTTCGGAGGCCGCACAAAAAGAATCCTCTGCCAATCAAAAGATTGTCGATGATCTTAAGCAAAAGCTTATCGGCCTCACCGACGAGCGGAATATTTTCATTGAAGAAGCGGTGGCGCGGCTTTCTGACAAAGCGACGGGAGCACAGCGCGAACAAACGGCAAAGCTTGCCGGACAGCTTTTCGATGAGAAAGCTTTTCTTGAAGCGCAAAAAATTGTCGATGGCCTGAACGATAAATTGAAAGAGCTAGGGCTAACAGCGCGGCAGCTTTCGATTAAGGAAGCCGTCGATGCCCTGCCCAAAACGGCAGCACCCGCGCTTATCGCACAGGTTCGTGATCTTGCTGGAGCGTATTTCGATCAAAAGACCGCGCAAGAGCAACTGGACAGGCTACGGGAAGAAGGCAAAAGCCTCACCGATGAAGCAAAAACAGCAACCGAGCTTTATGCCGAAAAGATTGAGCGCCTTAATCAATTATTAGACGCTGGGGCCATCAGCCAAGGAACCTATAACCATGCGCTGGCGGGGGCAGACAAAGACTTGCTCGACTCACGCACTGATCCTGCGGCAGGTATCGTTCGCGCTTTTCAGAATTACAAGGACAGCGCGACCGACACGGCAACGACCATAGAGAATGCGTTCACGGAGGCCATGACCGCGACAGAAGACGCGATAGTGAAGATGGTCACATCGGGCGAGATTAGTCTGAACAGCCTCAATGATCTGGCAAGCTCGGTGGTAGCCGATATTACGCGGATGCTCGTCAAGCAATCCATCACAACGCCCTTATTCAATAGCCTGACAGGAAACGGCAGCAGCGATGGCGGCTTTCTGGGAAGCATTATCAGTTCCTTTTTCCACGACGGTGGCACGGTTGGCGATCCTACACTAAGGCGAGCTGTCCCCGCGCATGTTTTCGCAGGTGCGCCCCGTTACCATAGCGGCGGGATCGCTGGCCTGAAATCGGACGAAGTTCCCGTCATCCTGCAACGTGGTGAGGAAGTGATTTCAAAGAAAGATCGGTCTCGCCGCTCTTCGGGGGTCAGTCTCGTCATGAACGTAACCACGCCAAACGCCGATAGCTTCCGCGCCAGTCAAGGGCAGATCATGGCCAAGGCGACAAAGAGCCTTAATCGAGCGAAGAGGAATATGTAGCTTATCAAGACCTTGGTTTTGCTTATTTTTGTTGACCCAAGAAGGACTTGCCTTCATTCTTAGGCATGAAGACGGGATTCATACCCCCGCCTTCATGGGCTTCAAAACCCAACACGAGCGGTATGACATCATCCGTTATGGATGTCGCCTTTCGGCTATGACGCCGGAGGGCGGTACTGTATGTCCAAGCCGTAAGGCTAAAGAGTATCGCGCCGTCCTCGTGTCGGTTTTGAACCTCCGGCGACCAGCGGAATATCCCGCTGGTCGATAATCTCAAACCGAAGGGAAACACCGATGAACGACATCAGCACGTTACAGCTTTGCGCGGACTTTCTAAAAGTCTACCTCACCAACCCAATCATCTTGATTCTTTTCATCCTGCTAATCCTTGCGGTAGGTGTAAGTTTGCGTTTTCGGAAGATCGAAAAAGCAAAATGAACCTCGCCGCCTAGCGGAGGGGGTCTTTCTATGAGTTTTCATGAAGTTCGCTTTCCTGATGACATCGCCTATGGCGCGTCGGGTGGGCCTGCTTATTCTACGTCCGTTATCTCAACGGCCTCCGGCTATGAACAGAGGAATATGAACTGGTCGGCTGCGCGGGGGCAATGGGATGTGTCATCCGGTCTGAAACGGGCCAGCCAGCTTGAAACCCTGATCGCCTTCTTTCGCGCCCGTAAGGGAAAGGCGCACGGGTTCCGATTCAAAGATTGGACGGATTACAAGACCACGGGGCAGCAAATCGGCCTTGGCGATGGTGAAACGCAAACATTTCAACTGGTTAAAGAGTATGCATCCGGCACGGGAAGCGAGACACGAACAATCACAAAGCCCGTTTCCGGCACGGTTGTCATTTATGTGGGTGGCGTGAAGGTCACAACGGGCGTTTCGGTCAACACGACAACGGGGATTGTCACTTTTTCCGAATCTCCAGTGCAAGGCACCATCATCACGGCAGATTTTGAGTTTGACGTGCCCGTTCGTTTCGACACGGACGAGATGGATGTCAGCATCGAAAACTTCAATCTTCATGAATGGTCGGACATTACGATTATAGAAATCCGAGTGTGATCCATGAAATATGCTTCTACACAGCTTGCCACGCACATTGCGGGCGAGACCACCAGCCTTGCGACTTGTTGGAAGGTCATGCGCAAGGATGGTGCGATGTTCGGCTTTACCGATCATGACCGCGACCTTGTGATTGGTGACGTGACCTATGAAGCGCGAACGGGCTATACGCGCACGGCCATTCAGACCATTTCCGACCTCTCGGTGGACAATCTCGATATTGAAAGCGCGTTCGATAGTGAAGCCATTACCGCGCAGGATTTACGCGATGGCGTTTGGGATAATGCCGAAGTTTTGATTTTCCTTGTGAATTGGAACGCTCTTTCAGAAGGCCGGATCGTCCTGAAACGCGGAACGATTGGACAAGTCGAGCTTAAAGACACGCTTTATAGGGCAGAGCTGCGCGGCCTCACGCAGCTTTTCTCCCAAAATATAGGGGAGCTTTATACGGCAGACTGCCGCGCCGATCTTGGTGATGCGCGTTGCGGCATTGATCTGTCCGCTTTGACATTATCGGGCAGCGTTACCGAGGCCACAGACCGTTATGGCTTTACCGATGCCACGCGCACGGAAGAGGATGGCTATTGGAAAGGCGGTCTCTTGACATGGACAAGCGGTGCCAACAAAGGGCGCAAGATGGAAATCCGTTCCTTTGCCTCTGGCGCGTTCACGCTGTTTCTACCCATGCCGTCTGAAATCGCGGTGGGCGACACGTACATAGCGCAACCTGGCTGCGACAAAACATTCGAGACCTGTTGTTCCCGTTACAACAACGGCATCAACTTTAGAGGCGAACCCTATGTTCCAGGCACCGACGCGGTTTTGAGCTATCCAGATGGTCGTTAGATAATGACGTCAACGATGTCCTTAGAATTTGATCGTGTGGCTTCAAGGACTTTTTTGAGTGGTCCTCTACATTTTGGTTCTTTAGAAGGAGCATAGTGAATCCCGCTTGCCCAAATAGGTTCAACACGTAATATTTTTTTAAGACCGCTCCATGCTATTTGCCAAATTCTAGGAGAATCCGTGCAGTGAGGATGGTGAAGAGCTACTTGTGGCTGATGCTTCTTAAGCAGCCTGCACATTTCCTTGCACCTCTTATCTCTTTCTCCTCCTTTTTTTCTCGTGGAAGCTCCTCGTGAACTGAACATGTTCAAATCATGACATCCCAAAATAAGGATTTCTTTTTTTCCAAGTTTTATGAAGTGCGAGTCCAGGTCAGAAACCTGCACAAGGGTTCGTTCTTGATCAGACGTTGGATAGGATTTTCCCGTCCAATGTATGATCTTCTTTTTCGCCACATCAATTACTGCGATAAGTTCAGCACTTGATTTAAACAAATGTGATCCAGATGATTTCAGTTTAGGGGAGTTCAAATCAGGGGAACTCACATCCACGCCCAAAGATAGGAACCGGACTTTTCCTTGAGCGACTCTATAAAATTTATCTGTGATAAGGGTGTTAATCTTTTTTTCTGCGGCTTCAATGAACGGACGCAGGTCTTCTTTCGTAGAGGCCCAACTTCTATTGTTAGGGTTTCTATCTGCTTTGGTGTTGATAAAGCCTCCATAGGTCATGAGGAAATCAAATTGCCCGTCTTTCATATCCAAATTCTTTAAAGCGGACAAAAGCACATTTTCAACATTTCCCTCTTGGGTATTTCTTTTTCTGACAACCCTACAAATGCGCATAGAACCTCCTCTATTTATAAAGACAACAC
The DNA here is from genome assembly GCA_050180745.1 of Bdellovibrionales bacterium. Classification (GTDB taxonomy): domain Bacteria; phylum Pseudomonadota; class Alphaproteobacteria; order UBA9219; family UBA9219; genus JBFXDW01. Next base: position 20,808 of record JBFXDW010000003.1, on the reverse strand, counting down.
AGGGAGACTTCTCTTATGGTTACCAGATTAACGGCTTTACTGGAAGCCCGCAAATGGCTCGGCACGCCCTTTAAACATCAAGGATGTGTGCGCGGCGTGGGGTGCGATTGTATTGGTCTGATTAAAGGCGTCGGGATGGCATTGGGGCTCGTGGATTACGATCCAGCCTCACCGCAAGCCAAGGCGTTCAATAACTATTCAATCATGCCCAACCCGCGCCGGATGCGCGAGGGGTTGGCGACATGGCTCGTGCAAATCCCTGTGGTCGAGGCGACGATGGCCGACATTTACTTTATGGCATGGGGGAAAGAGCCGCAGCATGTGGCACTTATAACGGATTGCGGCATTATTCACAGCTACTCCCGTGCTGGCAAAGTGGTCGAGCATGGGCTGGATGATCTTTGGCGCAGCCGGATCATGGCTGCTTATCGTTATCCTGTTTTTGCTTGTCGCGCCGAAGCCTTGGCGAAGGCGGATGGAGATCCCAAATAATGGCTGTTCTTGCTTTAGGCATTGTGGGTGCTGGTTTGACATCAGCGGCGGGCCTTGGCGCGACCGCTGGGTGGCTTGGTGGCGTTGTCCTTGGTAACCTCCTGTTTGGCTCCAAGACGAAAGTTGAAGGCTCAAAGCTGGATGATCTTTCGGTTCAGTCTTCGACCTATGGCGGCACGATCCAACTTGTTTACGGCACCATGCGTGTCGCAGGTAATGTCATTTGGTCAACGGATCTGAAAGAAACGCGCCATGAAAGCAGCGCGGGCGGTAAAGGCGGCGGTGGAGCCAAACAAGCAAGCTACACCTATTCGGTTTCTTTTGCGGTAGGACTGTGCGCGGGGCCGGTCTCTGCTATCCGGCGCATTTGGGCGGATACAAAGCTGATTTACGATGCCTCGGCCAGCAATACACAAGCGACCGAAAAACAATCAGGTGTAATCCGCATTCATTTGGGAACGGAAACGCAAAAGCCCGATAGCACGATGGAAATGCACCTTGGCACAGGCAATGTGCCTGCGCACCGTGGCCTGTGCTATTTGGTCTTCACGGACTTGCAGCTTGCTGACTTTTCAAACCGCATTCCCAGTATCAGCGCAGAGGTCGTCGGCTCTGGCGACATGGCTTGCGATGCCACGATCTTCCCGACAGTTGCTGGCAAATACCGAAACGGCGGGGCCATCTGGCCTCCGGACGGTACGCTCGTCGGCTTTACAACGGATAGCACAATTTACAAATATGACCTTATCAAGAACGTCCTGTTGCTGAATGTTCCCTTCGATGTTGAACATAACCTTTATGGCGACCTCTATGGCTTCGATAGCGAAGGCTATTTTTACCATGCCTCTCACGCCTATGGCGTCGGGATGCATCTTGTTAAACGCCATCCAGAAACCTTGGCGGTCATGGACAAAACCAAAAACCGCATAGGCTACAGTGTCACGGGCAGTGTGCAAGGCAACAAAATCCTCGTTCCGCGCACGCGGATGATTTACAGCACGGATTTTGAGCTTCTTCGTGATCTTTCCGAGGTTCTGGACTCACATTATGAGGAAGCCCCTCTATGCGAGGATGGGGAAGGTAACATCTGGCAAATCTCGGCTTCCTTCGCGAAAAAGGTATCCTTTAACTTGCTGGGCGTGGCGCACGTGGAGATCATGGAGTGCGCGGCCTATACAGGCGGCGTGAACCCGAACGTTGTCTTTTGGGATGATACGACAGGCTATCTTTACTTCAAGTTCAACGCGCAAGGTCGGATCGTCAAATGGGACATTCATTCCGGCTATGTCGCCACGGTTGATGGCGTACATCTTGCTGTCGGTTATACGCTGCAAGGAGACAAATCCTATCCCCAAAACGGGCAGTTTTGGACATGCAGTGGGGCCACTATCAGCTTGGTCAATCTTGTAACTATGCAGATCGAGAAAACATACGACCTGTCTGCTTATGCCCCGACTTATGCCACCCATTTTTGTGGATGCTATGAGAAATTCACCCATAGCATGATTGTCTCGACAAATGATGGCTATGTTAAATATCCGCTAGAGCGATATGGCTCCAATCGGGTCGCCCTTGCGGATATTTTATCCGATCTTTGCCTTCGCGCAGGCCTTAAGCAAACCGATTTTCTGGTGAATGAAGTCAATGAATCCGTGAACGGCTATGTTATGAGCCGCCGTTCGTCTGCGCGGGATGTTCTGGAGCCCTTGCTCGGAACCTATTTCATTGACGCGGTGGAAACGGACGGTCTTTTGACGTTCGTCCCGCGTGGGCAGGAAGTCGTTGCCACGATCCCCTATGACGATCTGGGTGCCGTAGAAGGATCAAGCAACAACGATCCGGTACGCCTGACCGAAACGCGGGAACAAGAGATTGAATTACCGCTTCGGATCGACCTCACGCATTACGACCCAAACCGCGATTATCAGACCAACACCCAGCACGCGGCGCGATCCAGCAATGCGGTTGTGACACGGGATTTAGAAAGCGTGGAGCTTACAGTTGTTCTGACGGCAGATGAAGCCGCGCAAGTGGCTGAAAAGACCCTGACTTACGCTTGGATCGGGCGGACAACCGTTGGGTTTGATCTTCCGCCCAAATGGCTTCGGCTTAATCCAACCGATGTTATCAATCTCACGCTAAAAGATGTGATGCTTAAGGTGCGCCTGACGCAGGTGGATTTTGGCGCGAATAACGTTGTGTCCTGCCAAGCCACGCTGGAAGACGCGCTAGCCTATCGTTCGGACAAAGCTGGTGCAGGCGCGGCGTTGGAGTCTGGCGCAATCGCCATCGCCACGCCAATCTCGGCCTTTATCATGGATCTTCCCATGCTGCGCGAGGCTGATGATGGGTTGGGGCTTTATTACGCCTTCGGCCTCAAAGGGGCCAGCAGTGCTAGCCTCTACCGTTCGACTGACGCGGTTACGTGGGACATTGTAGGGACAGGCTCCGAAGAACCGGCCTTCGGTTGGGCCGCGAACGCGCTGGACGACCCGCGCAGCCCGTGGGTTTGGGACGAGGACAACGTGCTTCAGGTTGCGCTATCTTCCGGCTCCCTCGACAGCAAAACCGAACTTGAAGTTTTAAACTATGCGAACGTCGCGCTTTTGGGCCACGAAATTATCCAATGGCGGGATGCAACGCTGGTATCGAGTGGCCTTTATGAGCTTTCCGGCCTGTTGCGCGGGCGGCGCGGCACAGAATGGGCCATCGGAACGCATACGGTCGCAGAGCGGTTCATCGTTTTGGCTGCTGGCGATCTCTACCGCATGAATATGGGGCAATCACAGATCGGGGCTACGTCTTATTACAAATGCCTGCCCTCCGGCGGTGAGTGGGATGACGCGCGGCAATCAAGCCTTGCTTACAACGCAGCCTCGCTCCGGTGTTTTGCGCCAGCGCATATTGCAGGAAGCCGCGACACTTCAGGCAATCTAACGCTCTCATGGGTGCGGCGCGCCCGATGGAATGGGGAATGGCTTGATGGGATCGACGTGCCGGTTTTTGAGAGCGAGGAATCCTATCAAATCGACATTTTGAGCGGCGAGACGGTAGTGCGAACGCTCACGGCCAGTTCAACAAGCGCGGCCTATAGCGTTGCCGAGCAGGAAGAAGATTTTGGCGCAGCACAATCTACGCTGGCCGTGGCGATTTATCAAATGAACGCAACCATCGGGCGCGGCTACGCAGGAAAGGCCACGGTTTAAGCCTTCAGAGAAATTTATACATGACTAAAGCGTCAACTTTTCCTTGCGCAGGATGATTAAACGCCTTGGGAAGCGTTCCAACAATATCAAAGCCCAAATCCTTCCACAAAGTGACCGCCGCCATGTTTGTGCTTACAACAAAATTGAACTGCATGGCCATGAACCCTGATTCCTTGGCTACATCAAGAATATGCCTTGCCATTCGTCGCGCTATGCCTTTTCGGCGCACAAGAGAAGAGACCATGAATCCGGCATTAGCAACATGGCTCCCGCCGCCACTTTGATTTGCACGGAGATAACAAATGCCAACAATTTCGCCATCTAAAGTAGCTTTAAACACCTTGTGCCCTTTGTGAAAAAAATAATCATGGATGTCCTGTCGCACCATGTCTCCTGATAAAGCGTAGGTTTCACCCGCGCCTATAATTTCTTGAATAAACGAAAGGGCTTCGTCGAGGTCATTGGGTGATGCAGGTGTTATTTCAAACGTCATAGAGCGATCTCCTCCTTGAGAGCCTTTTAGCGATTTAAGGTAAAGACAAACCCTAAAGAACATAAAGCAGTTACCTGACCCGTTCCAGAACAAAAGGTTAGAAACATGACAACAACCCCCAATCTTGAGATAGCGCATATCGTCTCTTCCCAAGCGCAAAAGGAAGTCACAGCTAACACGGCCTTTGACGCGCTGGACAAAGCCTTATGTCAACTTACGGAAATCACGCTTTCTGATACCGATTTGACGCTGAGTGATGCTCAGATGCTAGGCAGCATGGCCCTTAAGTTTACCGGAGTCCTGACGGCGGCGCGGACAATCACCGTTCCGGCATATCCCAAACTGCTCTTTGTCCTTAATGCGACGAGTGGAGGCTATGCCCTCTCGGTCAAGACACCATCCGGCACGGCTCTTTCATTCGGGAGCGGCGAAAGCAAGCTCCTTTATTGCGATGGGAGCAACTTCACCATCGCTGCCGAAGCTGGCACGGCTCCGTATGATATTGGCGGCTCTTTGCTGGGCAAGCCCGTTGAAGGGGCCATTATCCTGCGCTTTCCTTTACCCCGATCCGTGCGCTTTCTTGCGAATATGCCCTTAAGCATGGGGGTTGCAGCGGTTGCCGCGACTGCCTCGGTTTCTTTCTCGATCTGCAAGAACGGGGCTGAGTTCGCCACGCTGCGCTTTGCCGCTTCCAGTACAGCCGCAACATTCAACTGCCCCACGACAACAGACTTTGCCACAGGCGACATCCTGACCCTTATAGCTCCCACGACACAGGATGACACCTTATCTGACATTGGCTTCGCTTTGGCGGGCCTACGCATCTGAAGGAGACTCCCTCTATGGCTCTACGTTTTATCGACGGGTTTGACCATTATGCCATACCAGCTCAAATGCCCCTAAAATATACAACTGTCAGCAACGCCTCAATCAGCACCATGGTCGGCAGGCGCGCTGGATCGGTTGCCGTCAAGCTGTACAACAGCGGTGGGGATCGTTTTGCGATCTCGCTTGATGATCAAACGACATGGATTGTTGGCTTCGCCTTCTGTCCAGAAATTAACTCCACGAACACCGCCAAAACGGTTCAGTTTGTTGACGCGACCTCCAGCGTGCAACTCACCCTGTGCCTCACCAATGGCGTGATCCAGCTCTATCGCGGTGACGGATCCGTCCTGCTCACGACAGCCGCCCAAACACTTCAAGCAGGCGTATGGAACTACATTGAAGTTAAGGCCGTAATAGCCGACACGAACGGCACTTTTGAGGTCAGAGTTAACGAACAGGTCTGGGCCACCTATACGGGTGACACCAAATATTCTTCCAGCCTTGCAACGGCCAGAACCATTCGCTTTGGCTGTGCCTCATGGGTTGGTACGGGATTCCATGATCTTTACATATGTGATGGCACAGGGAACACGAACAACGATTATTTGGGTGACTGCCGCATAGACACGCTTTATCCGGATGGTCAGGGCAGCAATGCCGCCTTCACACCCGTCGGCTCGACCGCCAACTGGGAGAATGTGGATGAAACCCCAGCGGACGCGGACACAAGCTACAACACAAGCGACGTGGTCGGAGACGTTGATACCTTCTCCTTTGACGACCTTGGCACAAATGGCAACGTGATCCACGGCGCACAAATCAACTTGATGGCCCGTAAGGACGATGCCGGACCACGGATTTTAAGAGCGATAGCTCTGAATGACGGCACGATTCATGAGGGAAGCAACATCAGCCTCTCCGACTCCTATCTCATTTACAGGCACATTTGGGAGCAGAACCCTTCTGCTGCAACATCATGGACTGAAACTGACATTAACGCCGCCGAGTTCGGCTACAAGGTCCAAGCCTGATGCTTCTCGTCTCTCAAACCACCGCAGAAATCGTACGCAAACCGCTCAATGGTCACGGGCGCGTGAGTGCCTGCGCAACAGAGATCATATCTCGCCCTGCAACGCCTCAGGCGCGATCAAGCCAACTCACCGTTGAAATCATTCGCTCAAACGCAGCAGCTTCCTGCGCGACAACCGCACAGCCCATCGTGATCATCATCGCCGGATAATCCATGCCTCAAATACACACAGAAAGCCTTCCCAACGGGCTGGATCAGGAGCCTATTGCCATGAGCCCCAACGAGCAAATCGAGTTCTTCCGTTCTATCGGACGGTTGGAAGCGCAAGTCGCAAGCCTTCTCTCCGCCGTCACAGACCTAAAAACCAAGGTCGATAGCGTTGACACCCGCCTCGACCAGCTCGACCGCCTAGCCAACCGCTGGAAAGGCGGCTTTGCCGTGATCCTATCGCTGGGTGCCGTGGCAGGGTTCATTGCCAACAATCTGCTGCGCTGGTGGACGGCGCATAGCTAGTCATGCCTGAAATCCCTCAAGAGGCGCTTGATCTCGTCAAGATATTCGAGGGTTTGCGCTTGTCCGCCTATCTGTGTCCGGCAGGTAAATGGACAATCGGCTACGGCCACACGCAAGGCGTTGTGCAGGGCCAAGCCATAACCAAAGAACAGGCCGAAGCCCTCCTTATGGACGACCTAACCAGGGCCGCGCTGCCTATTGAACAATGCGTTGACGTGCCGTTAAGCCGAAGACAATTCGCCGCGCTGGTCTCGTTCGTTTTCAACGTGGGCGCGGGCAACTTCAAGCGATCAACCCTTTTGAGAAAACTCAATCAAGGCCTTTACGACCATGTTCCGGCGCAGCTTGCCCGTTGGAACAAATCGAAAGGAAAGGTTCTGGACGGCCTATCCCGCCGCCGTGCGGCGGAAGCGGCTCTTTGGAAAAAAAGCAGCACAATCCAACTGAAAGGAGAAAGAACAACATGAATATGACGCAACTCAAACAAGGCGCACAGGTCGTTTGTCTCGGCCTTGCGCTTCTGGGGCTTTCGGCCTGTAGCGGGCTATTAGCCGAGCAACAGCTTAATTCTCACCTGTCTCGCGGGCGGGAATATCAGGATGCAATCGAAAAGTGCAAAGGCAAAGAAAACTTTAAGGCCGACTATGCGCCAGCCATTTACGCCCACAAAACCAAGATCACGGCGCTAAAAACCGCCGTCGATGCGGACACCGTGACCGACACAATCACGGACGAAGAGGACGTGGCTTTCGATGCCTTGGCCGAAGCCGCCGACAACTGCGAAACCCAACTGAAAGGAAACGAATAATGAGTTTAGCCACTATCGCAAGCGCGGCCACGTCGGTCGCGTCGATCATCTCTTCCGTCACAACAGCGATCAAAAGCGGGAAAACAATCGCGGCGGAAGTGACCGTAAAACTGGAAGAACTCGGAACGGCTCTTGAAAGCCTGACTGCGCTGGTCGAGTCCGGCCTTACGACGGCGGAAGAAGCGGTTCAAAAAGCCTTCGAGACGTTCAACGATCTCTTGGGCCAGGTCACGACGCTTTTGCACAATGCAGGCATCATGACCGACGAAAAGCGCGAGGCCATTTATGCTGAATATATAGCAAAGGCCGACGCTCTTCTTAAAGGCACATCCTTTGCAGAAGAAGCCGAAAGCACCGCCAAAGACACGGCTACGGCCTCCACGGAAGAAGCCTAACCCACAACGAGCCAAAAGGAGCGCACGGGGAAACCTCTGCGCTCCTTTTGCGTCTGCAAGAAAGGATGGACAAGATGGGCATGTTGAGCAAAATCGTGTGGTTCACGAAGTTCCGCCATAAGGGAAAAAGCAACGCGCTTGGCCTTATCGCTGGCGCGACGGTGTATTTTGCAGGACACAGCTTAAACGTTCACCATGGCCTTGACCCGCTTGCGTATGAAACCTTCCTCGGCGGTCTGGCGTTGCTGGTTGCCGTAAGCGTGACCGCGCTCTTCCGTGTCCTCGTCAAACGCTTTCCGTTCCTTCAAAAGATCGAGGGCAGCGCCGAGGAACTTCTCGACAAAGTACCGGATATTGAAACGCCAACAGAAGATAATCCTTCCCTCTCGAAGGGGCCAGAGAATGGGAATTATAACAAGTGACGTTTTTTCGTCTGGGATTCTTTTTTATTCCGCGATAGATTTTCACGGAAACACGAACAAAGGAATCTTTCATGCAAAGCGAACAAACAACACGCGGTAAGCGATCAACCAACAAAATCATGGCTGCACGCATTCAATTTTTTGAATTTGATGTTGAGGCAGAAAAGCCTGAAAACGCGCTTAATAGGCTTCGGGCACGAAACAGGGCCGACCTTTCTCCCGATATGCCGGAGAACGCAAGGCTCATATCATCCACTTGGGTTGACCCAAGTGAAGAAGGAAGCGCCTGGATTTTCCGCAACGAAACTCTTCCTAATGATCCCACAGGACAAACCGTTCATACATGGGATGGAAAAGAAATACGGACACAAAAACTTCCTGATGGATTTACAACGGGCACGTTTTTTATGGATTAACTTTATACCTTAGAACGGTATCTCGTCATCAAGATCATTGGAACCATTTTGTGAGGGATAGCTGCTTCCTTGTGCAGCAGGAGCCGTAGTGGTTTCTTCTTCTAGCTGACTATCTCCCGCAGAAAAATCTTTCTCAACGACTTTTTCCTCCACAAGCCCCCAGTCTGTAATAACGTCTTTTATTGGGAACTGGTCTGTCTTTGCCCAATCAACATATGGCGCTGCTGTTGCGCTCCACGGTTCTTGGGATGGAATCCTAATCTGAACACGTGTTGGAATATGCACAGCACTTCCGAAGACAATGGATTCGCCTGCCGCTAAAACTGTTATTTGATCGAGCAGCCTTTGTGCCTGTTTCGGGATAATGCGGCGGAAATGTTCTATATCATCTGGATTTTGCAACCGATGGGCAAAAAAGTTTGCACATTGACTTACAATCGTCGGACTAATCTCACTTGGGCGTTGGCTAGCGACAATGAGAGAGAGACCAAACTTGCGTCCCTCTTTAGCGATGCGCTCAAAAGCTCTACGGGAAAGGGTTTGCCCACGGTCTTCTGCAAGTGCCGATGGCCTTGCGTAATTGTGGGCCTCTTCTAAAACGAGCACCCAGGGATATTTGCTACGAACATCTGGCCGCAACATTTCCCTCGTCTCCAAAAGGAGCCTACCAATCAAAGCGCAGACGAAGGGTAAAACTTCGGAGGCTAGCATTGAAAGATCCAAAATAGAGATTCGCCAGCCGTTCTTCTGGCCGATCCCCATTTTCTCTATCCAATTTTCAAACGTGTGAACGTTTTGCTGTTCATAGCTAAAGAATGACTGCCAGCGTCGATCATCAAGCCTTGTGCGAAGACGAAGTTTTAATGTTAGAAGATACTGATCTATTTTTTTACTTCCATCTATGTCTGTTGATCTATCGACAAGATTTGGGTCACGAAAATCATTTAAGGCAACAAACCGAGGAGAATCGGCGGTTCTCGCAAAGTTAATGCCATCCTGTTGTCTTATAGATATTTTTTCCAACAGATTCCCACGAAATTTTCCGAGAGAATCGCGAACTTCCTTGTCATTGGTGATTTTTGCCCAGTCATCCTTTTTTGTTGAAGTATCATCTGACCACTTTGGAAGGGCCGTGAGACTGTCCCAGTCTTCGTCAGGCGCATATTGTTTGGCATGATCTAGCGCGAGCTTGAAAGCACTCTTGGGGCTATTTTTGTCCAACCAACCAATTGCCCCGTCTATTTTCTGAATAGCAATTTGTAATGGATCATATGATCCGATACCCATCTGTTTTGATTTTGCAATCGCCCACCAGTCTTTCAATACTGGCTCTTGTGTAGCTTCAGAAGCTTGTAACCACTCGCAAACTTCTTCACCATTCATCAACCACGCAGGAACACAAAATTCCTCTCCATTCAAATATATTTTGTTTGGCTCGCGTGTATAGGACGATCTGCCTTTATCTAAAAAGGCGTTTGCGTATTCGCCGTTAATGTCGAGGATAAAGACGTGTGGTTCTGCATCTGAAATCGTGGAAAACCGTTCAAGCTCGATAATGCCACGTAACAAGCTTGCGACTGTATAAGATTTACCAGACCCCGTGTTCCCTACAACAGCAAGAGGGCGAGAGAATAAGTCATTAAAAGATGCTTTGATTATAACGTCCTCATTTCCCGTTTGATGACCTAAGTCTAGCGGGAAATCATAATCGTCTGTTGTGCTGGAATGGGGCCTGTTTCGTTTTGGGGGGCAGGCAAAAATACCGGAGAGAATGTCTGGAGAGGCAACCTCTGCAGGCGTATCAAGTGTTGGCAGCACCGTAATGCCAGTATCAAATTTCCATTCCCTTTTTCCATCTTGCTTAACTGTTCCTAAAAGTTGAACGGAAGCAATGCGTCGCGGTTTTGTCAGTTCTAACGATAATTCTTTGTCTTGTGTTGGGTCGTAGCTTTCACGCGCTTCCAAGTCACTTAACATTCCTATCGCATAAGTTCCCGCACCAAGATCAAATGTTAAAAAGGAGTTTATAGCAACAGCGCGTTGAACCCCATCTGGGGTTGCCCTTGACGAAGACTTTGCATCAGGGGAAAGCTCTACTTTTAATCTGAAACCATATATAGCAACAACATGGCCTATGACACGGGTTTGTTCCATCATCCCTCGCTTAACATGGCTGATGGCGCTCCATCTTTCTGCGCATTACCAATTTGCTCTTCAAAAGAACGAAGGCGTTTGAAATCTTCAAGCCATTTAATGTCGGGCATAATGTTTTGGGCAAAGTCAGAAAAGGTTGCATATTGGTAGGGGTTCTTTTTCCAACTTTCATCGCTTGATGTCAAAACGAAAGCCCTTTGTCCTAGCTTCTGGTAATTCAGTATCTTTTTAACGACAAGGCTGTTGGGGTTTGGTTCGACAACCAGCATTACGAGAGATGGATTCATGAGGGCTGTTTCAATAATTCGCGTGACATGCTCGTCTCCAAAACCATAACCAAGGACGAGCAGAAATGTTTGCGGTTGGTTTAATCTTGCGTGAAATAAGCGAAATAGATGAGCATACGGCATTTCGAGCGTTTGCGAAAACTTCTGTGAGGTTGGGAGTATCCCATAAGAGGTAATAGCTCCAAATTCTTTCGATATAAGCCGTTCCGCCTTTTTCTCATTGGTCTGTTCTTTATAGTCTTTTACAAAATCAAAATCTTGGTGTTTTGCGCGACATATGTTTTTTTCATCAAAAGACCAATGAAGAGACCCATGTAGTTTGTAGAACTGCAAGAATTTATCAAAACGACGAACCCGCCCTTCAGCAACGTCTCCAGGATAATAAATGTCCAAGCCATAGACCGACGGATCGAAGCGAGAGCAAGCCTTTCCTGAAAAACCATCAAAATACTGTATCCCAAGCTCTTCCATCGCTTGTTCGAATAGGGTGTCATAATTAAGGGTGAACAAATGCGTCCTGCCAAGGTTTGCATCTCGTGCGATGAGTTTTGCTAAAAAAGGAATATGACCCGACGTTTTTTGTTCGTGATCTGATGAAAGTTCTGTGCGATCAATTTGTAAGGAACATTCTGCATAGATTGCTTTTTCAATAAGGCTACGCAAACTTGTTAAATCCTTATCATCGAGAGCTAGACCCTTTTCCTCCTGGTCTTTAATCGTTTTCCAAATAACAGACTTAATGGGAGAAGATGCAGGTTGGGACAGACTTGGCGCGTTAAACACATAACTTAGCCACTCCTCAAATCCAAAGGGGCCATAAGCATCATCTTCTGGCCATGTTGATTTTCTGTGCTGAATAACGGCTTTGGCGTTTTCATCCAATTGCGCGGCTTCAACGGCGTTAAGAACAACACACTCCAGATTATTATCTTTTGGTCCAGCCATCAGTCTTCCGCCACACGCAAAAGAGCAGCCAGCGGCAGTTAAAACAACAACATTCTCCATGCGCAGCCAATCTGCCAGAAGTGCCTGTATCCGTCGCAGGCCTTCCTCCGCTGTTTTTCCGTCGAGAAGATTAGGTTTTCCTCCTGCTGTCTCAGAAGAAAGCAGCTTGTATTTGGGAAGGTTTTCCATGCGGCTCCTTATTCTAAAGATGAGCAACTATAGTCGAAGGGATAACCCTTTGCCGCTCAAAAGTTAATCTAAAAAGCAAACGCCGATTGAACCCTTTCGTCAACAGGCCTTAGCTTTGCATATTCCAGCATGTCCTTAATGGACGCGCCTTTGTCTCGCCATTCATAGAAAACGCCTTCGCCAAGCAAAACATAGTGCCATTCGGCATTGCCGCGCTGCTCCGGCGCGAGGCTGTTGAGCCTATCGCACCATGAGACGGCGGCGCGTTTCTTGCGCTTCACGTTTGGCGTATTAACTTGTCCTTGTGCCTTTGTCTCGACGAGATAAATCTTGTCACCGCTTCGAACCAGAAAATCGGGGTAATAGAAGGCCGGAAGCCCATCTTCCTTGATATAGCGCAGTCTTGTGAAGGTGTGCTTTTGCTCATTGAGCTTGCAGAAACCATCGACGGAGCCGTCCCGATCTGCTGTTTCGATAAAGGCCCGCTCTAGTCCGCCGCTGCGGGAAGGATAAGGCAGACGCAAATAGATGCTTTTGCTAACCGCGAGAGACGAGCTTTCGCGCATGGTAAGCTTGGGAACTTCCGAAAGCAGGCGGTGCGTCACTTCGGCATCCGCCGTAACAGCCGTTTCCTCTGCCGCCAATAGCTGACGCGCCCAAATCTTCATGATGTGTTCTGTCACAGGATCGACAAGCAAGATGCGCCAGTTTTCATTCTCAAAAGGATCGAACGGCTTTTCAAAAAGCCGCGTCCGTATGTACTCGTCAATCCCTTCCGCAAGATAGGCGCGGTTGATCTGGATGTGCGGAAACTCGGTGCCTTTCTTGTACTTGGTGGAGCTATCGGTAAGCGGTTGGCTTAGAGCCTCTGTGATGCGGCGAACGATACGCCCAAGGTAATCATTGTACCCTGTCGCCGTCATCACGCCGCCATTCACGCGATAGTCGCCAAAACGAGTTTTGTCCTGAACGTCTTCAGAGTGGAACTTCTCTCCGGTTCCGATCATTGCCTTCAGCCTATCAACTGAAAAGGTCGTAAAAGGTTCAAGGGAAGAAACGGCAATCTCCCGCGTTTGCACTTCCTCTTCTCTCTCTCGAAGGATAAACGGAATGGCAAAATCATAGTCTTGATAGTTCGAGCGCAACCCAACAGCAACCAAGTCACCTGTAGAAGAGCCTCCGGTATTGTCGTCGTCTTCAGTTTCGCCAACAAGACCCTCTTTAATCAACTCTTCATAGAACTCGATGAAAGCCGGATGCTCAACGATTGAAAGAATGTCGATCATACTTTCCGGCGTTTTACCTTCGCAGATCAGCTTGCGGTTTTCGTGCTTAATGTCGTCAAAATCCGCGCCGCGCCACATGAGGCGCAGGCCACGTCCAATCGTTTGTTCCAGCAAAATGCCAGCAGCCGAGGCGCGAAGGGGAACAATGACGCAAATGTTGTTCACATCGAAACCTTCACGGAGCATCAAAACGCTTATAATGACTCGCGGGTGCGCGTGGCGGTCAACATCGAACAGGCGCTCACGCAGAACCTTCCATTCATCCATTTTGAGTTCGCCTTTGCGGTTGGAGTCAACGCGCAAAATCTCGTCATGCCCCAGCCCTTCGAGACGCAAAAAGTCCTCAATGAGGGGCGTGACAGACGTGTCTTCGCAAACGACAAGCATTTTGGGATGGCGGTCGGGATCAAGCTTGGCAAAATCCTCTTCAAGTTTGCGAAGCTTGGTCAGGCCTGCGCGAAGCATAATGCGCTGGCCTTCGGCTAGTTGCGGGTTTCCGTTTTCGTCACGGTAAGCCTTGAACTCCAATTGCTCATCGGAAAGCGCACCAATTTCGCTTCGTTTATCGAGGACGAGCGACTTTACAAGGCCAAGGCGCATGGCCGTTTTAAGGTCGAAATCCACGACAATATGCGGAAAGAACGACTTCTTGGCCTTTTTGCCCGTACCAACCTCGTTGTAAGGCGTGGCTGAGAAGTCCACCTGAACGAAACGATCCGCTTTGGGTTCAGCAATCAAGGAAAGGCTCTTCTGCCACTCCACCTCGGAAACTTCGCCTTCGCGCTTAAACTCGTGGATATGGTGTGCTTCGTCATTGAACACCATCAAGCTCGGCAGCTCACACAAATAGTTCAGGATCCCGCCGCGCTGAAAACGCCTGTTAAGGACGTTGAGGTCATTTCCCTGCGACGTTCCTGGCGTTAAGGGAAGCAGGTCTTTAATAACGTCCTTTGCATCGGGACGCGTACCAGGGGCGAAAACCATTTCTTGCTGGCCGTCATCCTCGCCTTCTTCGCTTAGAACGTGCCAGTTGCTTATGGCGATAATGCCGCCCGACGTAACCTTACGTCCAATTTCTTCCTTGGGGCACACGGCTCCCTGAACAAAGCGAAAAACTTCGTCGCGGTGCGCGGCTGGGATGAATAGATCCTGAAAAATCGAAAGGTCAGACGTTGCAAAATCACGCTTTCCGTCGCGTTCTTTACCCTCGAATGCGTCGCGCAGACGGTCATACACGATAAGACCAGGGGCAACGACCAAGAAATTCTTTGTATAACGGGAATTGCTGGGATCTCGGTTGGCATTGAGAATCTGCCAAACCATAAGGGCTTGCAAAACCCACGTCTTGCCCGTACCCGTCGCCATCTTGAGGCAGTATTTGGGGCAGTCGTTTTTATCCGCGCCGATAAGTTCCACCGCTTGGGCGCTGGCCACGAGAACTTCTGGCGCGACGTTCTCATAAAGTCCCTTAAGTGAAGCCGTTTTCAGGACTTCATGGGCGTAGATAATGTTCAAAATCGCGGCGCGTTGCCCTTCATGGAAATTGTAAGAGCGCGTATCCATAAAATCCTGTTGGAACCACCATTTCAAAAGTTCGGCGGTGGCATCGCTAACTTGAGAGAGGATCGGCGCATCGCCGTTTTCAAGGCCAGTGCAGGCCTCTGCCACACGGCATGTTAGACGACGAGCGAGGGTAAGGTCATTTATTCCATTCATGCCATGCTCCGTTAGAAAAAATCATCCGAGAATGGCGGATTAAGTTTGCCTTTGATCTCTAGACAAAACTTTTCAATCTCATCGAGAAGTTCTTTGACTTCTTCTTTGCTTGTTGTCACTTCATTACCTTGTTCATCTTTCCCGCCTCTATGAACAAAATCATGTCGTTTGCGTACATAGTCACGCAATTTATCTGTTGAAGAAATTTCAGATAACTCCACATTAAGAACTTTTTTATATAATCTGCTTGCCGTTTCTAAATCATGATATGATGTCCTTAGATGTGTTGCTCTGATCTGCAAATTGACAGCTTCCTCAGCTTCTTTCACATCTTTCATGCTGATAAGTTTTGCCAAAGGTATTTTCAATTTTCCCTCGGTCACATATTTCTTTTTCAGAACATCGCTGGCATCTATCGCACGTATAAAGGTATCAGATAAAAAGCATTCGAGCGTAGTGATGCTGAAGCTGTAGATCATCATTAACAGGAAGGTGTGGAGGTTAGAATCGATCAGTTCCTTTTGTTCCAATAGCTCGCGTATTTTTTCAATCCTGATTTGTAGCGCATCTTCAGGTATATCTGGATCAAGCGTTGCTTCGACCGCATAGAAATCATCATAATCGCTAGGCCGTTCTGTGTGAGTCCATTCCCAACTAATATCATTTAGTTCGTCTGCGAGTTCATCAATGAACTCATCTTTGACAAGCCCGCCAAATTCTCCACCGAGTTCCTCTTGTGCCTCGAAAGGTCCCCCGTAGATATAGATATATCCTCCCTCTGCACTCTCATAAGGAGTTCGATTAACAGGGTCTTCATAATTTTCAAAAAACCATTGCCGCATAATCTCAATCTGGCGATCCTTACCAAGTTGTTTGAGGCGACTGGGAGTAATTGTTTCTCCTTCCGTATCTGGTACTGTGTAGCGGGTTTTACTTCGCGTCATAATCAGACCTCCGTAATGGCTTCAGCTTCAAAGCCGAAAACGTCAACGACGCGCACACAAACGCGACGTTTGCCGTCTTTGGCTGGAAGGTCTGTTAATTGGGCTGTAGTAACGACGCGGAACGGATCGTCATCGTTTTCAGTGTTTCCGCGATAATCCTGCCAGACCGAGCGGAACACATGGCCGTCATAGTCGGGATCGACGCTCCAATACTCGATAAGTGCCATCGGCTCCTTGTTGATAATGCTTTGCAACTTCTTTTTGTTTGCCTCATCGAGGCTAAGGGCGTCGGGAGAAAGGAGAACGTAATTATCAAGCTCAACCGTCAAGGTTTCTTTGCTTCCGGCCTTCGTGCGCTCAATGGGTTTGATTTTTACGTATTGAAGCGAGGAGAAACGGACTTCTTCCGTCTTCAACTTGTCGCCTTTTTTCTTTAGGCGGTCGAGCAAGTCGGGAGGGATAACCAAAACTTCGAGTTTGTCGCCCTGATTAAGAGCTTGGATGTCCTGTCCAATGTTGGAGTCAAAGTTCCAGCCCAGAATGATGACCTTATCCCAGCCGCCCATCAGATTATCGCGGATTTCGATGGCGCGTTTAAGCGTTGCAAGACCCGTGAGCTTGTTCGGGCTATCGGCAAGAACCAGCATTTTGGTGTGCGGAACCCGCCCCATATTGCGGTTTGGGTTCTCTTCAATGGGAAGCAGCAAAGTACCAAAGAGGCGAAGGACAATTTCAGAAAGATCACCAACGCGGAATTTGCGCCCCATTGTGCTGCGGGCCATTTCAACTTGATAGTCGCCTACATGCTGATAAAGGAAAGGCTTAGCGTCCTGATCGATCAGTCGCTTGCGTGTAACCATGCAAGCGGGCTTTCCAAGATCGGTTGCAATCCAGCGACGACTAAGTCTTTCAGCGACTGCCGCTGTTGTGCCAGAACCCGCGAAGGCATCCAGAACTAGATACCCTTCGTTAGATGTTGATTGGATTATTTTCTGTAAGAGTGCTTCTGGTTTTTGCGTTGAATATCCTATCCGTTCTGGGCTATTACTCATACTACCAGTTTCCCAAAGAGAGTTTTCTAAAACTTCGTCTCTGATTTCATACACTATATTTCCCTGCTCATCCCTAACCATATCGGCTTTCTTGGTTATAGGATTGAACTTACGCTTCGCCTGCTTGGATTGGCCATCCTTTCTTTCCTTGAATAAATGATTAAAGGTAAATTCAGAAGATTTTGTGTACCAATAGAGATTATCAGTAACTTGATGAAATTTCCTAGACCGCGCCTTTAGTCCAGAATTCGCATAGTGCCATGTAATATCGTTCCTAAATAATTCTCGCCCGAACACTTCATCTAGAACAATCTTCACGTAGTGTGAAACATGCCAATCCAGATGGACCCAGATGGACCCAGTATCACTCAAAAGCTCTCGCATGAGCACTAGCCGCGGCACAATCATCTGCAAATAACTGAATGTACCATCCTTCCATGTATCAGAATACGCAAACTGCTCAATCGCAGTTGGCTTCTGTTCAATTTCATCGCCAGGAAGATTTATCTTCGTTCGGTAATCCGCCTTACTGTCGTATGGCGGGTCGATATAGATCAGGTCAACCTTGCCGCGCATGGATGGCGTTTCATCATTCCCCGCCAAGAGCGCGGCCATCGCCAGAAGATTGTCGCCGTAAATGAGGCGGTTCATATTTGCGGGATCAAGGTCATGCGAAGCCTTCTCCGCCCGCGCAAACATGTTTTGCCAATTCGTGTCCCGCGACGGGATAACAAGTTCGCGGGTCTGAAGGCCGATGCGCTGGGCACTTTCCAAGCGCTCCATAATGCGTTCGGCTTCTCGCTTTCCTTCCGCGACAATGGTGGGGAGTTGTTCTAAGAGACTTTTCGCCATTTCTTGACCTTGGGTTCCTTTCGCGCTCCTTAAATCTTCGGATGCGCCAATAAATGATTCGTTCGTCATAAGATATTAACCCATTTGAGGAATTTGTCGCAGAAACGTCAAGGTTCGCTGCTCGTTTTTTGCTTTTTTCTGTGCAAAAAGCGCCTGAAGGAGCCGTATTGACGCCCATCGTCCGGTTTTGAAGCTGTGGAGCCGATTATTTAATTGTTTCAACGCTCTCGACCTTGTTCTCTTTGTCATAGATCAGGACGTAGTTCGTATATTTGTCCTGCGCGGCTAGTTCAAGCGGTGTTCCTACGACTTCCCAGAGACCAAAGGTCAAAACATCGGCAACCACATGTCCCGCAACGGCGGCGTTTCGCGCCCCTGCGCTGTGGGCATCAGGATCAATTTTGTAAATCACCTTCGTTTTGCCGCCATCAAGGCTGGCCGTCATATTCGGGGAGCCAAAGGTCTCTTCAATGATCGCTCGATCAGCGCCGACTTGCATCATGGCGGGATCGCCCTTGGCCGTGCTGCGGCTGGCCGACATAGCCACCGCGCAACCGCAAAGGGGGACGAGAAGGAAAAGAGTCATAATCTGTTTACGCATAAAATCCTCGCTTGGTTTTGGGTGTTTCATCTCCTGTAACATGCGAAGGTGACAGTTCCGGTCATATACCCTCTTGGCTAAGGTGTTTTTTTGAGGCACTCTTGCGCTGGGAATGACAGGTATAGGAAACCGATTTAATGCGATTTGAGAAAGCCGAAGATCTTCTAAACCTCGCTTTTGCCATGCAATCGAACGGCGAAGGCGTTTCGTTGGCAGATATTGAGGAAATGTTTGAGGTCTCACGCCGGACAGCCATGCGGATGCGCGATGCCGTTGTGCGGGTCTATCCACAAACAGAAGAAAGCGTCGATGAAGGACGGATCAAACGATGGCGCATTTCCTCGGCCACAAACGGGCGGCACCTAGCTTTAACGCCCGATGAGCTGGCTACCCTTGACATGGCTTCAAAGGCCTTCAACGGGCGGGGGTTGCGCCTTCAGGCCAAAGCTCTGCGCTCGTTAGCTGGAAAGATCAAAAGTTTTCAGAAATGCGAGGCTTCACGCCGGATTGAGCCAGACCTCGAAGCCTTGATTGAGGCCGAAGGATTGGCGGCACGCCCTGGACCTCGCCCCAAGATTGATCCTGAACATTTGCATAAGCTGCGCGAGGCCATCAAAGCCTGCAAAATCGTTGAGATTCTCTATCGCGGCAAAGGCAAGGCCGAGGCCTCGCTCAAACGTGTTGCGCCCTATGGTTTTCTCTACGGCCATCGGCACTATCTTGTCGGCGGTGGGACTGAAAAAGGCCGCGAGGCTGCGCGTTATCACTTTATTCTTTCCCAAATCGAAGGCGTAACGGTGCCAAAGGAAAGTTTTGCCCGTGATCCGTCTTTCGATATTCAGGCCCATGCCGAGCAGTCCTTTGGCATCTGGCGTGAGAAGCCCGTCGAAGTCGTTTGGAAGTTCACGCCTCACGCAACAGAAGCAGCCAAGGATTTCGTCTTTCATCCGAAGCAGAAAGTCACCATCGGAAAAGACGGCTCTATGACCGTGCGCTTTAAGGCCGGAGGCCTTCTTGAAATGGCGTGGCATCTCTATATGTGGGGCGATCAGGTTGAGGTGATTAAGCCAACGGCACTCAAAAAGTTGATTGCTGGCAAAACGCCATCGTGGGATGGGTTGCCATAGGTGACAGAAACGGTCGCTTAAGGCGCTGGCGGCGATTAAAATCCACGCGCCCGTCCGTTATTGGCGCATTCGTGCGTTATAAAAAGCTTCCATTTAATATGAGGAAGAAATCATGCACGAAAGCAAAACAACTACGATCTCTTGTTACGACACAGACAACTCTCCAGCCGTGATCGGCTATATGATAAGTTCGCTTTTTGGTGCGGCAGTTGGTTTTGTCATTGGACTTCTTTGCTAAATTAAAGCCGCGCTGATAGCTGCGTTGGGTCGTCCGCCCTTTCTTCCTAAAATGGAACAAGCGGTTCTTGCGCCGACCTTCATTCCCTCCTTTGGCGAGAGGCCCAAGCACAGGGCGTGCAAGAAACCTGCTAGGAATTGATCCCCGGCACCGATGGAGTCAACCACTTGGACAGCGGGAGCAGCTCTAACGCGAAGGAGGGCTTCTTTCGTTTTAAGGGTTGCTCCGTTTTGTCCCTGGGTCATGACAACTGTTTGCTTGGAAAAAGACGGAAGTGTTACATGCTTTTTAAAGGCAACTACCTCCATTTCGTTTCCTATAACAATATCAGACATTGACGCAACATCGCGTGGAAGAACGCTAAGTTCTGTCCAAGAATACGATCCTTGTAAATTAAAGACCGTTTTTGCGCCGTTCTTTCTGGCCAGGCTTACGGCTTCAAGAAGCGCAGGCAATTTGTTTTGCTTTTCCAGCAAAATGGCCGCTTCAAACAGAAGATAGTCACAGCGCGTTTTAGCAATCGCAGACAGTTCGTCGTCAGAAAACCTTGTCGGGGTTTCTGCATGAAAAAGGATGCTTCGCTCCCCTTGTGGAGTCGTTAGGATCAAGCAGGATGGCGATAGCGATGCCTTTGGATCAACGGGCGGGCAACATAATTTAACACCAGCCTCTTTGAAGTTTTGAATAAGCGCCTGACCGATGGGATCGGCGGCAACATTCGTAAAGAAGCCAACCCGCGCCCCAAGAGATGCTAGGCCGGAAACGGTATTGGCTGCAGAGCCTCCGGCGAAAAGTTCTTTGCTTTTGAGAGAGG
>JBFXDW010000002.1:0-38056 GCA_050180745.1 Bdellovibrionales bacterium | reverse complement strand
CAAAGCTAGCCCTTGCCCATAAAAGAGATAACAGATCAGCGCCGTTGTTCCAGTGATGAGGGTAAGGAAGGTGTATCTGATGTGCGGCATTTGAAGGCGAGAGGATTGTTGCTTCGCAGTGATCTAGGGTTAGTGTGCTAAGGTGAGCGGGCATGATGGCGACAACAGAAAATTTACTTCGACGCTTTAATCCAAAACGGCCCAAGTAATTGCGCGTGGCAAGAATATCCTGAGTGAGGCGCTCTTCAACAAAATCTGCGGATGTTGTTTCAGGAAGAGGCGGTGTTAGACGTGTAAAAATCAACTTTCCTTTATGCGTTACAATCTGTCGAAATCCACCTGTTTGTTGATAAAGAAGCAGCATGCACCAATGGCTTGATGGATTGGGAATAAGCTTAGAAACCAAACTTTCAAGTTCGCAAGGCAAAAGGCTAATGCCGCTTAAGGGATTTTTGACGTTCCGTAAAAGATCAAGATATGTTTCAAGAAGAGGTGTTTCATCAAGGCTGATAAGAATGGCTTCTGTTTTGTTCTGAGGCAAGACGCTACGGAGTCGTGTCTTAGGAAAAGCCTGTTTGATGCGTCGCTCAAGAAGTTTCTTGCGATCAAAATAAGAGAGCGCCGGATGATCTTCTTTTCTGATGTGCTGGGTTCTGATGTCCACGAGAATATGGACAGCCATATGCGGCGCTTCGTCCAACATGGTACGTATATGGGAAAAAGAATCTTTTTCATGGGTGCTCATGAAAAGAGGCTCTTTTTTGATATGGGAGGGAGGATAAAGGAGCGCGCCTTCATCACCGATCAGGAGGATAAAGCTCTTCATCGCCTATACGCCTCCCGCGATAACGCCAAGAGAGCCATAGAGAGGCCCCAGAACCGCTAGAACCACCCACAGCATCAACGCGCCGACAAGTATTGTTAAAGCCGGTTCCAGCGCGGCAAGAAAAGAGGCAAGACTTCTTCGTGCCTCTTGTTCAAGGTTGGTGGCTATGGCGGCAATGGTTTTTGGGAGTTGGCTGCTTTGTTCTCCGATCTGGAGTCGCTGTACCAGAAAGGGCGACAGGAACGGCGCAAGGCTTTGCGAGAAAGAATTGCCTTCTATAATTCTTTTATAGGCCTGTGTTGCTAGAGCCATCAGATGGCTGTTGTGCAGAGAGGCAATTGATATTTTAAAGGCATGAGTGAGTTCAAGATTGGCTTGAAGGAGGAGTGCTAAACTCTCCATCATGCGCGCTATGGCCAGTTTTTGCAGAATAGCGCCAAGATAAGGAGTTTTCAAAAGCCAGCGATCCGTTGTTCTTATCGCTTTGGGCGAGGTGCGACGGGCGATGAAACTGGCAAGGCTTATGAGGGCGAGACAAAGAGGTAAAGCCCACCATAAAACTTGACATATTTGCGTACCGCTAATCAACAGGCGCGTGGCCAGAGGAAGCTCGCGTCCTTGGTTTAAAAGAAAATCTGTGACCTGAGGAACAACCCACAGCATCATAAAACTTGTCACGCATAAACTGATAGCCAACAGAAAAAGGGGGTAACGAATAGTGCGTAATAGAGTTTCGCGAAATTCTTTTTGTTTCTTAAAATAAATGCCGAGGCGCGAAAAGGCTTCGGCCATTTTGCCGCTTTGCTCGCCTGCTCTAAGGATAGATAATGAGACAGAGTCAAACCAGTTGCTTTCTTTGCCTGCGCTTTCCGCAACAGACGTTCCGGCGCGTACAGCGCTTTCAAGATTGGTGAGCTTATCTTTTGTTGTGCTGTTCTCCATGTTTTTCAGAATAAGCGCTAGGCATTCCGGAAGATTTAGGCCTGCATGCAAAAGGTCTTCCATCTGAAAGATGAAAAGAAGTTTTTGATCTTCCTCTTTTTGTTTATCTTTATAGTAGATCGTGCGGTTCTTCTTTTTCTGCACGTCGATGAGTTCAAGCTCTTTACGAGCGAGGATAGAGATGAGATCATTTTCGTTCTCAGCATAAAGCGTGCCTTTTTCAATAGCTCCGGACTGAGTGTGAACAGCGCGATAGGAAAAAGAAGTCATTATTGATCTCCTTTTGATAGATCAGCAGTGCGCATCAGCTCTGTCAGTGAGGTTTCTCCGGCTAAGACGCGTTTAATCCCATCTTCTTGCAGACTCATAAATCCTTCTTCGCGGACGATTTCTATTAGCGTCAGGCGTGGTGCATCTATGGCAATCAGGTCGTCCAACTTTGTTGAGATGGGGATAACTTCTGCGATTACTGTGCGTCCTTTGAAGCCTGTGTGTTCGCATTGAGGACAGCCGTGGGCTTCAAAAATGTGAGGAGCTGTTTGAGAGCTGACACGCAACAGGCGACATTCTTCTTCGCAGGCTATGTGCCCTTTTTTGCAAACGGGGCATAATTTACGAACTAATCTTTGCGCGACAAAGCCGCTTAAGTTGCCCGCGAGCAGGCGTGGATTAAGTCCAAGATCAATCAAGCGTGGCAAAGCGCCTAGCGCATCATTGCAATGAAGTGTTGAAAAAACTTGATGGCCTGTCATCGCAGCACGCAATGCCATTTGCGCAGTATCCGGATCGCGTATCTCGCCGATGAATATAATATCGGGGTCCATACGTAAAAGACCGCGAACACCTGCGGCAAAATCAAGTCCCTGTTCATCATGAATGGATGTTTGCCGAATAAGATCAAGTTGGAATTCAACAGGCTCTTCAAGCGTAGCGACGTGTACGTCGGTTGAAGAAAGTTTTTGAAGCAATGAATAAAGTGTTGTCGTTTTGCCGCTGCCCGTGGGACCAGTAAAAAGCGTTATGCCTTGCGGTTTACGGCTGATTTGTTCAAGTTGATTCAGTGCATGTTCTGTGTAGCCTAGTCTTTCAAGTGGCACGAGTGATTTGGTATGATTTAAAAGCCGAATGGCGATCGTCTCGCCCCAGACCGTGGGCATGATCGCTGCACGAAAATCAACATTGACGGCACCTATGGTGAGCTTAAACCGCCCGTCCTGAATTTTCCGTGTTTCAGCGATATTCATACCTGCCATAAATTTGATGCGGTGTGATAGAGACGGCCAATGCGAAAGGTGAAGAGCTTGCGTTTGCCGTAAGGTGCCGTCTATGCGTAAGCGAATGCGGATGAAATTATCTTCTGGTTCAAAATGAATGTCTGAGGCGTCTTTTCTTACGGCATCTATAAGAAGCGCGTTGACGAGTCTTATGAGGGGATGCTCATAATCATCCTCATCATTGTCGCTGGGATTTTCAAGAGGTGTGCTGTTTTCAAGCTCATGAATAATCGCGTCAATGGAATAGGCGGACCCGTAAAGAAACTCTATCTGCTCTTCAATTGCCATGCGCGTGGCAACATGAGGTGTGATCTCTAAAGATCCATGGAAATAGCGGCGTATCTCATCCAGAGCCACAATGTCAAAAGGATCGGCCATGGCGACGTGAAGCTTGCGGCCCTTTTGGATGAGGGGCAGGCAAAGGCTTCTCTGTGCCGCTTCTTTGGGGAAATCAACCAAAAGCGAGGTATCTATATGCGTTGCGTCAAGATCAATTGATTCCAACCCTGCGCGTGCGGCAAGGCTCTTCATGAGGTCTTTATGATCTAAAAAACCAAGCCGCAGGAGAATAGCTCCTAGCATCTCATGCGTTGTTTTTTGTTCGTGAAGAGCGATGCGGAGTTGATCTGTGCTGATCAGATTTTGAGCCAGTAAAGTTTGCCCCAAAAGATCTTCGCTATCTGTTGGGGGTAAGGGTTCTTTATAGGCAAAATTGGTCTGCATCTGTTCTACCACGTCGTTTCACAAACATGATTGCCCAAAAGAGCAATAAGTGCATTGCGGTCCAGATAGTAGAGAATGTCATCAAAGGGATCCTTTTTTGTATTCTTATGTTCGGCATCTACAAAGACACGATCATTATCCGTATTACATATTTCAAAACCGCTGTGCAAAGAACAGCTAGAGGCAGGCCCGTTATAGTTGTGCATGTTGTTTGTTGGTGAGCTGTCTATGCGAAAAGCACCATAGCCGTTTTCTCCGTGGCTTAAAAAAATAAGGGCGAATTCCTTAGGTTCAGTGTTGCTGCTGCTATGAATTCTAACCTGAGGCGCTTTGCTTTTATCGAGTCCTGCTGCGCATAATCCTTTTTGGCTGTGATCAAGAAGGCAGGAGGAGCCATCACTCGCAGTACAAGGTGCTGTCGGCGGCAAGGTGCCAGAATTTTCTGCGAGTTTTGGATCGATGCTCATCGTTATCCAACGACCATATCCATCTTTGGCTGTTGCAGCAGGAAGACCCATAGACATAAAAGGCGGAATGCCCTCGGCTGTGCTGCATGTACCGCACATTGTTCCAGAAGAATCTCCGCGCACATGTCCAAAGCCAGAGCTTGGAGTAACGTAAGTGCTCGGAGCCGCAGGTGTAGGACAGGGCAGGCACCCATGCGCATGCGTAAAGGCAGCCGCCGCACGCATCAGTGTAGAGAGGTTTGTTTGCGTGGCTGTGTATTGCGTACTCTTATGAATAGCCTTCAACGCCGGAAACACCATCACAATGATCATGCCGACAATTACCAGCACAAAGCTCATTTCGATCAGAGTGAATCCTTTACGCATTATTTTTCTTACATCCTTATACAAATCGTATAGCTTGTACCTTCTTGATATGCCTTATCGCCATCAGAGCCGCCATCAATAGCCCGCATTTGCCCATCATTGCGGACACCGTCATCAAGGCGGGCGTCAATGCCTTGCGCGGCTGTTCCAGGGATTTCACTTATGCAAATAATGTTCGAGTCAAATTCTCCTCCTGAAGAGCCGTTTTGAAACCCATAGACTCCTCCGAAAGGATTTGATGGCTGTGCGCCCGTATCGCTGCCTTGGTTTTTGACTAGATTAGCGGCACGAAGTTGTTCCCATACATAACGGCTTTCAGCCGAGGCATCCGTTGCGCCAGAGGATGCGTTGAACGAGGAGCTCGTGCCTATTTTGCCGTCTCCGCAATCTGTTCCAGAACATACGCCTACGGATACAGAAAAACGCGAATCCGCATTGGCATCATCTCCGGGAAGGGTGCCAAAATTCTGGTTATAGGTCTGCACTTGTGCTTGATAGGCCTGAATAGCGCTGACGACATTCGTAATGCGTGCGCTTTCCATAACTTGTTGTCCTGTTAGAACACCGCCAATGATAATGCCGATGATGACCAGAACGATTGATAGCTCAACGAGCGAGAATCCTTTTTCTTGAGTATTGTTCATGGGGGTAGCCTTCCAGAGTTATTGTTGAGGAGAAAACAAAATAGATCGAGGGTCCTTGTTATAGGTCTGATAAAGATCAATGTCGGCAGTATCCGGAGAGACCTCATCAAGAATAGTCGCACGAATAAGAATAACGAGCTCGCTAACTGTGCCATCATTGCTGCGCGATTTTGCAAGATTGCCTATGACAGGCAGCGTATCGAAAAAGGGAAGTCCTTGATCCTGATTTTCTGAACTGTCTTGCATCAAGCCTCCCAGAACAGCAACCTGACCAGATTGGAGTTGCAGGACAGAATCCATCTCTCGCACTGCAAGCACAGGGACTTGTGATTCAATACTGCTGGCGCTGCTGGCGTTGGCCGCGTTAAGCGCTATGGACGGGTCCGACACATAACGAACAACCCGCGATATTGTTGGCCGCATTGTCATGGTGATGCGGTTTGTCTGACTGTTGATGGCCGGTTGTACGGTCATGACAAGACCAACGGGAACTGTGTGAGGCGTGCTCGAAAAAACAGGCGTTCCGGAAATGCTGGTTCCATTGGTCGTCAATGTTGTCGGAAACTGTGCCGTGGTTAGGAAATAAACTTCATTACGTGCGACTTTCAGGACAGCTGTTTGATTGTTCATCACTGTCAGGCGAGGGGAAGATAGAACGCGCGTTGTGCCGAATGTTTTCACAAGATTCAGAATGCCAGAAATATCTTTTGTATCAAAAGAGGCTGTAAAGACACCTGTATCAGCACTCGAGATGAGTGCCGATGCACCCCTAGAGCCAAAATTGGCGGCAGCAGCAGTGGCGTCTTTAGCAAGAGCTGTCCAGTTAATGCCGCTTTGGAATTCTTCGTCCAGTTGCACTTCGATGATGCGGGCTTCAATCAGTACTTGTGCCGATACTTTTTTCTCAAGATCGTGAAGATATTTTTGGACAGCTTCCTGTTGTCGAGAATTGCCAAATACGGTTACGAGCCCAGCTTGGCGGTCTATGCTGAAATTTGTTTTGGCCTCAACGCGGTTTTTCTTGTCGCGCACAAGTGCCTTATACGATGAAGCTGTTTTTAAAACATGGGGTAGTGATTTTTTAAGTTCATCCCAGAAATTGGCTTCGGTTTCGCTCGAGATCAAGGCGGTTGAATTATTGTTTGTCCCGCTTGATCCTGTCTTCGTGCTGTTGCCATTGCTGTCGGTCAGGTCCACATCAAAAACATTTGTCGCAATGGCAACTTCGCTTTTTGTTTTACGGGTAAGGCTTAGGTAATTGAGAGAGTATGTCTTCTGATAGGGCTCATCAATTTCAATGCGGACAAACCCTTCTTCATAGCTGTAACGCAATCCTGCTAGATGACAAATGCGCCGCAGAACAAGAGAAAAAGGTTGTTCGTGCGCGGTAAAAATAATGCCGCCAGTAATACGCGGATCGAGCTCTATATTGACTGCGCCTTCGCGACCGAGCTCTATCAGCACATTGCGCAGAGGAACCGAGTCAGTTACGGACAGGCTTATTTTTTTGTTGCTAAGTTGAGGTTGTTTTTTGGGGGGCGATGTTTTTTTAATAGTGGCCTGAGGCGTTTGTGGGGAAGGGAGGGGAGGACCGATGAGGCTATCTTCACTCATCAAGGAGCGATCCCTCAGGGCCAAATAGTCCTCACGGTCCAAGTTACCGGAAGGGTCAATTTTGTCTGTTGGAAAAATACTCGTAGTACAAGAGCCAAGAAAAAGCAGCAATACGAGACAGAAACGAACGTGTAACACGGGAACATATCCCCTTTAAAATGAAAGCCATACTTCCGCGTGTCAGGATGTGCTAAATAGTATGTGAAGTCAAAAATTAACCATACGTTAATCTGTGGATAACCCGCATAAGTTGTGGATAAGGTAGTCTGCGCTCTATTTATTGGGTGTATTTTCTCTCTCAAGAGAGACGGGAGGTAGGAATCTTCCTCTTAAAAACTCTCTACAGTTTTGCTGTGCAGAAGCACTTGACTTATAGGCGTTAAGTGCTTATTCCTCTTGCCTTCCGAGCGATATATGGCAGCGTAGCTCAGTGGTAGAGCAGGGGAATCATAATCCCTTGGTCGGGGGTTCAAATCCCTCCGCTGCTACCAATTTTATCTAAAAATATCAAAGCGTTATAGGCCGCGCATAAGCGCGGCTGAGGCGCTTTTGCGCCTTCTGGAAGCACTGTAGAAGCAAGAGGAATCGTATTTGGTTGGCTCTCCCCCAAAGGATGGGGCAGAGCCATGTGTGCGGCCTAAAATGGTGTCCCCGACGTGATTCGAACACGTGGCCCCAAGTTTAGGAAACTTGTGCTCTATCCTGCTGAGCTACGGGGACTTCCTTGTTACGTAATGCCTTAAAAGCAGTATATATAGCCGATCCAATATAAATTGATATTTCTACCTTGATCTTTTTCACCATGGCGTTGTTAAAGTTCTTGGCAATATGTCTATATGGCCTGCGAACTTTGCCTTGCCATGGCAAAAAATCTCGGCGGTATAAATGATCAATTTATATTGGATCGGCTATAACAACGAGGAAAAATTAACTTAAAAGAGGATTTATGCCTTATTCTGGCGCTCACTGCAAGTTGCTCTATATCATTTTCACTAAGGAATCTATACTGCCGCCTCAAAACATAAGGGCAAAATCATAAATCGTTAACGTCAAAAATTCTGTGAGGAAATCCGCTGAATTTTCGAAGCCGAATCTTTTTCATTGATGATATGCAAAAAATTCGACGCGAGTCTTTTCAATGGGTTGTCGTCGGCGTTAACGATTTATGATTCCGCCCTGCTCAAAACATAAGGCGCTTGACAGACAGGAAGAGGAATATCATAAATGGCGCCCTTGTAGCCTTACAATACCATCCTTGACGTTTAACTAAGGGCCTGTAGCTCAGCTGGCCTTGATTTGGTAGCGCGGCGTGGAGAGCAAGAAACAATGGTTGTAACACTGAACCACATGACATAGTCAGGACTTAATGATCCCTTTCCTGATGTTTAAGTATTTAGGGCCTGTAGCTCAGCTGGGAGAGCGCGTCGTTCGCAATGACGAGGTCGTCGGTTCGATCCCGATCAGGTCCACCATTAACTATATGGCTCTCCCTCCAAAGGATGGGCCAGAGGGCGGTTTTGCAGGGACGGTCGGTCTCATCATAATCTGGCCTCATCAAGATGACCACACAAAACAATCTGCTATGGCGAAGGATTTGTTTGATGTGCAAAGTGAATCCAATAAACTGGCTTATATTCCTGATCAAGAGTCATACCAAAAGGAAGAATATTGGGCGACACCAAAGGAAACAGAAGAAAAGGGAGGTGGGGACTGCGAGGATCTTGCGATTTGGAAATATGCGCGTCTGCGAGCTATGGGGTGGAAGGCTGACCATCTTCTTTTGTGGTCTGTTCAGGTGAGGGCACGTAGTCTTTTTCATGTCATTCTTGTTGCCAAAATAGACGGAAAGGAATGGCTTTTGGATGCGCCTGCTGCAGTGGAGGATCCTCCTGCACTTGAACCTCACCTCATAAATTCTGAAGACCTTTTAAAGTCTCTTTGGTTTCTTGCTGGATTTAATGAAGAGGGGTGGATTCCGGCGTCGTTCGATGAATCTTTTTAGGATCGTCACTACAAATCTCAGGTGCATACAGTATGGATATTGAGCCTAATTGTTGTGCTGTTTTTCGTTTTTTTTTCAACTTGTTATTTTGATGGAAAGAGGGGTATCCTTTCCTCAGGGTTTAGAGTAAGGGGCGTCGGTGATGTCCTTTGTTTCTGAATGTTTTATGGGGATTGTCTTGATAGTCCTATCGTATCCCGCCACTTTCTTTCTGCACAAAATAAGTAAAGCTATTGGATTTACCATTCATGACAGTAAACTCAAATAGTGTACAGAAATGAAATATATTCTTTTAACTTGGAAATGGAGTGAATCTCATGAAGCGTATACTCGGCCTTGCTGTGCTTAGTTTATTGTTACTTCCTTTACCCGCTAGTGCTGCAGATGCGGTTAAGGTCAATACTTCACCTGTTTTGAATAAAATGAAACCGGTTGTCTCTACAATCAAAAACGAAAAGCTCTTGGATGCAGCAAAGAAAGTGGCTCCGGCTACAGGGGCGACGACAACGCCGGATGAGACCAATCCTTCAGGCAATACGCAAACTGGTAATGCACAGACAGAGGCTGTTTACATGGCTCAGATTGAAGCACCACAGATAACATTAAACCCAACTACTTGTCGCTATACTTGGAGCATTCGTGTTCGCAATACGGGAACAACCGCTGTTCCTGCCGATACCTTTTCTGTTGCGGCCAGAGTGGTTTCCGATACAAATCCGAATGCTGGTACACCAAATACGAAGCCAGTTGGCTCTATTCCTGTTGGAGGGTTTGTTACAATTACAGGAGAGTTTATCAAAATTCTTCCTGTTGAAAGAAATGTTTCAATTGACGTTAAAAAGGGCCTCGCAGTCCTAAGTCACGTAACCTATCCTATTCCTACTGAAGAGGCGACGACTCTAGCGCTTGGGGATTCTCTTTCTACGAACAATCAGTTTACGGTGACAATTCGTAATGAGGGCCAACATCCTTTCCTGCGGGGTATGGTTTCTTTCCGTGCGGTGACTGATCCGACATCAACCAGCACAACCTTTATTGAGACAAAGGATCTTGCATGTATTCCTGCTGGACAGTCTTCTTCTATGACGATTAATGCTCCATCCTACAGCGTTTCTGGGTATAGTGTCAGAGTTACGCGTTCTGGAACCTCTGATATTGCTGCCGAGAGGACTTATATGAACGAATAGGTTTGATCGGTTTGTAAAAAGCTGGTCTCGAAAGAGACCAGCTTTTTCTTTGCGGGAGTGTACTATGGTTGTATTCACATCTTATTTTAATTGAGACAATTGTGAATGTATACTTAAAGGAGTGAAAAGATATGGATGATGAATTTCATTATTACATTACCTACCTTATTGCTGCACGGGCTGGGTTTATTCCTCAACAAGCGCAGAAGATTGCTTACGCTGCTCAATTGGTCGATGATAATTGCGAGGAGTTTGTCATTTATGGCAATCGTGGTTCCTTATACAGGAATTACATTAGCCAAACGATGAACATCTTGCGGCCCCGAGAAAACCTTCTTCGGATTTATCCTGTTTTTCATTTTGTTCCTGGTGATCCGAAGGTCGAGACAGCCAAAAGGAAGGATGGTAAGACGAGCCCATGGATAACAACGCCTGATAATTTATTGGCGCGTCATATGCTCCAATCAGCTTTGGAGCTTGGTTGTTTGTATCGGATTGGAATTGCGGCTCATGCTTATGTTGACACGTGGGCTCATCAGAATTTTATTGGCAAGTTTGATGATTTGAATTCTGATCCTGCCCTTCCTGTATTCAGTCCTTTAAGAGTTATCAATATTGGTCATGGTTCTTTTGAGCATCAGCCTGATATGCCTGCTTTAAGTTGGACTGATGAAAGACTTCTTCATGATCAGGTTGATAATCGCACTCGATTTTTAGATGCGGCTGCAGCTTTGTACACCTTTCTTGTAACTGATAGAGATCCGCCTTTAGTAAAGAAGGCCGATGTCTTGCAGCAGAACATAAATCAGCTTCGTTCGGATATTGATGAGGATATTGGTCCTGATGATCCGAATTCCAAAGATTATTATCGTGCTCAAAGGATCAAGCGTTACAAAGAGCGGGCGAGGATTTCTGAATATGGAGGGCTGTCGCTTCCCGCCTATAACGAGGATAAATGGTTTAGAGCAGCTGTTGATATTGATTATTTTCAAAACGATCAACGTTATTCGTGGAAAGATAAAGATAATTTTGAGAATTCTGATTGGTTTAAATTCTCGGAAGCGGTTAAGGCTCACCAAAAGCAGTTATGGTCGATTTTGAAAGAACAAAAACTGCCAGAATTAGATCGTTCGGAGATGTAGGTTGTAACAAAAAAACGGGCCTAAAGGCCCGTTTTTCGTTGAGATTAGTCGAGATCAAGTGATCAGGCATAAACAGCGTCTGAAACCTGTGTTTTATCTTGCTTCCTTAATTCGGCAGCATAGCTAAAAGCCTCAGCATTTGTGTCGAAAATCTCTTTTCCCATCTCCTTGAGGAAGTTTGCCTTCTTCATAACAGCTAGAGGCTGGTCTATGGCTCCAGAGAGAAGGAGCTTAACGCCGCGGTCTGCTAATTTCTTACGTACCTGACGTAATGCCGTTAGGCCTGAGCTATCTATATTGATAAGAGCGCTCACATTCAGGACGATGACCTTTGTTTGAGGCGTGATTTGCTCCAGCAGTGCATCCAGCTTATCAACGGTTCCGAAAAACATGGAGCCAGAGATTCTGTAGGCTTCAATATCACGACCAATTTTCGCTATTCCTAAGGATTCGACTTCGGACATTGGTTGAAGACTTGTAACCTGCGAGAGCCTTGTAATGATGATGAGACTGGCCAAAAGAAGTCCAACTTCAAAAGCGACGGTTAAATCGACAACCACAGTTAATATGAAAGTCGATATGAGCACGAGCCGATAGGTACGTGGAAAGGAGAGCATCCGAACAAATTCATGCCATTCGCCCATGTTATAGGCTACGAAGAGGAGGATAGCGCCCAGTGTAGCCAAAGGTACATTAGCTGCCAAAGGTGCTGCGACAAGAAGGATCATCAAAAGAGTGACTGCATGAATCATACCAGCAATAGGTGTTTTACCTCCAGAACGCACATTCGTGATAGTCCGAGCGATTGTACCCGTTGCGGCATATCCACCGAACAGTGGGGCTACGAAATTAGCAATGCCTTGTGCCATAAGCTCTTGGTTTGAATCGTGACGATCATCAATGAGACCATCAGCAACGCGGGCGCATAGAAGAGATTCAATGGCTCCGAGGATAGCAATTGTTGCTGCTGGCGAGATCAAGCTTCTCAAGGTTGATAGATCAAACTCAGGAAAGGTGATGCTTGGTAACGTTGAAGGGATTCCTCCAAATCGTGTGCCGATCGTGTCCACTGGTAAGTCCAAGAAGGTGACGGCAGCGGTGCAGCTGGTCAAAGCGATAATGCTTCCCGGAATACGTTTGAGAAAGTTCATTTTTGTCAAAGAGACGAACTTTGGCCACCCAAAGACAATGATGCCTGATACCAGCGCCAGCATCGTCGTTTTTGGATCAAGCGTTCCCATATGAGAAAACAAACTTTTGATTTTTGGAAAAAATTCTGAGGGAAGATCTTCAATCTTTAAGCCAAAGAGATCTTTGATTTGTGATAGAGCAATCAGAACTGCGATTCCGTTTGTAAAGCCGATCACGATAGATATAGGGACAAAGCGGACAAGAGTTCCTAGTTTTAAGACG
Organism: Bdellovibrionales bacterium; assembly: GCA_050180745.1. Taxonomy (GTDB): domain Bacteria; phylum Pseudomonadota; class Alphaproteobacteria; order UBA9219; family UBA9219; genus JBFXDW01. The sequence continues at coordinate 25,456 of JBFXDW010000002.1, read as the reverse complement.
CCCATAACAAAGAGCATAACTCCAGCCATCATTGAAGCGATTATAAGGCCGCTTACGCCATAACTTTGAACGATACCGTAAACGATGACAATGAAAGCACCTGCAGGACCGCCGATTTGAACACGAGATCCACCAAGGCCTGAGATAATCATACCAGCAATGATGGCGGTAAAAATACCAGCATCTGGTTTAAGGCCGGAGGCAATAGCGAAGGCCATTGCAAGGGGGAGGGCGACGAATCCTACAGTGATTCCAGAAGACATGTCTGATATAAAATCTTCCAGTTTATATCCCTTCATCGTTTCTAGAATCTTCGGTCTGAAGCAAAATTTTTTATGGTCCTGTGACATGGTAACACCGTTAGGTTGAAGTTTCCTGCGGCACAAATTTGACATTTGTGCTCGTCGTGGGGCTTGATTGTTTATATGGGTAAGTTGGATGCGACTCATTATAAGCCTTGCACCGCTTATCTGAAGCTAGGCTTTACTTAATTCATGGGGTAAAAACAAGCTGTTGAAAGTATTAATAAGCACTACAAAAGAAAGTGTCTTTATTTTGTGACACAGTAGATTGAGGAAGGGGAATGAAATGTCATTTAAAGAATCTGTGACGATACCCTTTAGGCTATACTTTCCTCTTAGGGCCAGTTCAGAATCTTGTTCCGGCTCTTACCGCCTCCAAGTCGTACCCGTGGGGCTGTCCTGAAGGATGATGCCTTGAGCGGCGAGCTCATCGCGGATGCGGTCGGACTCTGCAAAGTCTTTATTCTTCTTGGCTGTTAATCGTGCTTGAATTGCTGCTTCGATTTCTTCTTCAGAAGGTCCGTCGGCGGCTCCGCTTTTCAGCCAGCTTTCCGCATCTTGATAGAGAACGCCTAAGGCGTTTCCAGCACCCAGCAATGCGGCCTTAGCGGCGCGTTTATCTTCATCCGTTGTTGCGCGGTTGAGTGTTGCAGCTAGTTCATGAATATGACTGATGGCCAGAGGCGTATTCATGTCATCGCACAAAGCTTCGTCAACCAAAGGAGGAACTTCTGGCGTGGCTTCAATATCTTTTGCGCCGAGCAATGCATTGTACCATTTATCCAGCGTAGCTTTATTCTGCGCTAAATTCTCTTTCGTGAAATCATAGGGCTGGCGATAATGCGAAGAGAGCAGGGCAAGCCGCAAGGCTTCGCCGGGATGATCGTCTAGGAGCTCATGAATAGTAAAGAAGTTACCGAGCGATTTAGACATCTTCTCGCCATTCACAATCAGAAAGCCGTTATGCATCCAGTATTTTGCAGGAGGTTCTCCATCATGAGCGCAGGAACTTTGCGCAATCTCATTTTCATGATGAGGAAAGATCAAATCAAGGCCGCCGCCATGAATGTCAAACGTAGGACCGAATGCGTCTGCGGCCATGGCCGAGCACTCAATGTGCCAGCCTGGGCGGCCCTTACCCCATGGGCTGTCCCAGCCTTCTTCTTCGGCGGAGGCTGGTTTCCACAAGACAAAATCTGCTGGGTCTTTTTTATAAGGAGCGACTTCTACGCGAGCGCCTGCGATGAGTTCATCCCGTGAGCGCCGTGACAGCCGCCCATAATCGGGCATTGAAGGCACGTGGAACAGAACATGTCCGTCTTTTTCATAGGCATGCCCCTTTTTAACGAGAGTTTCGATCATCGCGAGCATATGCGTGATGTAATCCGTAGCGCGAGGCTCGATATCCGGCGGCAGTGTGTTCAAATGCGCAATGTCATCATGAAAGATTTGCGTCGTTTTTGTTGTCAGCTCTTTGATAGAGATGTTGCGCTCTTTGGCTCGGGCGAGAATCTTGTCTTCGACATCCGTAATGTTGCGCGTATAGGTGACTTTAGGAAAATGCCTTTTCAGCAAACGGTAAAGCGTATCGAAAACAACGATAGGTCGCGCATTGCCAAGGTGAGCATAATCATAAACCGTTGGTCCACAGACATACATACGCACATTTGTTGGGTCCAAAGGCTCGAAGGCCTCTTTTTGCCGTGTAAGCGTGTTATAGACTGTGATCTTGGTCATGAATGGGTTCCTTTTTTCTTTATTTCTGGTGGAGTTTAGCATCTATTGGGCTTTAAAAACACCCTGCCTTTTCATGAAGATTGAAACCGATGGTTGCGAAACTATTTACAAAAGGATATAATCGTCCGTGTAGATGGAAGTATTAAATAAATCCATATAAAATATAGTAATATCCTTTGTTTTGAGGTTTTTGTCATGAATATAAATTGTAAGAAATTTGTTGTTATTGCTGCTGCGTCTTTATCCCTTTTTGGTTTAACAGGACAAGGCCTTTGCGGAAACAAACGTTCTTCAGATGCTCAAACTTTGGCGGACGTCCTTGCGGGGCCATGTAAGGCTCAGAAAGCGGCTCTTGATCATGCCACTGGTGCAGATGATCCTTACATGACCTTTTTTAAGACGACGGGGCCAGAAGTTGTCAAAGCGGCGCAGGACTTAATCCGGTGCGAGGAAGCTCATGGCGCCCAGGTTCCCTCGGGATTGCGCGGGATGGTGCCTGGCAGGTGGTCTCCCCAATAGTTTGAAAAGAATCTCTAAAGATTTTGGCTTTTTCTTCCTCGGCTATAAATTTCTCTAGCACCTTCATCAGGGGGGATTCTGGGGTGTTATTTGTGGCGCTTCTGTTGCTCGTGTAGTCTTTATCTATTTTTTTCTTAAACGCAACACAACGTTGTATATATTGAGGGTTTTTTTTATTTATAGCTTCTCTCGAAAAAGCTTCAAAAGCTGCTAGTTCCCATTGATATGATTCTTCAGGGCTCATTTTTCTTCCTTCTTTAGGTCTATTGTGTCTTTGGCTATATCTGGCATTGACACGTCATGCCTTAGGTAAATGTATTTAACTATCTTTTGGAGTGCGTCAAGGCATATTCTGTGTAGGGGGATTTGAGGGGGGGGGGGTATCCTCTCAAGCGCCGAAGGACCCGTTCCCGTCCCATCAGAGGCAGGAGAAGCTTTAGCTCTGGTCCGTGGTCTGTTCCCGTTAGCGCAAGGCGCAGTGGCATGAACAATGCCTTGCCTTTGCGATCTGTTTTTTCTTTGACAGCGTCTGTCCATGTTTGCCATGTCGTTTCATCCCATGGTTCAGCGGGTAAGAGATCAGCGGCTTGGTTCAAGAAAGTTTCCTCTTCGCGCACAAGTTCTACGGGGCCGTTCGTTACTTTCCACCACAGATCGACATCCTCTAGTGAGTTGATGTTCGGTTGGACGGCGTTCCAGAATTCCTCTGAAATCTCATCGCCTAGCCGGTCCTTGATTTGTGCATAGGGAGTTATGCGTAGGATTTTTGTGCTGAGCTGTTTGAGCTCATTGAGGTCAAATTTAGGTGTCGCACGTGATATCTTAGAAAAATCAAAACCTGCGGCCAGCTCATTCATGTCAAGGCAGGGAGTAATAGGATCAGATGTTCCCAATCGTGCGATCAGAGAGTTGATCGCCATAGGCTCTATCTTATCGTCATCGCGCATCGAGCCTATACTCAGCGTGCCTAGGCGTTTGCTCATCTCCGTACCGTCAAGGCTTACCAAAAGAGGAAAGTGTGCGAATTGAGGGACGGGCTTGTCTGTCACCGCTTGCCACATTTGGATTTGAGTGGCTGTGTTAGTGACGTGATCTTCACCGCGTACCACATGCGTAATCCCCATGTCGGCATCATCAATGACTGAGCAAATACTGTAAAGAGGAACACCATCTTCACGGATCAGTACAGGGTCGGACATGGACGATGCTGGAAATTTCTTAGCTCCTTGAATGCCGTCTTCCCATGTGATTTCCCCATCCAATAACTTGAAGCGCCAGTGAGGAGATTCTCCTTTATCCAGCTTGGCTTGGATTTCCGCTGGAGTCAGTTTAAGCGCGGCGCGATCGTACACCGGAGGCAGTCCGCGTCCCAATTGCGTTTTGCGCTTGAGGTCCAGTTCGGCTTGCGTTTCAAAACAGGGATATACGCGACCTTTGCTTTTGAGCTCTTCGATCACGGCCATGTAGCGGTCCATGCGCGAGGATTGGCGTGCTTCCTCGTCCCACTTGTAGCCAAGCCATGTCAGGTCTCTGCGAATGGCCTGTTCGTACTCATCGCGTGAGCGCTCTTGATCCGTATCGTCGATGCGCAGCAGAAAGCGTCCCCCATGTTTGCGGGCGAATAGATAGTTGAACAAAATCGCGCGGATATTGCCAATATGCAATAGGCCGGTGGGCGAGGGCGCAAAGCGCACAAATATATTACTATTAGTCATCTGCTTGTTGTAGAATCTCGTTAACTCATGCACAAGGGGGATTATGAGACGCTTTTTGTTATTTTTAGCTTTTTTTCTTGTGACTTCTCCCCTTATGGCAGCAGATGATCCGCTTGTGGGCTATTGGGAGACCGAAGATAAAGATGGCGTGATTGAGCTTTATCCATGTGAAGCGAAATTCTGTGGCCGCTTTGTCTGGCTGGAGGGCGACAGTGTGGAGACTCCATCCTTGGATGATCATAATCCTGATCCGGCTAAGCGGCGGCAGCCTTTATGCGGCCTGACGTTTCTGGGGGATTTCGAAAAAGAAGAGGGGGGATATGAAAATGGCTGGATTTATAGCCCTCGCCATGGGCAGCATTTTAGCGCACGTTTAGCTTTAGAGGGGAAGGATGAATTAACCCTGCGAGGATACGTTTTACTGCCAATTTTTGGGGGTACCCAGATTTGGAAAAGGGTATCTAAACCCAACCTTTGTTGGGCGTTAGCATTACCTAAGCGGTTATAAATCTACTTAAATAAGGTAAGGCTGCATCTCCTTGTGTGGGTAAAATAAAGGGCTGGTTAAGCTCTTTGGTTGATAATCATCATATGGTTTCTATCGGAAGTAGTATATCTATGATGAGATACAACATCAGTTTTAGCCCCGACACGCTCCATATAGAAATTGCGGGTGTACTGGATTTCATGGATTCTCTTGCCTTCAATCGTATGATGAACTCGTTGAAACGTAAGAGCGAGAATGAATATAATAAAATCCAAATTAATATGGTCGAGTTGGTGGATATTGATTCCACGGGTAAGCGCTTGTTGATGCGTGCTCATGATTTTGCAAAGAAGACGCGCTGTCACTTGACCTTCTGTGAGGCTCACGGTCCTGTGTTGGCTTTCTTGGAAAGTGCGGCCAAGCATAATAACTTGGATATAGCCTGAGAGCCTGTTCTAGGGCAAACCCATTTGCTCTAGGGAGTGGTTCTTTCATATCTCTCCTAGCCATCTATACCATTTCCGTCATTCCCGCGCATGCGGGAATCCATCTCCAATAGGTGATTTTTGTCAAAACGCTGCAGCAGAAAGTGCTGATGGTTGTCATAAGATCAAGCGATGGGGCCTCCTTCTGCAAAGTCCTATTTTTCTTCTTCTTTCGGAGATGGATCTCCGTTTTTACGGGAATGACGGGAAGAGTGGGCAAAAAAAGACAAGGAAGGTATAGCCGATCCAAATGCGGTTTCCACGAGAGCAAATCCTGCAAATAAAAGACGGTTCTATTTCATTGCGAGTGAGTCTGTTTCACTGAGTAGTGTTTTTATAGTGTGGTTATTGAGCGGGATGGTGTTGTTTGAGTTCATTCCCTTCCAAAAAACATACGGATGTGTTCGATAAAACAAGTATTAACAACGAGTTATTGCTGGTTAGCTTGACGAACAGAGAACTGTTTGATTAACCATTTTTAGTGTCATAATGATATTATTATCATCTCCTTTTTTCTATTGTTTTCATGTTTTATTTAATTTATACAGTGTCCACTGATTTTTTCAAAAAACAAGAATAACAAGAATTAAGGAGTAGACGATGTCTATGTTTAAAAGGGCTGCTAGAGCCTTGTTGAATCGCCCACGGAGGGCTGTTGCAGCGGCTGCTGCGACGACGCTGTTGGTTTTAGGGACCGTCGTTCCTGCTCTGGCAACGCCTATTTATCTCACTTATAAGAATACTGACCTCTCATGGTCTGTTGGTTCGACTACCAGAACCGCTAGTGTAACTCTTAGTTTGACGGCGGATAACACCGCTGCTGATGATGGCAGGTTATATGTAAACGAGTGGAGCAATTGGAAGATTACCACGACAGATGACGCAAATAATGATTATGTGATTGATTCTTCTAATGTGTTATCTACCACTCGGAATGGTAGCGGTTCTGGCGATCTTGGTGATTATATTGTGCTAAGCGGTAGTTCTGCCACTGGATGGGACGTTACCGGATGGAACATAAGTCTTGCTAATAGCGCTTATACTGACGGTGATTTGAGCACTGTCGGTTCATACTTTAGTGCAACCTCAAATGTGACCAACTCTTATGTTGGTGATCAGTGGGGTGGTATTCAGTATTCCGCTTGCAATAACTGTGCCGGAACGTGGGAACAACCTGAACCAGGGACGATGGTGATGTTAGGCGCAGGTCTCCTTGGGGCTGCTGGATTGGTGCGGAGAAGGACTTCACCAAATGGGAAAGCGGCACGTGATCGGGCTCTGAAAGGCCCCACTGCAGGGCTTCGACCAGCAGCGTAAGCTTTTTAATTTATCATTTAAAATGGCGTCTCATCCGAGGCGCCATTTTTTTATGTATATTCTGATATTTTCTTCAAATCGGTATTGTTTTCCTTTTTTATTTGTTTTATACCCGCCTTCATTAAGTTCTTTTAAAATTAAGGAGTAGACAATGTCTATGTTTAAAAAGGCGGCAAAAGCCTTGTTGAGTCGTCCTCGGAAGGCTATTGCTGCGGTTGCAGCAACGACGCTGTTGGTTGCGGGATCTGTTCTTCCTGCGTTTGCTGACCACTATAAAATTAACTACACGAATGGTAGTTTGGATAACTTGCTTGGTCTTGATGTTGCTGAAGTGACTCTGAATGCGGATCTGAACCTTGATGGTACCTCTGGTACGTCTTATGTGTCTGACTGGAACGATTGGTCGATTGATGTAACCTCTACAAATGGAAGCTCTACAAATGGAAGCTCTTGGACAATAAATTCCGACAACGTAGACTTGGCGACTCTTGATTTATACGATTGTGTAACGCTGGATTCTGGTGTTGTAACGGGAGGAAACATAGTTCTCAAGACTGCTGATGGTCTACGTTTTTCTTTATCAGGATCTTCGGGTAGTGACGATCTCTCCCTTTACATTCCTTCAGTTGGTTTCTATGAAGCTTCCGAGTCTGGAACATGGAGTGGACATCATTGCCCTGAACCAAGTACGATGGTGTTGGTTGGTTTTGGTCTTTTGGGGGTTGCTGCATTGGGAAGAAAGGGGTTTGGCCCTACTTCTCACGAGACTCCTGAGGAAGCGCAAGCACGGGCTTCGATGCAGTTGCAGAGAATGCATGTTGCTGCGAAAAAGAAAGAGGCTCGTGCGGCACGAAAATCGACTCCGCAATCTACTCGTCAGCCTGATTCAAAGGGGGCGCGTAGTTGGATCGCGAAAAAAATGAACTGGATGAGAGGTCGTGGGAGCGAATATAAGCCTGCAGCTTAGATTTGTGCATCTTATTATGTTTTGTAAAAAAAAGGGTTTCTCATATGAGGGGCCCTTTTTTATCTGTGTTTTTTCCGCTTCCTTCATTCTTCACTTTCACTTTTATCCCTAACTCATTGGAATGAGCCTAAAAAGCGCGTTTTTTAGTGCTGAGGAATGGTGTGATTTGTTCTAACGCGCTGAATCTCTTTATACAAACTTCCTTTAACACTTGCGCGAATCAAGCGAAAAGGTTGATATTGTGAGTATGTTTGGATTCGCTTGCTGTCCTTGAAGGAGACAAGACATATGATTAATCTGTCAATGGCTGACCCTGAAAATATGCTGCGCCCGCGCATCACCGTTATTGGTGTTGGCGGCGGTGGTACGAACGCGATCAATAACATGATCAGTTCGAATTTAGAGGGGTGCGATTTTGTTGCAGCCAACACAGATGCGCAGGCACTGTCTTTGTCCTTGGCTGAGCGGAAGATCCAACTTGGTGCGAATCTGTCTCGTGGTCTTGGCGCAGGGTCTAAGCCTGATGTTGGGCGCTCAGCGGCTGAAGAAACAATGGCCGACATTATGTCTGTGCTGGAAGGCTCAGACATGCTCTTTGTTACGGCGGGCATGGGCGGTGGTACGGGTACGGGTGCGGCTCCTGTTATTGCTCGTGCGGCACGTGAAAGCGGGATATTGACCGTCGGTGTTGTGACAAAGCCTTTCCATTTCGAAGGCACGCATCGTATGCGTCAAGCTGAAGGCGGTATTGAAGAACTTCAGAAATACGTCGATACGCTGATTGTTATTCCTAACCAAAACCTCTTCCGTATTGCTAATGAGCGTACGACATTTGCTGAGGCTTTCCGCTTGGCGGATGAAGTTTTGCATTCTGGCGTGCGTGGCATCACGGATTTGATGGTAATGCCCGGCTTTATGAACCTTGATTTTGCTGACGTGAAAACGGTTATGGGCGAGATGGGCAAAGCCATGATGGGCACAGGTGAGGCCGAAGGCGAAAACCGCGCCATTTGTGCGGCGGAAGCGGCTATTTCTAATCCTCTTCTGGATGATATCTCGATGAAGGGCGCGCGTGGTGTTCTGATCAATATCACGGGTGGTATGGATATGACGCTCTTTGAGGTTGATCAGGCCGCCAATCGGATTCGTGAAGAGGTTGATGCCGAGGCGCAAACCAAAGTTGGGTCAACCTTGGGTGAGAATATGGATGGGCGTATTCGCGTGTCTGTTATTGCTACGGGTATTGATGCTGACGAAGCTATCGCTCGTGGTGCTGCGGGGCGTACCGAAGAAGGTCGCAGACTAACGACAACGACGGCAACGGCAACGGCAACACAACATGTCGCGCCACTTATGTCTGAGAAAATCGAAAAATCTCCGGTGCGTGTGATGGAGACGGCTCCAAGCAAAAAGGCATCGCCTGTAACGGCTAAAGCTCCGGTGCAAAAACAATCTCCGGCGCCAGCACAGGCGAAGACGACGGTTGCAGGAAATCCTGCTAATTATTTCTCTATGCCAGCTTCTGTGACACCTAAGACTATGACACAAAAAATGGCAGATCCAGTAGCTTCTAGCAGTACGGTTTCAGTAAACGCAAGTTCGATGAGCAAGGCTTCTCAGGAGAAGCCAATGGTTCGGCCTCTTTCATCGCAGCAAGATATTCGCTCTTCCACAGCGCAGATTCCAGATAGGTCAGAGCGGGATGAGGAAATTTTAGAAGTTGTAGAACAAGTTGAAGTAGCTCCCAAGACTGTGAAGGTGCTTCCGGTTCGTGAAATCCAGCCTGTTGTGCAGCAAGCTGAGCGGCAAAGGACAGCTCCTGCTGGGCGTGCTCATGATCGTGTTGATGATGATGATATGCGCGTGACACAGCTCACGGCATCTTCATCAAAATCAGGAAAGACCATCGCTTCTCGTTCTCAGTCGCTCTTTCAGCGTATTACGGGGTTTGGGCTCATTCGTCCTTCGGCTCAGGAGGATGATTTGGATGAAGAGGAAGATGTAGGCCAAGAAATTGATCGCGAGGCTCAGGCTGCTGTGGATGCCAAGCTGGGTGTTGAGCCGGAGGATAGGTCTGTTTCGTCTTCGAATAATGAGGCTGACCAGCTCGATATCCCAGCTTTCCTGCGGCGGCAGAGTAACCATTAAGTGAGGATTTAGGATTCGGGATTCAGGGAGGCTTGATTTTTGCATTTCTTCCTTTGTCCTCTAAAATTTCCCCGTCATTCCGGAGACATTTTCTCTTCGTTTTGCGATAGCAATGCGAAAGAAAATAGAGTCCGGAATCCCTTTTGGTAGTTCCGAAACCTTACCATCCTTCAATTTTTTGTGACCAGCTACAGCACCAGTCGTCATGCCGGACAAGCGAACCTGCCACTCGCTGAAAGAAACATCGTTTTTTCAATTTGACTGACAATGCTGTCAGCGAGTAGGCAGGTGAGTGATGATCCGGCATCCATCTCCTAAAATAGCAATGAAACTTCATAAATGCAGCATAAGGAGATGGATTCCGGCTCACATCTTCGCTACGCTCAGATGGGCCGGAATGACGAGACGGGGAGAAACCGAACGGTATTGGAAGCTCTAAACAGTTTCTTGAATTTTGAAGGGTGGTAAGTTCCGAAACGTGTAACATTTGCTTTCCTTTCAATTTTCGGACATAAGAAAATGAGATTTCAGCCGGAGCCTGTGCTCGCGAAGGCGGGTACTGGCATGACGGAAAGGGTGTGAAAGACTGGGGGAGAAAGAAACAGGAAGCCTCCCTGAATCCTAAATGCTGAATCCTGAATCCTTTTTTTATAACCTTACTTATAAAACGATAACCCAATGTCCAATACAGCTCATATCCGAAACTTCTCTATTGTTGCTCATATTGACCATGGCAAATCGACGCTTGCAGATCGTCTGATACAGTTCTGTGGTGGTGTGGAGCTGCGCGAGCTTAAAGAACAAATGCTCGATAATATGGACATTGAACGTGAGCGCGGGATTACGATCAAATCACAAACCGTCCGTCTTATGTACACGGCTAAAGATGGACAGACCTATCAGCTCAATCTGATGGATACGCCGGGGCATGTGGATTTCTCGTATGAGGTGAGCCGTTCTCTGGCTGCGTGCGAGGGCTCGATCTTGGTGGTGGATGCCTCGCAAGGGGTCGAGGCTCAAACGCTGGCTAATGTGTATCAGGCGATTGATAATAACCACGAGATTGTTCCTGTTCTGAACAAGATAGATCTTCCCGCAGCTGAACCAGAGCGTGTTAAACAGCAGATTGAGGATGTGATCGGTCTTGATGCCTCAGATGCGATTATGATCTCGGCTAAGACAGGGCTGGGCGTTGAGGATGTGCTTGAGGCTATTGTTCATCGCTTGCCTCCTCCTAAGCCCAGCGCGTCTGAGGTGCCGCTTAAGGCTCTGCTGGTTGATAGCTGGTATGATTCTTATCTTGGTGTCGTGATTTTGCTTCGTGTGGTGGAAGGACAAATTAAAAGAGGCCAAAAGATCCGTTTTATGGCAACTGGTGCAGCACGTGAGGTTGATCGCGTGGGCGTCTTTACGCCGAAAAAGGTGGAAGTCAAAGAGCTGAATGCCGGTGAGATAGGGTTTATCACGGCAGGCATTAAGCAAATCAGTGATACTAAAGTTGGTGATACAATCACGCTGGACGCACGCCCTGCGGATGTTCCGTTGGCTGGGTTTAAGCCATCCATTCCGGTTGTATTCTGTGGCCTTTTTCCGATTGATGCGGCCGATTATGATCAGCTTCGCGATTCTTTGGGGAAGCTGGCGCTTAACGACGCTAGCTTCCAGTTTGAAGCCGAAACATCGGCGGCGTTGGGGCTTGGATTCCGCTGTGGCTTTTTGGGCTTGCTTCATCTTGAGATTATTCAAGAGAGGCTTGAGCGTGAGTTCAATTTGGATCTCATCACAACGGCTCCTTCCGTGATTTATCATGTCCATAAAACAGATGGGAAGAAGATTGATCTTCACAATCCTGTCGATATGCCTGATGTGGTCAAAATAGACCACATAGACGAGCCATGGATTAAGGCCACGATTATGACTCCTGATGATTATCTGGGGCCGATTTTGACTCTTTGCAATGATCGGCGTGGTGAGCAGATAGAGCTTACTTACGTTGGTGCCCGCGCCATGCTGATTTACCGCTTGCCGCTGAATGAGATCGTGTTTGATTTTTATGATCGGCTAAAATCAATCTCACGTGGTTATGCCAGCTTTGATTATGCACTTGATGGCTATCAACAGGGCGATCTGGTGCTGATGAATATTTTAGTGAATGGTGAGCCTGTGGATGCGTTGGCTTGCGTGGTAAATCGCTCTGGAGCCGAGCAGCGGGGCAGGGCCTTCTGTGAACGACTCAAGGGGCTTATCCCACGGCAGCTTTTCAAGATTGCTATCCAAGCGGCGATTGGCGGCAAGGTTATTGCGCGGGAAACGGTTTCGGCTCTGCGCAAGGATGTGACAGCCAAGTGTTATGGCGGCGACATTACGCGGAAACGAAAGCTTTTGGAGAAGCAAAAGAAGGGTAAGAAGCGCATGCGCCAATTCGGGCAAGTTGAAATCCCGCAATCAGCCTTTATCGCGGCGCTGAAGATGGACGGGGATTAGATTCGGGGATCAGGGGTTAGGGATTGGGGGCGCTTTCCTTTATATTGGATCAGCTATACGTTTCTCTTCTAACCACTCACACCGTTCCTCGTTATGACGGAGATGTGTTTGAGGTTCAGGAAAGAAAGAAACAGGAAGCCCCCCTGAATCCTGAATGCTGAATCCTCAAATCCCTTCCAGCCACGTCTTCACTACATCCGCGACTTTGGGCCAGCAGGGGTCGATCATGAGGCCATGCGGGACATGATCCATGATTTTAAGCTCGGCGTTCCATGTTTGCGCGGCTTGATGTAGGTCGCTTTCGGGAATAAATGCATCGCTTGCACCGCCAAGCACAAGAGTCGGCGGTATATGCTGTGGATGAAGAAGGCAGGGCAAGAAGGCTTCTTGGGTCACGCGGGAGGATTCTCTTTGAAAGTGAGATGCTAAAAATTCGTATTCTTCTTCGGGGATATCATGCAAGAAAAGGGATCTTCCGATGATGTTTTGATCTACATATAAGGGCCCCAAGAGCATCAGCATTCCTAGCTGAAAGGACAAGAGGGGATTGTTGGTAAGGATGTGTTGCGATGATGTGCCAAGTCCCGATAATGAGGGCGATGCCAGCAAAGCCATGCCTCTAACTTCATGGGTAAGGGCATAACGTTGGACTAGATATCCGCCTAAAGAATGGCCTATCAGAATGGGTGGTTTGTTGAAGAGTTTTGTGCCTTGGTCAATGTCTTCAAGGAAATCTTGAATTCCATAATGATCTACATAAGCATTATTACTTGTCTGCCCATGCCCTCGTAAGGAAATTGCGGCACCATGAAATCCATGCTCTGCAAAATAGGGAAGGAAGTAACGCTCCCATATCCATGCCGCGCAATAGGACCCATGAACAAACAAAAGAGGGTGTGTATGTTCCTTAGCTGTGCCAAAAGAAATAACTTCCATGCGAGGTCTCTTCCCAATAAAGTTTCTGTGAATGGTGGAAAACAAGAGAGTCGGGTAATATGTTTAACAAAACGTTATATAAAACGATCAGTTATGCGTTCATGCATATGAGTTTGGCTATTCTTGTGGCTTATGCGTTGAGCGGTCGTTGGGAGGTTGCTTCGGCTATTGGGCTGATTGAGCCTTGTGTGCAAACTGTGGCCTTCTTTTTTCATGAACAGGCGTGGCATAGCTTGGAGCAAAGGCGGAACCAAAAGGATTATCATGACAGCGTTATTGATAGTGTTTCCCCAGCTTCACATGGGGTTGAGGTCCTGTTGAGAGAGAACTTTAAGGAAAAAGGGGATATTTTAGGGCTAGCCTTTTATTTAGAAAGGAATTATTAGAAAAACTGTCTTATAATGACGTTTTCCTAGTATGCGCCCTTAGCTCAGCTGGATAGAGCAACTGCCTTCTAAGCAGTAGGTCAGAGGTTCGAATCCTCTAGGGCGCACCAATTTATCCAGCAGTATCAAATTGATGCTGAAACGAAAGGGCGGGGATCAAACCCCGCCCTTTCTTTATGTCAACACTATGTCAACAAAAGGCCTTCGCCACGTATCAGTAAGTGACGCGATTTTGCATGGAAAAGAGGGTGAGATGATGTCTCGATCATAGTTAACTTCAGAGCGGTTCATAATTGATTTGGGTAATTGTCGTGAAATGTTTTATGAGTCCTTTGAGCCTTCATGGACTCCCGTTGAAAGGACTTGGGTACGATGAGCAGAGTAGTGATATTTTTTGAGATAGGCATATTTCTATCAGTTTCGTTGTTTATGCCATCTGTTGTGCAAGCCCAAACCTTGGAGGAAGCGCTTGCTCTATCTTACCAAAATAATCCCGGATTAAAAGCCGAGCAGGCGAAGTTGCGCGCTATTGATGAACAAGTTTCTCAGGCCTTGAGCGGGTGGCGCCCCAGCATTGACGCTGTTGGTGAGGTGGGCAAGACCTATCAGAAGAATTCGGAAGATGTTGTCGGCGTACCGTCCTCAGCAAACCTCTCCCCGCGCGATGTGAGTATCACGGTTACGCAACCTATCTTTCGCGGGTTTCGCACGACGTCGAGTGTGCGCTCTTCCGAGGCGGCCGTTCTTGCTCAACGCGCTGTGCTGATGGATGTTGAGCAGAAGCTCCTTTTTGATTCCGCAAAGACTTATTTGGATGTTGTCCTTGCCCAGCAAGTTCTTGGCATGAACAAGGAGAACGAGCGGGTTTTGTCTCAACAGCTTGAGGCTACGACAGACCGTTTCCGTGTTGGAGAACTTAAAAAGACCGATGTCAGTCAAGCGGAATTGCGTTTAAGTGCTGCAAAAGCTTCGCGCGCTGTGGCCGAGGGCGATCTTTCAAATAAACGTTCCGCGTTTTTAAGGCTAATTGGTGAGGTGCCACACGCCCTATCTTTCCCTCAAATGACGTATGAAATACCCAATGAGATGGAGGGCGCCCTTTCTCTCGTTGAAAAGAACAATCCAAGTATTTTGGCGGCAAATTATGGTGTCGATGTTGCTGACGCGGACATCTCAACCGCGAAAGGCAGTCTACTGCCGGAAGTAAGTTTGGTTGCCAATGCCAATCGTGGATGGAACCAGAATACGACATATCCAGGAAAGCAAGATACGGCTTCGATTATGGCGCGGGTTACTGTCCCTCTTTACCGCGCAGGGGCAGATTATTCCAAAACGCGTGCAGCTTACCAAGCAAAGACGCAGAAACGTATGGAGCTGGACGATGTGCGCCGTAAGGCGCGAGATAACGGCATGACAAGTTGGCAGGATCTTATGACCGCGCGCGCAGCGATTGCTGCGCATAAGGTTGAGGTTCAAGCCGCAGAAATGGCTCTTGAGGGAGTCAAAGAAGAGTCCAAAGTCGGCACACGCACAACGTTGGATGTTTTGAATGCGGAGCAGGAGTTGCTCAATGCCAAAATCAACCTTGCTAGATCAGAGCATGATGAAGCCATAGCTCACCTGCAAGTGATGTCAGCTATCGGTTCCTTGACGGCGCGGAATTTACGACTGCCCGTGACATTATATAACCCATCAGAAAATTATGACGATGTTCGCAATAAATGGGTCGGCTTTGGTAAAGCGAGTGATTAAAGTGTCGATGATTTTTAAAGGGACATAAGTATGGATAACGCAGCACAGATGCCAGAGCACTCAATCGATACGGGACTTGTCTCTTTTATCTTGTTGTTGCGTTTTCTCGGCATTGCGGCGGACCCCCAACAAATCCAGCATCAGCTGGGGGGCTCGGTTTGCGGTGTAACGGAGATATTGCGTTGTGCCAAGCAGCTTGATCTTAAGGCTCGCGTGATTGAAAGCGATTGGGCGCGTCTTGGGAAAACCGCTCTGCCCGCCATTGCGCAGCGGCACGATGGCACGTTCTTTATTCTTGGAAAAATGACCGAGGAAGGAGCGCTTATACAGGATCCGCTCATCGGACGCCCTCAAATGATAAAGCGTGACGCATTAGAGGCGCAGTGGAATGGTCAACTTGTTTTGATGACGCGCCGCGCTGGTCTTGGCGAGTTGATCCGGCGCTTCGATGTCACCTGGTTCTTGCAAGCCATGGTGAAGTACAAGCGCCTTTTGAGCGAAGTTTTAATCGCCTCGTTTTTTCTTCAGCTGTTTGCGTTGATTTCTCCGCTTTTCTTTCAAGTCGTGATTGATAAGGTTCTTGTTCATCGCGGTCTTTCCACTTTGCATGTTTTGGTTTTTGGGCTTGTCACGGTCGCCGTTTTTGAAACAGTTCTTGGCGCGTTGCGCACTTACGTATTTTCTCACACGACAAATCGTATTGATGTGGAATTGGGGGCGCGGCTTTTTCGGCATCTTGCCGCGCTGCCAATATCCTATTTCGAGGCTCGCCGCACGGGCGATAGCGTGGCACGTGTGCGGGAGCTTGAGAATATCCGCAATTTCTTGACAAGTTCGGCGTTAACGCTCGTCATCGATCTTTTCTTCACGTTCGTATTTCTGGGGGTGATGGCCTATTATTCCTTGTTTCTAACGTTTGTTGTGCTGGCCTCGTTCCCGTTTTTTATTGCGATTTCGGCGGGGGTCACACCCATTTTCAAGAAACGCCTTGATGAGAAGTTTAATCGCGGCGCAGAAAACCAATCCTTCCTCGTTGAAAGTATCACAGGGATCGAGACGCTTAAGGCGATGGCAGTTGAGCCGCAGATGCAACGTAGGTGGGAAGAACAATTAGCGGGATACGTGAAGGCCAGCTTTCGCGTTATGAACCTTGCTAATTGGGCCAGCCAAAGCGTCCAGATGGTTAGCAAGATTGTAACGGCGGCTATCCTGTTTTTTGGTGCTGGAGCCGTGATGGATGGCAGAATGAGCGTCGGTGAGTTGGTGGCCTTTAATATGCTGGCGGGGCATGTGATCCAACCTGTGTTGCGGCTTGCGCAAATTTGGCAAGATTTTCATCAAGCGCGTCTTTCTGTTGAGCGGCTTGGCGATATTTTGAACACCGTTCCCGAGCCGACCTTTACGCCCGGACGCACGGCACTTCCTGCTATCAAGGGCGATGTGTCATTTGAACATGTGACGTTCCGTTATAGGCTGAATGGGCAAGAGATATTGAAAGACGTGCATTTAAGCATTCCTACAGGACAAGTTGTCGGCATTGTAGGGCCGTCAGGCTCAGGCAAATCGACACTCGCCAAGTTGGTGCAGCGGCTTTACACCCCTGAGTCTGGTCGCGTGCTTGTCGATGGTGTTGATCTGGCGATGGTCGATGTTTCCTGGCTGCGCCGTCAAGTTGGCGTGGTGTTGCAAGAAAACGTCCTTTTCAATCGCTCGATCCGTGAGAATATTGCGCTTGCCGATCCCGGCATCCCTATGCCGCGTGTGATCGAAGCCGCCAAATTGGCAGGCGCACATGAGTTTATTCTTGAGTTGCCGCAAGGTTACGACACGATTGTGGAAGAGCGCGGGACAAGCCTTTCCGGTGGGCAGCGCCAACGCATCGCCATTGCACGCGCTCTGATCACCGATCCGCGCATTTTGATCTTTGATGAGGCGACCAGCGCACTTGATTATGAAAGTGAGCGCATAATTCAAGAAAACATGCGTCTGATTGTCAAGGGACGTACAGTGTTGATCGTTGCTCATCGCCTTTCTTCGGTAAGGCAGTGCGACCGCATTATCACAATAGAAAAAGGCCGGATTGTGGAGGACGGCACGCATGACACGTTGTCTAAGTCCGGTGGGCGTTATGCCTCATTGTTGAAGCTGCAAGGGGGCTGATATGACAAACGCAATTGTAAAAAAGATTACTGAAAAGCTGGCGGTGTTTTTTTCTCGTATCTGGCAGAAACTTGCACCCCACATCCTTCCCGCCTTACAAAAATTCTGGAGTTGGGCCGAGCCACATAGGAAGAGCGTTTTTCATTCCACCATGAGTTGGGCAAAAACGTTTAACAAAAACGACCCAGAGATCGAGTTTTATCCGGCGGCGCTTGAAGTTCTTGAAACGCCGCCATCGCCTTCGGGAAGAGCCATCGCTGGGCTGATCATTCTATTCTTTGTGATTGCTCTTGCGTGGGCTTGTTTAGGTCGGGTGGACATCATCACGACAGCTCAAGGCAAGATTTTGCCGACCGAGCGAACGAAAGTCATTCAGTCGATGGAAACGGGCGTTGTCAAAGTCATTCATGTGCAGGACGGACAGCACGTCAAAGCCGGAGATGTTTTGATTGAAATAGACTCGACAATTAGTGAAGCTGAAAAAGAGAGAATTCAAAACGAATGGGTTTCTGTGCAACTTGAAGTAGCGCGTTTACGAGCCGTCCTGTCAGAGTCCGTCGATCCCCTGTCCGCTTTTGTTCCGCCGGAGGGGGCAAGCGAAGAGCAAATTGCAACACAAAAATCATTTCTTCAAAATCAAGTGGAAGAAAGCAGAGCCAAACTATCCAGCCTTGATCGCCAAATCGCGCAGAACAATGGTAACATGGCTGCGGTCCAGTCAACAATTGTTAAGCTAGAAAAATCCATCCCTCTCTTAAAAGAAAGAGAGAAAGTCCGCAAATATCTGTCTGACAAAGGTTA
Source organism: Bdellovibrionales bacterium (assembly GCA_050180745.1). Taxonomy (GTDB): domain Bacteria; phylum Pseudomonadota; class Alphaproteobacteria; order UBA9219; family UBA9219; genus JBFXDW01. Next base: position 7,260 of record JBFXDW010000002.1, on the reverse strand, counting down.
TGGGTCCAAGCTGGAAACCTTGGCAACCCAACAGGATTTGGTTGAAAAAACGCAGGAACTTGAAGTGCAAAAGGGAAGGCTCGCCGAGGCAACGGCGGGCGTGGCATCCTTGATAGAACAACGCAAGCAGGCCGAGGCAGAATTTCGTGCAAAGAACCTCGGCGATTTGGCTCAGGCCGAACAAAAATCCGCGAGCCTGAAAGAGCAATTAGCACAAGCAACGCAGAAACATAAACTGCAAACACTCACCGCGCCTGTTGATGGTACAGTCCAACAGCTTGCCATTCATACCGAAGGCGGCGTTGTGACTCCTGCGCAGGCGTTGCTTGCTATCGTTCCGACTGGAAGCCATTTAGAGATTGAGGCCATGGTTCCTAACCGTGAGATAGGTTTTGTTCGTGTAGGACAAGAAGCAGCTATCAAAATCGATACATTCAATTTTACGCGCTACGGATTGATCCAAGGGCAGATCAAATCCATCTCACAAGACGCCATAACGCGTGAACGACCTGCCGATAAAACAAACAAGGGAAGTTTGGCTGGCGCGGAAAATCAAAGTAGTGAACCAAACGGGCAAGAGCTTGTCTATGCCGCCCGTGTTTCGTTAGAACAAACGCAAATGGACATCGATGGCCGCGATGTGAACTTGTCGCCCGGCATGGCTGTGACGGTCGAGATCAAGACTGGTTCCCGCCGCGTCATAAGCTATCTTCTCTCCCCAATAATCCGCGCAAAGCATGAAGCGTTGAGAGAGCGATAAAAGCTACGATAAGTATATTAAATCAACAAATTAACCATAAACCCACTCGTTGACAAGGGTTTGAAAATAGCCTTATGATTGCGTTAAAAAAGAGGCTACTCCTACGCCCCGACACGATCTATCTATAACGTTTGTGATGAAGGTGTTCATGTCAATGCAAAAGACGCAGCCCTTCCTACCCGCAAAGACGATGGCTCCTTTGTGCCCGTCTCAAGAATCTTTTCTTTCACTATCATCAAAATATCTTCCACACGAAAGGCACGCGACATGAGCAAAGGAAAAGGAATGGGATGTTTGACGATTGTCGCGCTGGTGGCGGTCTCGCTGGTTGGCCTTTGGATATGGAAGTATCCGTCCGGCACGTGGCGGTACAAAATGACCCTCACGGTGCAAACGCCCGAAGGCGTGAAGACGGGTAGCGCGGTGCGGGAGGTACATATAATCACTGCGCCGGAGTTGATGCCACTCTCAACCTCATCCGCTTATTCTCGAGGCGAAGCCGTCGTAATCGATCTTGGGCAGCAAGGGGTTCTATTCGGTCTCATGCGAGGGGATAAATATGGCGAGGATTATGGGCATCATGTCTTTTTATCTGCATTCGGAAAAAATGGAAGTGCGGGAACTGTAACCCCTAAAGGGGTGGAGTATTTTGACACACTAAAGGTCGGAACGAAGGTAGAGCTAACACGCCAAGACTTCCCAATGCTGGTTCGGTTTAAGGACATCAACGATCCGAAGAGTGTGGAGCGGGTTGATCCGAACAACCTCTCGGCAACCTATGGCGCGGGCGTGAAGCTGATCGGCGCGACCATCGAGATCACCGATGAACCGATAACAACGGGGATTGAGAAGATGTTGGGGTGGTTGCCGTCACACAGAAAAGGCTATCTTGATGGGCAATTTGCCGGCGGAGGTCCTGAGCTTTCAAATGTTCTTCATTCAGGGGACTTTCAGAAAGGAACCAATCAATGAGCAGTGACCTTTTTAAAGCAATTCTACAACCGCGGATATGGTGCCGGGATAAAATTTGGCGAGAATTCGGATGCCGTTGGAACACAAATTGGCAACGCCACTGTTCTAAAATCGAAAGGCGACGCTGACGCTCAAGCCGCCGGTTTTTACGCGATAGCGTATAAGGATGCGAATGGGTCTGTGACGATTTCATACAGGGGAACGGATAATCCAGTTCCATTTACATTTGGTAACGATTTTTGGAATGGCTGGGGCGTAGGGACGGGAAGTGTTGAAGGTCAGCAGGCAGCATTGGCTTTTCAGTTTTATAAAACAGCGGCGAACGCAAATGAACCCGTTTTAGAAACAACAACATCACACGAAAGGTGCGCGGCATGAAGACGCTCAAGGTTATTGTGCTCGGTATTCTGGCATTCATCGGATGTTTATATGTGATCTATCCGTTTGGCGCATGGAATTATCGGATGACAATAAATGTCGAGACTCCAGAAGGGATCAAGACGGGCAGTGTGGTGAGGGAGGTGTATGTGGCAACAGGGCCGGATCTGCTGCCGCAGGCTCATTCATATGTACGCGTCAAAGGCGAAGCGGTGGTGATTGATCTTGGGCCGCGTGGGTTGTTGTTCGCGATTATGCGTAACGACACGTTGGGCGTGGATTATGGAAAGAATGTATTTTTATCTATGTTCGGAAAACACGGTTATAACGGCAGCACAACGCCAACGGGCGTTTGGCATTTAAATGTGTTGTCTTTATTGAAGAGTGGCACAACAAAACAGCTTGAGCCTGATTATTTTCCGATTCTGGTGCGGTTTAGGGACATCAACGATCCCAAGAGTGTGGAGCGTGTTGATCCGAATAACCTCGCGGCAACGTTTGGCGAAGGCGTGAAGCTGGCTTCTGCAATCATCGAGATCACCGATGAGCCTGTGACGACGGGGATTGAGAATAATCTACCGTTTTTTAAGAAGGGGTCCGGATTTCCAGAATGGAGAAAGTCGCTCCCTTATGGACATCCCCTAACATACGACTATGAGGACTTTCGGATAGGAAACACACAATGAGCACAGACCTCTTTAAAGCCATTTTGTCGATGGATGCCTATAACCGTGGATATGGATCAGGAATCAATTTAACTGGGACTTCTATAGGCAATGTTACAATATCGAAGGACTCTTCGATTCTTTTGGGAGAGGATGGAATAACGCGACTCGATATTGCCGCTGGTTTCTATGCGGTAGCATATCAGGAGGCGGATGGGAGTACGGTTATTTCGTATCGGGGCACGGATGAAACTTCGATTTGGGCGACGACTCTTGATCTTTGGAACGGTTGGGGCGTTGGAACTGGAAGTCCCGAAGCTGTGCAAGCTGATCTTGCGTTTCAATTTTACAACACTATTGCTGATGCCCCCAACGTTACAAACATCACTTTAACGGGTCATTCTCTCGGCGGTGGCTTGGCGGGATTGGTTGGGGCTGTCAAATACGAGACAGTAACTATTTTCGACAATATGGCCTATGAGCTTGCTGCGCAGAACACATATGAATATGCACTTGATGCTTATAACGGAGTTACTCCGTATGACACGCCATTTTCAGATCCAGAAGCGGAAAATACACGACTAGAGCTGCAAGCTAAATATAGAACCGCTTCCCAACTGCTCTTGCAGGATGTTTATAACGGGCAGATGCCAACAGGCCCCATGAGCATTGTTAGCAGCACGGCTTATTGTGTTGAAGGAGAATTTCTTGCTTTTAATCGGACGGGGCAAAGCTTGAGCTCAGAAGCTCAAAGTCTCGGTTCTGGCGTTGATCTAGGTCCCCTTGATCGCCATGATGCGGCTCTTCTTGTCATGACGATGTATGCCAAGGGTGTTGAACAAGATTGGAAGAATGCGGCTCAATATTTTATTCCTTTGTTGTTTGATTCTAGTTTCGCCGAGACTATAGGGGCTGGCACCATTGCAAGTTCCTATTCCACAGATAAAGTTCTTCGTCAGACTCTGGCTTATTCCGCCATTGACGAAGGGACGCGGGTGTTTGGCAACACGGCGATACAGTCCATGTTCAACGACGCCAATGATCTTGGGAAGACTTTGGCTTTTTCGAACGTATCTTCATACCTGACAGGTGAAGCTGCTACGATATCAAAAGTATTGGTGCAGTACGCTGGAGAGTTGGCTCTCAACAAGGTCGTCGATTTAAATAGCGTTGTTGGTGGGCTTTACACAAATGCCAATGCTTTAAATGGCGTGTTGTCATTGTCAGAACCGCAAGATGTGTTGACAATCAGTTTTGCAGATAACCTTTGGAAATTCAGCAGCTCTGGTGCAGCGGAAACCAATATTCTTGGCCGCAAGACACTTGTGAATGACATTCTTACCGCTTCGCTTTTCTCCGGCCTTGTTCTGTCCGACATGACCTCCGATGAGCTTGTTCAAAAAACGGGCAGCGTTGCTTTTGCAACAACAACAGGTGACTTAACTGCTACCAATGCCCAAGCGGTAGATGATGGGAAGATGGCAATCTTTGCCAGTAGTTCGGGTAATGACAAGATTACTGGATCGGCAGGAAATGATTTTCTTTATGGAGGCAGTGGAAACGATACTCTTTCCGGCGGCGATGGCGACGATATATTAGTTGGCGCCTCTGGGGATGATATCTTCCAAATTGGATTGGGTAAGAAAACAATCGCCGGTGGATTGGGCAACGATACGCTCGATCTTTCAACAAACACCACCAGCGGCGTGATTGAGTTTTCGCGCGGTACAAAGAACAATGCTGAGACGATTCTTAATTTTGCCAACGGTTCCGATACAACAACCGTTGACGCCTTCGATTTGGAGAAGGTGAAGCTCGGCGCATCGGACAATTACGTGAAGCTCACTTCCGCGACACTTCCCACATCCATCGAAATTGACGGTGGCGCGGGGACGGATACGCTTGATCTTTCTGGGCTTACGGAAAAAATTTCCATCAAAAAAACTACGGGTTCGGATGGGCAGCAAGAGTTTTTGATCAAGACTTCTAAAGGAAGCATTACAGCCAAGAACTTTGAAAACGTCATAACGGGTTCGGCATTAACGTATATTGTCGATACCAACGAAACAAACCTCAACATCTTCCTAGGCAGCGGCGAGTCCGTTGTGCGTCATGCGGGTAGTGGCACAACCATCCATGCCGGAACTGGATTAGATTATTTTAATGTCTCGGACAACGTTCAGATCATCGGGGCGAAACCAACAGACCGTGTTTGTGTCTATAGGTTGTGGAATCTCAATGGCGGCATCAAATGGATAGGCTCTGAAAGCCCCTATGCCTATGGCGCAGACGGCACGCGGTATGGGATCAACACGCAGGGCGCGCTGGTTGTTCGGGACTTGTTCGGCGATCAAATGTATATCGCCAACTATGTCGGCGGCCCCGGCGTTCCTTATGAGAATAGCACGGCAGGCATTTATGTCGCCGAGGCAGGGTTGGACGCTTATCTGCTTATGGATAAAAACCTTCCCTCAAATTGGCAGCAGACGCAGTTCCAGTTTGTGAACGCGCTGGCCAAGGCCTACCTCGGCACGACGATCTATCGGGGCGTCGATCCGATTGTGCTCGATCTGAATGGAGATGGGGTTGCGCTGACAGACCAATACGGAACCGGGCCTGTGTTTGACATGAATGGCAACAACTTTGCTGTTTCGACTGGCTGGGTTCAGCCGATGGATGGTTTCTTGGTTCAGGATAAGAACGGCAACGGCACCATCGACGATATCGGTGAGATGTTCGGCTCCTCCGGACAGGACGGCTTTGATGTCTTGGCGACGTATGACGAGAACGATGATGGCATGATCGATTCCCAAGACGCTATCTTTGGCGATTTGCGCGTTTGGCGCGATCTAAACGCGGACGGGGCGACGCAAAGCGGCGAGCTACAGACTCTTAACGAGGCGGGAATTGCTTCGATCAGTGTGTCCGCTGCTGCGCAGAACAAGAAATTCAGTTCGGGCAATCAGATTCTCTCGGAAGGCTCGTTCACGCGCACCGACGGGACGACGGGCCTTGCTGCCGATGTTGCCTTTCATGTCGATAACTTCAACACGACTTATCTTGGCGACAAGACCGTGAGCGCCGAGGCTGCGCTTATGCCCAATATCAAGGGTTTTGGCACGCTGACCGACCTTCAGGTCGCCATGACTCAAGATCCGTCTTTGATCGCCGTCGTGCAAAGCACGCTGCCCACGCTCAATATACTTGACCTTGCCGCTTTGCGTGATGCGGTGACCCCAGTCCTGACGGCTTGGGCACAGTCGGTCGTGGTGACGGACGTTAACGGTAACCCCATCAATGTGACGCCCTCTGGACATACCGATGTGCCGCTACTTATTGTCACCGATAACACGGGAACGAGCGTCACCGACTTTGCCTATCAAGTGACAGACGCGAATGGCACGTATTGGAAACTTGCTAGCGGGCATGACGTGACGGATGCTCTGGGCGGCGTCATTGACTATCCGAGCTACGAACAAGTTATGGCTCAAACGCCTGAGAACGGAGCGTGGACCCGCATCTCCGGCGCTCAGCTTGATTTTATGGAGCGCTATACGGGTGATAAGATCCCCCTCGGCGGAGAACCTGAGAACGCGAGCGCGGCCCTTGCTGCCCTTGGTCCCGTTGTCAATCTGCTCTATTCGACCTTGAACATCATAACGGTCGATTTGGCCATGAGCGGACCATTGGCCTCTTATTTCCAAGGCGTCAGTTATGATGCCACGAGCAATAAATTTAAAGCGACAACGGTCGACCAACTAACGCCTATGTATGAGGCGGTCTTTAGCGGATCCCCGGCCGACGCGAGCGGCGCTGCAAATTGGCTTGCGGCATGGAAGCCCATCCTCGATGTGGTGCTGCGCGACTTCTCGCGTGAAAATGGGTTGGATGTGACCTATGGCTATCGCTTTGTCAATCTTGTGGCGGCTTATGAAGCCGTGGGCCTTCCGATTGACCTGAAGACGGCTGCGGCTGCGCTCGGCATCCCCAGCGAACAGATCGTGTCCGGCGGGGATGTTCTGACGGGAACGAATTCGAACGACATATTCTATATTTCTGGAAACAATCTAACGGTCGATGGGAAGCTTGGCCCTGACAACTATGTTGTCGGCGCGCAGTTTGACGGGACAACCATTTATGACGATGAGCCGCCTTTGGGACCTCAAGAGCCCGACATCCTTAGATTTGCATCACTTAAGTCGACGGATGTTATCGCAAAACGCGTGGGTATCGATCTTATCCTGACCGACAAGAACACAAACCAGTCCTTGACCGTTAAAAACCAATTCACAGGCGTCAAACCTAACCTCTTTGGCGGCGGAAACCTGAACGATCAATGGGGTGTCTCTGAGATTACCTTTTCGGACGGCGTCGTTTGGGATTTGACGGATATAGCTTGGGCTGTCTCACCGAATACCAATGGCGTTGACGGCGTTCTCGAGGGAACGGGCTGCCTGGACGTTCTGGACGGTTCGCGCGGCAATC
>JBFXDW010000001.1:0-44586 GCA_050180745.1 Bdellovibrionales bacterium | reverse complement strand
TAACCCTTTGACGGGAGAGGCTCTGTCCGAAGGACGCTTTTCTCGAGGGTTCGGCTCTACTGAGGTCGGGTCGAGTGAGTTCAATGCCCGAACGAAGGAAAGGGCCTTTTCATGTCCATAAAATTTTTCTATTCCGAGATAGGCGAAGTGAGCGAACGGAGCCAAGGACGGAGTTTTTGTCCCCCATATTTCTTTAAGGGAAAATTGCGAGGAAACAGCAGATATCCACCGTTCCGCGACATCAATTTCGTCGTGTTCCGTAGACGGGGAAACGATCCTGCCCAACAAAGCTTCTGATGGTTTTCTAAAGTTTATGGAGATTCCTGTCCGTAGCCTCACGCCTAAAGCGTCTGCAATTTCCTGCTGCGGTTCGAAGATGCCTTTTCCGCTGGTCCTTGTTTCCGTCACGGGAAGCTCTTCCGACCAATCAGTGTCGGGAACGATCCGACAAGATTTGGCTTGGTTTACGGTCAATAAGAAATCGTCCTTGTTGTAACCGTCTTCAAATTGTTCGATCATTTTAACGTAAAGGCGGGCAAAAAGGAAATCTCCGTCTCCATCTCTCATGACGACCCACAAAGTCGCGCCGGCAAGCGCTTCTATATTTGCGGGAGCCTGGGCCTTGGGGAGCACATAGGAGGCAGATACTCCGCCGTTTCCTTTGATGAAAGGGAAAAGTTGCGCGTCCAATATCCAAACGAAGTTTCTCATGTCTTTAAACTTCCACCCGAGACAGTTCCTTTAGGGCTTCGTCGAGGGATCCGGGCCACACGATGCTATCTCCTAAAAGCGAATGCTGTTGGATTTCTTTTCCTCTTAAACGCAGAACCTCCGTTTCTTCGATGGTGTTCTCGCAAACCAGAAGGTAATAATTGACCTCTTTCGATCTTTGTCCCCGCCTGTGGATCCTGTCGAGCGACTGCATATAGTGTGCGGCCTGATTGGAATACGAAACGTAGACCGCATCGTAAGACGCATGTAGCGTTATGCCGGCACCCGCAGCGGCAGGATTGCCGATGAACAACATACGTTCGGGATCCTCCTGAAACGCCCGCACGGCTTCCCTTCTGGCTTTCGTGCCCACCGTTCCATCGATCCTGACGGGGCCGTATTCCGAATATCTTTCCTCCAATTCGTCGAGGCTCCTTTTATAGAAGGACCACAACACGACCTTTCTTCCATTTCCGACGAGGTTTGACAGAAGTTCGTCAAGACGGGGGAGTTTCGCCGATGCATCGCTCATCGTGGGATCTATCGAAGACGGACAGGAGCATATTTGAAGGAGCGCTGCTCTTTTTTGGAAGTAGGTCAGAAGTTTCTTCCTGAACATCGAGTTATCCAGTCCACGAAGCTCCAACTCCAGCTCAGTTCTTGCCTTTTCGTACATAAGTGCCTGCCGAGGGCTTAGAGGTGTCTTGATGACGTGGAAGTTCTTCTCCGGAACGTCTTGCAGTATCTCCGTCTTTAGCCGTCTGATAAACGTTCCGCGCGCTTCGACGAGTGCAGAGATTTCGTCTCTATCCTCTTCCGGATCCTTCGACTTCCTGAAAGATCCAAAGGTGTACCCGCGATCCGCTAGATTGAACTGGTTTATCAAATCGTGCGGCGAATTCGGAGCCGGAGTTCCGCACAATACGAAGCATTTGGAACAATGCATCCTTAGTTTGCCCGCCGCGTCCGATCTTAGCGACTCCGCGTTCTTCAAATAGTAAGATTCATCGACAACCAGCAAATACGATCTCTTGGACGCCGTGGCCGAAAGTGCTGTGCGCATCTGATCCACGCCTTCGTAGTTCGTGACGAGAACGTCGAAATTCTTAAGGGCAGACCTATACTTCTCTTGGCCAGAACCTTCCGCCGTTTCGATAACATATTTGTCGGGAAGGAATCGTTCCAAGTCCTTGGGCCACTCGCTTAGCATGCTCTTCGGGCAAACCACGATCATCGCGTCAACGTCTCCCCGAGACCTGAGAATGTCGAATGCGGCGATCGTCATAACGGTCTTTCCGCTTCCCTGTTCGTCGAAAAGACAAAGTCCTAAAAGTTCAGGCAATATCATCGCGGAGACCGCTACGGCTTGGGCTGGATCCAATCTTCGACTCCAGTCGTCGGATACACCAACGATGCCTTGTCGTTCCAATATCTCCATCGCCACGTTTCTGGCGGAAGCATGGGAGGCGAACCTGCCAACAGTTTCCTCCATATGAGCGTCTATCCCGATTCCGTCAGGAAGAACGTCCCGCAAAAGAGGTAAACAGGCTTCCGGAAAGACGAACGAACGCCCTTCGATTCGTACGGCGGATCCTAAAATACCGTGGACAGAGGTCTTCAGTTTCGAATATTCCCAATCTGCGCCCTTTATCCTGACTTCGCCGTTCTCGATGGAGGCATCGATCATTGTGATGCCGCTTCCGTCATTCTCGACACCAAGGCCAACGCCTCCTGCAGATTTTCCTTGGCCTGATCCGGAATGGATTTTATCTCCTCCGCCGTCAGTTCTCTCAAAAATCTGACAAAAGTCTCGATTCTCCCTGCAGCCTCTTCGGTGCTTCTCGTCACGCGGTTGTTGTAGTCGATGATAGCCTTGGCCGCCTTGGCGGAAGCCGGTTCCGACTGCATGATAGCCGCACGCGCCTCGGGATGCGTCCACGCCTTATAGGCGACCCTTACTTCGGGAAAGCTCGAAAACTTTCCTTCGTGGATCCATTTGAAGAATTGAACCTTGAAATCTATGTCCGTACGTAGAGGATCGAGAAAAGACTTCTGGGCTTCGTTGAAATATTGGTAATTTTTGGCCGCAACGACCTCGGCCTCCTGTTCCGTGAGACCGAGACCGCCGCCGCCTTCGTCGTCGAGATCATGCGGAGAGGTCGCGAATGCGATAAAATCGTTGATGATTTCATATATACGCAAGGTTTCTTTAATCTTTGATCTTTGCCAATTGAATTTTCTTGCGATCTGCTCGATCGACAGACCGTCTTCATTAGCCTCTACCACTCTCATGGCCTTGACGTAATCTGGCCATTCTATCTTGAGGGAAGCCGAGAAGTTTTCTTCGACAAGAACGTTTTCTTCGTCTTGTTGCGTAGCGTCTTCGTTCAACACAAAGGTCGGAACGGCTTCCAAGTCTTGCTTGTTCGGATCTGTTGGAGACATCCCCTCAAGGGCATATTTGACCGCGAAAAAACGGCGGTTTCCGTCAAGAAGTTTGCCCTGAAAAGAAAGAGTAAGCGGCTCGCGCAATCCATTCTTTATAATGTCGTCCCTCAGTTCCTTCAATCGAACTTCGGGGTCTTTCTTCATAAGATCGAAGATTTCCTCCTGAGTCAGGTCTCTGTCTCCGATTTGTCCTTGCAACGTCTTTTTTGCAAGTTCGATACGAGGATTTTCGATCCATCCTTGAATCTCGGAGACATTGACCTTTCCTTCCCAAACAACGAGTTTTCGCCCATTGTATAGTCTCTGTCTGATCTGGGGTTCGGGTCTATCCAATAAAAATGATGGTTTACGAGAGGTCACGGCGGTCTCCGATCTTTAGTTCGATATGGATTGATATTCTATCTCTTGTGCATCCAGGAGTTTTTCCAAGTATAGAATTCTGTCTATGAGCACATTCTTATCCAATGCACTTAGAAGTTCTTTGGAACTTCCGTTTATGGCTGGGTCTGTTCGATCGTCGGAAAAAGGAATGGAAACCTCGTTCTGAAACGGAGCGTTTGCGTGTTTAAGAAAAACCTTTTCGGCTTCCATTTGCCTGATCCAAAAAACGGCCAAAGGTTCAGAAAAACGAAGAGCTATTTTCTTGGACAATACTTCCCTCAGGCAGGCATCGCTTTCGTCAAAAGAATCGTTCCTTAATATAAACACGGCCAAGTCTGTGAAAGGAGTGTTGCTCTTCGTTTCGGAAAGGAGTTTCGGTAGGTTTTTCTTCCACTCATCGTAGTAATCCATTCCCCATTGGCTTCCTGTCGAAACATTGCCCATTTTCATGACAGGAGCAGGCCTGTTCGGATAATAATAGGTTTTCGAGCTCTGTGAGGCCTTTTTCAGAGGGACCGTGAAGAAATTCGAAGAGATTCTTTTTTCCGGAGATGTTCCTCCTGTTTCTATCTTGCCGAGGACGAGGACTTGTCGCACGCGTCCGTTCTGCATATTATGCAGCTGAACCAATCTGACAAACTCGAGAGCCATGGCTTCGCGATTGTTTTTTCCGCCTAGGGTTCTAGGATTGAAATCTAAAGGAGAGGCTTCCTTCTTTTTTACCGTGGCGTCGAATGCCAAAAAATACATCAGCGCGGAAGTTCTCTCTAAGGGGGACTTTCCTGAGTTTTTGCGCGGAGAAAGACGCTGAAAAGAGATTTCGACTAAAGACGACTTCAAGTACATGAGATGCCTCTATCAAGATTTTTTAGATTTCGACGACGATTTCTCAGACGAGAAAATGACATCCCGATCACGGGCCCGTAAAGGCTTCCCCGCGCACCTGAATTGCTCGAAGGTTAAATATTCTTTTTCTTCTCTCAGGTTTTCTCCCCTCAATACCTTCGCTATATGGAGGGCTATCTCGTACGCTAGACGCGGCGGAACGGCGTTCCCAATCTGTTGATATTTGGCTTTGACCGTCTTTCCATCGAAAACAAACCAATCCGGAAACGTTTGGATCCGCGCGATTTCCCTTACCGAAAAGATGCGTCTTTCGGTGGGATGCCAAACGCCCGCATTTTCCGGCTTAAATGCCGCCGTGATTGTTCCCGCGATCTCGTCTCTGTGAAAACGACGATAAAATTTAGGCCAACGGTATTTCTCTATGTTGTCCGATATTCTTTTCAACCTGTCCGGCAATTTATCGTACGGGATATCTTTCCAAGATCCTCCCTCGGGAACCATCGCCCCCAACTTTACCGCTTGGGGATTGAGTTGCATCAATTCCGTTTGATTGGGAACGGCCTCGTCGAGATCAAGTATCGTATGCCTCAAGGTCAAATCATCCCTTTCGATGGGTTGAGGAAAGGAAAACCTCCCGATTCCTCTCGTTCTCTTGACTCCTATAATCAGAACCCTGAGGCGTTTCTGGGGAACATTGTGGTGGGACGCGTCCACGAGGCTGAAAACAACATCGTACCCGAGCGCGTCCAAGCGGGAGCAGATATCCTGAATTAAAAGGGTCTTTCCGTCCTTAAAGGATAAGAGACCACGAACGTTCTCGAAAACGACAACCTTAGGTTTTGTTTTTCGCACCGCCTCAATGGCCGTTTGATATAAAGTCCCTCGATCGTCCTTGACGCCTTTGCGCGATCCGGCGTTGGAAAAAGGCTGACAGGGGAACCCTGCGGTCAATACGTCAGGACATTTTCTGAATTTCGGCAACTCTATGTCGCGAACGTCTCCCTCTACAATCTCACCTAGATTTTTTCTGTACGTTAGGCACGCGCCGGAATCTATATCGTTCGCAAAGATGGTTCTGAATCCTGCTTGTCTAAACCCGAGATCGAGTCCCCCGCATCCGGAAAAGAGGCTAACGTGTGTGAACTCGCACTTGTCCTCGGCATAAGCTTTCTTTCCGAATATGCTCCAAGGTCTGTCTTCGGAAAGATCGCCGTTTTGAGAAATATTTCTCAAGGTCCCCGTCAGAAGATTTTGAAGCGTTGTTTGTTTATGGTCAGCTATCGATTTGATCTTCTTGTGGGTTTCCTCATCGACTTCTAAGGTGATGGTTTTAAGGTTCAATCTTTTTCGGCGCGCGGCCTGCGCCGTCCGAATGGATTCGGTACGACGAAGAGCGGATTCCGTTTTCTTTTTTAAGACTTGTGGCATGATTTTCCGATTCTAAAGAGATGAGAACAAAATAGGGGCGCATTGTTTACATGTAAACAATAAAACCTTATTGGTTTAGAAAGCGTAAGACTTTTTTCGAGAAGTGAGGCTTTTTGAGCTCACACTCTCAAACAACGAGACAGCGCCAACCGTCCCGCCTTAATTTTCGTAGAACTTTGACGTCACGCCTTTGGTTTCTTTCGATTTTTTCTTTCCAAAACCGCTTTTTGGGAACGCGTTTCGTCGACATTTGTGCCCGTGCCAAAAACAGCCGTAAACGAATATAACTTTTTTCTTCGACTTAAAAGCCAAGTTGGGAGTACCCAGCAACAATTTGTCATGCAGTTTGCATCGAAAGCCCGCGTTCCATACAAGCTTCCTCACGGCCATTTCAGGTTTCGTATCCTTTCCGCGAATCTTGGCCATCAATTCGCTACGCTGTTCCTACTCAAGTGATCCACGTCCACACCTGCGGTTGAGGTTGTACCAGCACGTTTTTCCTAGACTTATATCCAACATATATTTGTTGTATCGAGCCATCCATAATTTTTATCCGCTTTGCGAAACTAACCGCTTCTCTTGCTCGTCCCACATAAGCGGAAACAGTCTGTAAAGCCGTTGAAGGGTCAGATAACCCGGCTGGCGATTTTCCAGAATGTCTTCGATGATCGAAGGCGCCAAAAGCGTCAGGCCGATTTGGCGAGAAACGTAGTCTTCGTGTACGCCTTTGTTGCGCGCAAAATCCCTTATACCATTGTATTTTCCTTCTTCGATTTCCCTACGCCACATGAAGGCACGCACGAGCGCACGCTGCATTGTGTTTTGCTGGGGTGTTTTTTCGACCATAGGAACGGTGGCTCCGTCTGGGGCGATGAGATATTTTCGTCCTGAACGTCGATTGGGTCTAAGCGGCAGCCGAACAACTATCGTTTCTTCTTTCATGATGTGCTCCTTCAATCCAGACGGTCATGCCGTTCTTTTTAAAATGAATATCAATTCCACTTTCTGAAACATCTATGCTTTCGATAAACTCACAAAGCAGAACTCGTTTTTCCTGAATGAACAGCATGTCCCAAAGCTCATCAAATTTATCCAGCTCGGTACGGACAAGGTTTTCACGCTCACTCTGGGAGGCTATTTCACTTGCTATGTTTGATGAGCGCTTTACGAGCTGGTTTTCTATGAGGGTTATGATCTCAGGAACCTTAAAAGCTGACTTGATTTGGTAGAGCACAGCGCGTTCCAGTTCCCCTGCGGCGATGGAGCGTATTGGGCATATTTCATATCCTTCTCTTAAAGCCTTCAAGCAGACATAGTACCGATAAGATTTGCCATTGGTGCGAATGCCTGTTGAAGATGGTGTCATGGCCGAGCCACAACAGGCGCACCGTACAAGTCCTTTGAGCAAGGCTGGTTGGCGGCCGCGCGTTTTGTTGCCTCTGCTTTTAGGCGCAAGAGAGAGGATCCTGTGTGCTTCTTCCCAAAGGAGCGGGTCGATGATGGCCTCATGTTCTCCCGGGAAGGATTCTCCTTTGTGGACGGCCTCTCCCAAGTAAACGCGGTTGTTCAAAATGCGGTAAATGTAGTTTTTGTGCATGGGTTTTCCCTCATGCAGTCGTCCTTTTTGTGTGACCCATTCTTTAGTTGTATGTCCTGCCATACGCATAGAGGCCAGAACCGCATTACATGATTGTGTGCTAGCAAACCCTTCAAAAATCTCACGGACTATTTTTGCTTCTTTTGGATTGATTTTGAGTTTTCTATCTATGACATCATAACCCATCGGCGGCGTGCCGCCCATCCACATGCCTTTTTTGCGGCTGGCAGCAAACTTATCACGAATACGTTCGCTGATAACTTCGCGTTCAAATTGGGCAAAGGACAGAAGGATGTTCAGCATCAACCGTCCCATAGAGTTCGTTGTGTTGAATGATTGGGTGATACTAACGAATGTAACATTGTGACGGTCAAACACTTCGACCATTTTCACAAAATCCATAAGAGAGCGGGAGAGCCTGTCTATTTTATAAACGATAACACTATCGACTTTCCCGTTCTCAATATCTTCCATTAGACGTTTAAGCGCAGGCCGCTCTAACGTGCCGCCAGACACGCCTCCATCATCATAATGTGTTTCAAGAGCAACCCAGCCTTGCGATTTTTGACTCGCGATGTAGGCCTCACAGTCCTCGCGCTGGGCATCAAGGCTGTTGAACTCCATATCAAGACCTTCTTCAGAAGATTTACGCGTGTAAATGGCACAACGAAGAGGTTGAATCTGTTTTTTATCCATTGTCTATTTATCCTTTTTGCGTAATCCAAAAAATACAAGCCCGTTCCAGTGGCTTCCTGTTATGTTTTGTGCAATGGCCGTTAGAGAATTCCATTTTCGTCCGTCATATTCAAAGCCATCTGGCTGAACGATGACTTCATAACGCTTGCCGCGCCATTCACGGATGAGGCGTGTGCCTGCAACAGGAATGGCTACGGATTTTGTGCGGCGCTTTGTTTTCTTTCCTTGCTCTTCCGCAATAAGCCTATCGAGTTTTTTCTCAGCTTTAGGAGATAACCCTCCATATGTTAGCTCCTGAATGCGGTAGGCTAAGGCTCGCCGCATAAAAATGCTGCGATAGGGAGGCGTTTCTGTATTAAAATAATCGCGCCATATTTCTTTAAGTTCGGATCTGTTCTTGCCTTGTAATTCTCTTATTTGCCGCGCTATCGGCGTCATTCGCTATACTCTCTGTTAGGGTTTGTGTCTCCACCACACATGCTTCCGTTCTTGGCAAAGTCCAGTTGAAAAGCGCTAGATGTGTGTTTTTTTCGCTCTCTTTTCCGCAAGATAGCCAATGCCATTAATTCGGCAATCTGAGAAAGAGCACTTTTTCGTTTTGGAGATATGCTGGGCGAGCGGGTCATAACTTAACCCCTCGTCCAGATGGTTTGCCACCAGCGCCAAAGTTGACGGAAGAAGCGAGGCTTTCTCACTTACGCCCCTTTCTTCGCTTGTCGTTCTGACGGATGCGGGGTTCTCAGAGCCGTGCTGATGAACAGGGCATTATCGTCCTCGTCAGAATTCGGGATGGCTTTTTCATAAAGATCTGCTGCAACGCAGGCGACTTCGAACACTTCGAGGAGGCGGCCTTCTCGCAAGAGGGCGAGGGTTTCACGCAAGCAGCGGTGGGACAAATCGAGATAAAGCTGGGCGGTCACTGATGACATAAACGGATCTCCTTAAAATGAGGGGTTTCGTGGGGCTGATTGCCAGCCCTTCCCTCCTCTTGTATCCAAATAGGCAACATCTGTCAATAAAAAGGATACAAGGTTGTCTTATTGGCAACTTTTAAGCAGGAGATGCAAGTTCATCGAGTTTTTGTCCGTTTTCTTCCGGCAACATCTTCCATAACAACTCAAAAACCTGGCCAATCCCTTCGGCAAGCAGGCTTGAGCGGGTCAAAAGCATCTGTTGAGGGGCTATCATCTGCGCGACCGTCGAGCCATAGACGAGCTGAAGACCCATCGTGTTGAACTGGACTGGAATAGTCTTCAATGGAAAAGGCAGATCCTTCTTGTGGCAGATAGTGCGGGAAGGCACGCCGCACTCTTTGAGAGCCGCGCAGAACGAGGCGATCTCGAAAGATTCCGATGAGGGTTCGCCGCACAAAACGAGAAGTTCGCCTTCCTGCCTGTGCGCCGCAATATCTTCCAAAAGAAGCTCTTTCGTCTTTGGTCCTTCCAGAAGAAGGTTCGATCTTTCACGCAAAGCGACACCACGCTTTCCGATGAACTCGACTTTGTCCGAGAAGAAGGACAGTAGAGATCTATTTGTCTTTTGCTGTAGATTCGTCGTTACGCCCAACTCAAACTGACGAATGGACGTGACGGCGATACCTGTCTGTCTAGCCAGCTCATCTTGAGAGATATTGAGAAGGCCTCGTGCGGCGCGAAGCTGTTCAGGTGAGAGCGTCATAAACTTCCTTTCGTATGAAATATACGCAAAGTCTGATTAATTTATATTAAATGTCAAGTTTTTGATTGAAAAACACTTTCGTTTCGGTTACATTACAACTCAGAGTTGCTGTTTTTAGGTAGCCTTGTATAGCCAATATGAGATTTTTATGAGTCATTTCAGTAAGTTGGTTCGCCGCACCCTTGATGAAGTTCTCGAAGAACAGGATCTCTGCCATGCTGAGGAAGCTTGTCTTCTTCAGGAATGGGAACAGCCCATCGGGCGATTGGAAGTCAAAATACTGGAAGCCATGATCTTTCACCGTTCGACTAAAACGGATGGTAACACGGCACATGTGCTGGTCGCGCTGGAATGTCGGTTTCAAATCGAGGAATTGGCAGAGCTGCCGCTTAAGCGTTTCGAAGAGGCGTTACGGTTTCTTATCGACTTCAATGGACTGAATTAAATATCAAACGACGCAAGCCAGCATATCGTCCACTTTTTCACGGATTTGCTCGGTTTTTGCCTCATCTTTCTTTTGTTGGCATCGGGCGTAGGTGATGGCGATAACCTTTGCGAGGGTTTTTCCGTCAACCTTTTCAGCCTGGCAGCGGTCAAGGGCATAACCGATAACTTCTTCGAGCAACACCGTGTCAATCTGGGACTCGAACTCGTCCGTGACCAGTTCAGCGATATTGACTCCATAAAAGTCGGCAAGACGCTCCAACCAGCTCAGGGTCACATTGCGTTGTCCCGTTTCAAAGCGTTGGATTGTGCCACGCGTGGATTTCATCGCCTGGGCGACTTGCTCAAGCGTTTTATCCTTTTTCTCTCGTACGATTCGTAATCTGTTCATGGCAACATTGTATCCGATTTGGATATATGAAAGCAATAGAAAAGATAATGTTGCCGCAAAGACAACTTTTCTCTTGATTGTTGTTGCCAAATAGGATACTTGGTTGCCTATGAAGCTTTCCGATTACCTTGAAGAGAAAAACATGACCTATGCCGCCTTTGCGCGGCTTTTGGGCATGAAAAGCACCAGTGCGACGATGAACGTCTGCAGGTATGTCAATGGTACGCGCAGGCCCAGACCAGCCACAGCCAATAAAATCGTCAAGGTAACGAACGGTCGGGTCACCCTTAAAGACATCTATGGCGAGGAGGATGGTGAATGAGCCTCTTCATCGGCATAGACCCAGGACTGACAGGTGGCATCGCTTTTCGCGTAGGTGAGGAAATGGACGTGTTCCCCATGCCCATCTTCAAAATCACGAAGGGCAAAAAGACGCGCCGTGTTTTGGATCTGACGGCTTTGTCTCGTTTGGTTGATGACAAAACGAAGAATGCGCCTCGTGTGCAAGTTTATATCGAACAAGTTTCCGCGATGCCCAAACAGGGCGTGAGCAGCACCTTTTCCTTTGGTGAAAGTTATGGCGCGATCAAAGGTATTGTTGCCGCCAACTTCCTTCCCATGACGCTCGTTCCGCCACGGACATGGAAGAGCAAACTCAAAGTTTCCCCCAACAAAGATGATGCTCGTTATCGCGCCAGTCAGCTGATGCCGCGCTTCGCTCATTTTTGGCCACGGCATAAGGATGACGGCCTTGCAGAGGCTGCCATGATCGCATTTTTCGGACAACATTACGGAGAAGAAGCATGACACTAAGCAATAGATTACAATTGGACGATTTGCCTAACAAAACTCACAGCGAAATTGCGGCCTGCGATGTGGAGGAGCTGGCTCTTCTTGTCGAAGATTTGGAAGAAAGGAAGAAGCATCTCAAAGCTATCGAAATGATGCTGTCTCTCTCGCTCGACCTGAAATATGCAGGTATCGCTCATAAAACGCGCCAAAAGGAAGGCAAAGATACTGGCTCGGCCCGTTTCGATGATGGAGCGTTTACGATCATCGCCAATCTTCCCAAACGTGTCAAATGGGATCAGAAGCAACTGTCACTGGTAGCAAACACCATTTATCACGATTGGCATGAAGAGCCTTCCGAATACATGCAATCAGAATACAAGGTTTCTGAAGCAGCCTTTAACGCTTGGCCGAAAGCTGTGCGGGATCTGTTTGCAGGAGCGCGTCGCGTTGAAACGGGAAAACCGTCCTATCAGTTTGATAGAAAAGATGGGGAGCGCGTTTAATGGCTCTTTCTATCGTCACTGCCGAAGAGCGTCTTGAAACACTCAAAGAGAAGAACACGATTGCCATTTTCGGCCCGTCTGGTTTTGGTAAAACATTTCTGGCGCGGACATTGCCGCCAGAGCCGACACTCGTCATCGATTTAGAGGCTGGTTTAAAATCCTTGAAAGGCTGGGGCGGCGACAGTGTATCCATTCATACTTTTTCTGATGCGCTCGATATTGCTTGCCTGATTGGTGGCGTAAAATCAGATGCGGCCTCAGATGGTTTCTTCTCACAGGATCATTACGGTTATGTCTCGGAGAAATATAGCGACCTCGCTTCGACTTTGGCGCAAAAGAAAATCATCTTTGTCGATTCCATCACGGAGATGACACGTCAGGCGATGGCTTGGGCGAAGACGAGGCCAGAAGCTTTCTCAGAAAAGACAGGCAATCCCGATATTCGCGGAGCCTATGGTTTATTGGCGCGTGAGGTTATTGGACTGCTTAAACATCTCCAGCATGCCCAAGGGAAAACAGTCATTTTTGTCGGCATTCTTGAATCCATTCAGGACGACACAAAAGGCACTGTTTGGCTTCCTCAAATGGAAGGCGGAAAAGTCGGTCGGGAACTTCCTGGTATTGTTGATCAGGTTATGACGCTTTCCCTCTTTAGCGAAACGCCAAACGGATACATCCATAACCCTGACAAAGGCGAAATCCGCCGTTTGGTTTGTCACGCTGTCAACCCGTGGGGTCTTCCAGCCAAAGATCGCACTGGCAACCTTGATCTTACCGAGCCACCAGATCTCGGTTTTGTTCTCGATAAAATGAACGCCATTTCCACAAATTCATAGAAAGGAAGAACGAACATGTCATTTGATATGAACGAAGTCGAACCCCAACGCGCGATGGAGCTTATTCCTGACGGCACTTTTGTTAAACTGATTATGCATGTCCGCCCAGGCGGCACGGATGGATCCGTTCCTGCTGATAAAGGGTTGCTTAAAGCTTCGGCTAATCCTGGCAGCGATGTGTTGATGTTGGATTGCGAGTTTACAGTTACAGAAGGCCCTCATGCACGGCGCAAGTTGCGCCAAAACTTTGTCGTTGCGGGCGGTAAGCCTGATGACAAAGGGCAATCCATGGCTTGGAATATCAGCAAGCGCGTTTTTCGCGCTATGATCGACAGTGCATGTGGCCTTGATCCAGCTGACACCAGCGAGGAAGCCAAAAGCAAACGGCGTATTGAAGGCTTATCTCAACTCGACAAGATAAGTTTCGTGGGAAAGATTGCCGTTGAGCCTAGTCGTGACCCTAAATATTCCGACCGCAACGTGCTGGATCGTCCCATTCTTCCTGATGAAAAAGAATGGAAGATGGTGATGGACGGTCAGGACGTACCGCCATCTCCCTCACGCCATAGGGCTGCCGCTTCACAAAAACAAACGCAGAGCAATCAGCCCGCTTGGCAGCAGGGAAACACGTCTTCCGCACAGCCTCCTGCTTGGCAAAAAAACGCGCCGACTTCTGCGCAGCAAGCGTCAACGCCCGCGCCAGCTAAAGCGGAAGGCCCAGCATGGCTCAAGGATTAAAAACCCTCTCGCCGGATGACGCATGGCGCGCCTTCGTGGTGTGCGAGGCGGGAAAGGAAATAGGTCAATGGCTGGAAGGACGCGGTCGCCTGCATCATCCCATCGCAAGACTCACGCTGGCCGAACTGACAATCATGGCGGACAATGCGATTTCGCGTTTCATCGTCCTAGCCTCAGAGCGGGCAGCGCGGCACGATCCGCAGGACGACACCTTGATCCGTTTCTTGTACGGCGACTGCCTTGTGCCCTGTGTGGACGCGAATCCAGAGGCTTCATCTTCGATCAAACCGTCTCGAAAAAAGGCAAAGACAGATGGAAGTTCTGCTCGATGTCGTGCCTCAAAGGCTGGGGCAACCTCCTCAAAAAATCAGGAGGGATTATGAGAGACAAAACGCCCATGGAAACACAGGCGATCAAAGAAGCGCGGCGTTATTTTGCTGAGGCCCTTACCGAACTGCGCCTAATGAGTGCTTTTCATAACTGTACGCCCGCCCAAATTGATCAGGTCATTGAGGCTTGTGTAACAGGGTTCCAAGAGTCGATGCAACGACAAGCCAGTCAAACAGATTTTATTGATGATGAAATACCTTTTTAGTGGAGAGCCGATATGCTGGATCTTAATCACGGCTCTAAATGCGCGTATTTTCCGACCAATCCTGCAGCATTGTTTTCGGAAAGCATCAATGATCACGTCAATGCCGCGTTGCTTCTTGAGCACCTTTCAAAGCCGAAACGTCAATATCTCGGCGCAAGCCGTATAGGCGAACCATGCTTGCGGCGTTTGACCTATGAGGCCACGCACACGCCGGAGGATCCTGATAAGGAAATCACGGGCAAGACGCTGCGTATCTTTGAAGCGGGGCATGTTTTCGAGGACTTGTCGATCCGTTGGATGCGTGCAGCAGGGTTTGATTTGCGCACGCACAAAAGAAGCGGTGAGCAATACGGCTTTGAAACCGCGCAGGGCCGCGTGCGTGGGCACATTGATGGCGTGATCGTGGAGGGGCCGAACATCGGCTTGTCGTGGCCCGCTCTTTGGGAACACAAAGCTTTGGGCAACAAAGGCTGGACTGACCTTGTCAAAAAAGGTCTGCAAGTCTCCAAGCCGATTTATTGGGCGCAGGTTCATCTCTACATGGCTTATATGGAGCTGAACCAGTGCCTTTTTACGGCTCTCAATAAAGATACAGAAGAGCTGTGGCACGAAGCTGTGGTCTTTGATCCTGCAGAGGCGCAGCGGCAATCGGACAAGGCGGTGGATGTTCTCCGTTCCATTGATGCGGATGAACTGCCCCCACGATTTGCAGTTCATGCTGATTTTTATCTCTGCCGTTTCTGTCCTTACCATGACCGCTGCTGGAGGGACGCATGAGCGATTTCACGCCATCATCCCAGCAAGCAGAAGCCATGGTCAAAATCAAGGACTGGTTTCAAAACCGCACGAAGGAGCAGCAAATCTTTCGTGTGATGGGCTATGCGGGAACGGGTAAAACCACAATGGTCACGCATGTGGTTAAAGAGCTTGGGCTAAAGCAATCAGAACATAAACAGCAAGGCAGTGTTTTATATGCTGCGTTCACAGGAAAAGCAGCCCTTGTGATGAGCCGTAAGGGTACGCCTGCCTCAACCATCCATAGTCTCATTTATCGCGTTTCAAGCAATACGCCTGCCGAAATGGAACGGATCAAAGATGATATAGCCGTTTTGAAGGCTTCGCTTTCAACTTTATCTGGGGATGAAAAGCTATTCGCCAAAGCGCGGATAAGCCGCTTAGAAACACGACTTCGCAATATTCACTTGCCCAGCTTTGTCCTCAATGAAGAGTCGCAACTGCGATACGCAAAATTGCTCGTTCTTGATGAAGTCTCAATGGTTGGCGAAGAACTGGCAAAAGACCTTCTTTCATTTGGCAAACCCATTCTTGTTCTTGGCGATCCTGGGCAGCTCCCACCAATTAAAGGTGAAGGAGCTTTTATAAACGCTGTACCAGATGTCATGCTCACGGACATCCATAGGCAGGCCGAAGAAAGTGCGATCATTCGCCTTGCAACCATGGCGAGGAAAGGATCCTACATTCCTTACGGCCAGCATGACGCTTTTGTTTGGAAGATGAGCGTCAACGACACAACGCCTGCCCAGATGCTCAAAGGAGGTCAGGTTATTTGTGGCCGCAACCGCACGCGCCTATGGCTCAACGTGGCGATGAAGGACGCGGCGGGCTTTCCAACCATTTATCCTGAAGGATGCGGTGAAAAAATAATCTGCCTTAAAAACCGCCATGATTTAGGGCTTGTCAACGGCATGTTTCTGGAGTTGTCCGATCTTCGTGATGAAGATCATTTGAGTTTTAGCGCAGAAGTCATAACGGAAGATGGAGATGTTCTTGAAGGCCGTCATTCCTTTTATAAAGGCCATTACGATGATCACATTCAATTTGATAAGGATCGGTTAAGCCGCGATTGGCATCAAATGCGCCATCTTGTGGAAAGCGTTTGGGGCTATGCCATTACCTGTCACAAGGCGCAAGGCTCCCAATGGGAAAACGTCATCATTTATGACGATCATCTGTGCCGTACGATGGAGGATCAACGGCGTTGGCTCTACACGGCCATCACGCGAGCCGAGAAAGGCTTGGTGATCCTTGATTGATTTTAATGAAACCAAACCATTCGGCTCTTTTGCGGCGCATATTGATCTTGATGCGGTTGTCTCGATCCTACGGGATCAAGCCAGCCATTGGGTTCCAGCACATTTCCCATCAGGCAAACAAAGCGGCAAAGACTGGCGTGTGGCCAACATCAAGGGGGACGCGCCTTACAAACAAGGATCCTGTGCGATCAAGCTGCAGGGATCCCATGCTGGTGATTGGTATGAGTTCGATAGCAATCAGGGCGGCGGCCCCATCGGTACGCTTGGTCATGCCACGGGTCTGTCTGGCCGCTTTTTGATTGAATATGCTGCCGAGCTTTCAGGGTGGAAGGTTGGAGATAAAAAATATCCGACCCCACGCCCTGAACAGCAGTCCCAAAACTCCCAAAACGAGATCCGCTACATCCTTTCCGGCTGTCAGCTAGCGGCGGGCACGCATGTGCAAACCTATCTTGAAGCGCGGGGCTTGAAATTGCCCGACACGCAAGATCTTCTATTTCATCCCGATCTTGCGCATTGGGAGACCAATATGGGCTATCCGGCTATGGTTGCCTTGGCGCGTGACGCGCAAGATCAAGCTGTTGGCATTCATCGTATTTGGCT
Organism: Bdellovibrionales bacterium; assembly: GCA_050180745.1. GTDB lineage: Bacteria > Pseudomonadota > Alphaproteobacteria > UBA9219 > UBA9219 > JBFXDW01. The sequence continues at coordinate 27,846 of JBFXDW010000001.1, read as the reverse complement.
TGCTCTGGATGGCAAAAGCAAAGCTGATGTGCCCAAGGCTAAGATGATGCTCGGCCCCGTGGCGGGCGGTGCGGTTCATTTGGGGCAAAAGGCAAATGAACTGGTTGGTGTGAGTGAAGGTATCGAAACGGGGCTGGCCGTGGTGCAAAGCGTGCCGCATCTGCCTGTGTGGGCTTCGCTTTCGACAAGCGGTATGGAAAAGCTTCGCCTGCCATCAAATATTCGCCGCGTTATCTTGCTGGCCGACAATGATAAGAGCGGTGCAGGCCTCCGATCGGCTGAGGCAACAGCCAAACGCCTTGTTTCAGAAGGACGGCGCGTATGGATTGCCATGCCTCCACAAGCAGGCGAGGACTTCAACGATTTACTACTCAGGAAAGGGAGCTTACTAGTCGCAAATATTGTTGAGCAGTCAGCGGAATACAAGAATGAAGATCTTCCTCTTGTTGATCCCACGCCCAAGATGGAGATCAAGCACCTTCCACACAGACCCTTTGGTTTTGATGATACGCATTCCATTAAGCCTGTGATGCAGTCGGATGATGGGGATCTGGCCAGCCTAGCAGAGCAATGCTGGTATCGGATTTATGAAACCAACAAGCCGCCGTGGCTGTTCCGTTTCTCTCTTCTGCCCACTTGGGTTGATCTGGATGATGACGGAAGGCCCAAGCCGCAGACCATTACAGAAGACCGGATGAAGTTCATTCTTGCCCGTCAAATTGACTGGCGCAGGAAGTTAAAGGATCGTTTGATCCCAGCGCATCCCCCAGCGGCTGTGATTAAAGACATTCTGGCAACGCCGCACACAAATCTTCCTGTGCTCGGCGGCATTGTCTCTACGCCTGTCTTTGGGCCGGATGGCAAAATCATTCAAGTGCCCGGCTATTATAAAGCGGCCAAATTGTTTTATGTGCCGCAAAAAGACTTTGTGTTGCCTGCCATACCGCAAAACCCTTCGGCAGAAGAGATCAAAGCGGCGCGGGATCTTATTGTAAATGATCTGTTTGGTGATTTTCCTTTCTTGGGTGAAGCCGAACTTGCCCATGCGGTTGCGCTTTTGCTTCTGCCCTTTGTGCGCTCCATGATTGCAGGGCCAACACCCATTCATTTGTTTGAAAAGCCAACGCCCGGCACAGGAGCGAGCCTTCTTGTTGAGATTATCGCCATCATTGCAACGGGCATGTCAGCTAAGGTGATGACCGAAGGGCGGTCAGAGGAGGAGTGGCGCAAGCGTTTAACTTCAGCCTTGCGTGCCATGCCTGCACTTTTGTTTATTGATAATCTGCGTTATCGCCTCGACAGCGCGGCCTTGGCTGCTGCCGTCACGGCTACCTCATGGGAAGATCGTATCCTTGGGCGCAGTGAACTGGCCAATTTTCCTGTGCGCTGCGCATGGGTGGTCACAGGCAACAACCCAGCTCTCTCCAATGAAATGGCGCGGCGTGCCATCCGTACCCGCCTTGATGCGCGGGTTGATCAACCTTGGCGGCGGTCAGGCTTTCGCCATAAGAACCTTGCCAAATGGGTGCAAGACAACAGGCCACAGCTCGTTGCTGCATGTCTTACTTTGGTACAAGGCTGGGTGTCAGCTGGACAGCCCGCGCAGCCACAAAGCTTAGGCAGCTTTGAGGAATGGTCACGTGTGATCGGCGGTATTTTGGGGTTTGCTGGCATCCCCGGCTTTCTTACCAACCTCAATGATCTTTATGATGCTTCGGATGAGGAAGGCTCTCTCTGGCGCAGTTTTATCACGGCATGGTGGGAGCGTTTTACTGACAGGGATGTGAGTACAGGAGAGCTGTATCAGCTGGTTGAAGATCGGGATATTGCCCTGCCTTTGGGTAAAGGCTCGGAGCAATCACGGCGGATACGCCTTGGTAAACAGCTTGCCAAGATGCGTGATCGGGTCTTTGAAATTGAAGAAGGACGTTCCGTTACGCTCGTTTCAGGTAGGATGCGGCAACGTGCTTTGACGTGGCAACTCGCTGTCAGTGAAAATTTAAGCGGTGTAAAACACTCACAACACTCACTCCCCTACAAAAAGTACGGTGAGTGTGTGAGTGTTGAAAACCCACACTCACCCCCACACTCACTCGAAATTTCCCTTACAGATCAAGATGCTGGTGAGTGTAGTGAGTGTGGTGAGTGTTTTTCCAATACTTACGCACGCGCGCACGCGCATACACAAAGTAACCCCGTAAAACACTCACTGACTCCCCCACACTCACTAACGCCTTCAGAACAAAAGGATTTTAGAAGTGAGTGTTTGAGTGAGTGTCAAAACGACACTCACAAAGGCTCTTTGCCTTCTTGGTTGGAGGAAATGGGCGACCAGCTGTCTCCCAACATGGCCAAGAGGATCGCGGAACAATCCGTACCAAACTCATCCACAATAAAGAAAGGAGAGGCTGATGAAAGCTAACATCAAAGCAAGGGATGCCAATGTGTACTGGCGCTATTCCCACAAGGGCAAGGTCTATGACGTTCGCGTGAGAGATAGGTTCTCTCACTGTGAGAAGCGCTTCACTACAAGCGGAGCCTGTGATGCAGGGTGGCGGCATCGCAAAGCGTCAGCCCCAGAGGCTTTGTTTGGGGAGATGCTCTTTCGCTATGGCTTCACTACCCGCGAGGAGGTGCGCATGGCACTCCTGCAGTTTGCCAAGATTGATAGCTGCCAGTGGGCGCGTGAAATGCTTGAGGCCAGAATGTATGGGAGGGCTGCATGAGCAAAGGGAAAAAGCATAACGTTAAGGATGTGGCCGACCGTATTGAACAAGCCGCCAACACAATGAAGAAGCTCCCCAAGGTCAAGGTGCAAGGCTACTTCAACGCTTGGCCGACCATCGTCCGTGAGGCAATGGAAGCTTACGGATGGGAGGACAATCACATGCGGCCCAGCCCACCATCGGCCAAGCACATCACAGAGATGGAAGAAGTTATGATCTGGCTGTTGTGGTTGGAGCGTGAAGAAGTGCGTCTCATCTGGATGCGTGCCGAGGGCGTGCGTTGGAAGCGTCTCTCGCTTGAGCTTGGCTGGTCGGTTCGTAAATTGCAGTATGATTGGAAGATTGGTTTGATGAAAATTGTTCATCGGCTCAACAATCCGAATGAAAAAATCCAGCTTCCTTACAAGCGCTACATCCGTAACGGATAGGTAAAAATGCGCAAACGACATTTAAGTTATTCATTTGATAAAGGAACCCCATGCGCATTTTAGTTCTGCGTGTTTTGCGCATTTTTTGGCATAGTGCTTGGTATAGTTGGGAAACGAACGATCAGAGTGGATCGGCTCCTTGCTGAAGAATATCCAAACAATCTTGATACACATAAACGCGATTAGAGCTGCCAATTTAGGGCCGTTGTCTTTCGTAAGATTGTTCATGGCGGACGGTTAAGAAAGCTAAGGCGGTTTATCTTTCTTAAAACGTCGATAAATCACATGCAAGATAATGTGAGATAATGTGAGAAAATCAGCTAACACACTGAAATAAAAGGTACTTCCTGCCCGAAAACCTATGCGGGCGGGCGAGGCCCGATATTTCACTACATGTAGGGATAAAAAGCGGGAAGCCACAACATGTTGTGGTTTGTTGGTTAGCTTTCCGTTTCCTTAAGAGAAACAAAAACTTAACGAATGGATCATAGCTGGATTCCTTTGGTGGATTCCTTGGCAAAGGGATCCGGCTTCTTAGACAAGGAAAAATATGGGCGTAAAAACTTACGGCATTGAAAAAGTGACCCGTTGCCTCGGCGTATCAAGAGATGAACTGCACCAGTGGGTCGCCAGAGATTTTTTTACACCGCTCCACAACCCAAGTCGAGGAAAGGCTCGGAGATTTGTATTCGATGAGATCGTTTATCTCGCCGTGTGTCGCCATCTTCGATCAATAGGTTTCTCTCTTGATGATGCTTTTTCTCTTGGCATGGATGTTTGCGAATACAAACAGGACAAATGTCCCCGCATCATCATGAGCGATGAAATCAGCATCCTTGTTGATGTTGAAGCGATTGAAAACAAAATTCGCAAACGTCTTTCTGAACAAGAATAATCTTTAGAGGTACCCATTGGATGGTCTGGCTTTACTTGCCGCCAGAGACGATGACGCATGCCCAAAGCAAAGGCGCGCGCTGTTCGGACTCTCGCTCTGCGCGGGCGCAGGCGGACTCGACCTTGGGCTGCACCTTGCCCTGCCAGGATACCGAACTGTTTGTTACGTTGAGCGGGAAAGCTTCGCAGCGTCCACGCTCGTGGCACGGATGGAAGATGCGGCCTTGGATCCAGCGCCTGTCTGGGACGACATTAAAACCTTCAAAGGCAAAGCGTGGCGTGGCCTCGTGGATATCCTTCATGGAGGCTATCCATGCCAGCCATTCAGCGTTGCGGGAAAAAAACTGGGAGACAAAGACCCGCGCCACCTCTGGCCGGATGTCGCGCGGATCGTCCGCGAGATCAAACCGCCCATCTGCTTCTTCGAGAATGTTGGCGGACATCTACGGCTGGGGTTCGAACAAGTCCACGATGACCTTCAACGAATGGGTTACCGCGTTAAGGCGGGCTTGTTTACAGCGGAAGAAGTGGGTGCGCCGCACAAACGCGAACGATTGTTCATCTTGGCCTACCGCAAGGGTGTCTTCGGCAAACGGGGCATCACAGAAGGAAATCTTGGATGGGAACCCCAAGGGGCGACTGGAAGTCAGTGCTGTGATGTGGCCGACCGCAACAGCGACAGACTCTCTTGTCGCAAGAGCAAGACCACCAGAAAAGATGATCCGCAAGGACGGACGCAATGTCCTTCGCACGCCGAGCCTTGCCGAAACAATAATGCAGCCGGAAGGTTTTCCTTACACGAAGCAGGATCTGGAAAAGGCGAGAAACGGAAAAGATTACAGGGCAGCACGAAATCAATGGCCAACGCCAAGAGCGCGGGAGCCAGGCAGTACGAGTCCCGATCACGGGGCATGCCTGAACGAGATCAGCAAAGCGTGGCCAACCCCTCAATCAACGGACTACAGGGAACGGGGAAATCTATCCAACCCATGCATTCAGAAAAGGATAGCCAACGGGAAACAAGTCAATCTTTCAATGATGGCACATCCCTTGACGTATCAACCTGGCCTCCAACACCAAACGACTACGCCAGATGGGAAAGAACTCCAGCCAGTCTTAAACCCTCTATTTGTCGAATGGCTGATGGGATGGCCTGTCGGGTGGACAGGCTCCGCACCTGTGGAAACGGCGTGGTGCCTTTGGCAGCAGCATATGCGTTTTGCACTTTGGCAACTCAAGCAATTACAGAAAACGGAACAGAATGACCTCTTTGGAACTTAATATTGCGGATCATATTGAGCTTTGGCCTATCGACAAACTCATTCCCTATGCAAGGAACCCGCGCAAAAACGATCATGTAATTGACAAGATGGTTGCCGCAATACATGAATTTGGGTTTCGCATCCCCATTGTTGCTCGTTCAGATGGATCGATAGTTGATGGGCATCTGCGACTTAAAGCCGCTCAAAAACTGGGTATGGAAACCGTACCAGTGGCTCTTGCAGACGATCTTACAGAAGCTCAAGTTAAAGCCTTTCGGCTGATAGCGAACCGCTCTGCGGCTTGGGCAGAATGGGATGACGAATATCTTGAACTTGAGTTTCGAGATCTTATGGCACTTGATTATGATCTGGAAAAGACAGGTTTCAGTGAAGAAGAGTTGGCAAAAGCACTTGAAGATGTCGGGTTCGGTGAAGGCCAGACGGATGATGATGTCGTGCCCGAAGCACCAATAGAACCAAAGACAAAACTTGGAGATATGTATCTTCTTGGCAAGCATCGTCTGCTATGCGGAGACAGTACCGTTCTTGAAAATGTTGAACGCGTGTTGGACGGGGCGTTGGCTGATATGGTGTTTACGGATCCGCCATACAATGTAGATTATGGCAACGCCGCCAAGGACAAGATGCGCGGTAATGACCGCCGCATCATGAATGACAATTTAGGGGATGGGTTTGAAACCTTTCTCTACGACGCTTGCGTTAACATGCTGACCGTTTGCAAAGGCGCGATTTATGTTTGCATGTCATCTAGCGAACTTCACACCTTGCAAAAAGTTTTTGTTGCAGCAGGCGGCAAATGGTCAACATTTGTGATCTGGGCGAAGAATACCTTCACACTTGGTCGCTCAGATTACCAGCGTCAGTACGAGCCTATCCTCTATGGATGGAAACAAGGGACGGATCATTTCTGGTGCGGCGCGCGCGATCAGGGGGATGTTTGGTTTGTTAACAAGCCAACGAAGAATGATTTGCATCCGACGATGAAACCTGTTGAATTGGTTGAGCGCGCTATTCGTAATAGCAGTAAGAGCCGTGACATCGTTCTTGATTGTTTTGGCGGATCTGGCAGCACGATGATCGCTTGTGAGAAATCAGGTCGTCAGGCGCGGCTTATCGAATTGGATCCAAAATATTGCGATGTTATCGTCCAACGTTGGGAAGAGTTTACAGGTCAAAAAGCTATAAAGAACGTGTAAAAGTAACGTTTTTGTTTTGTGGATTAGCAGAGGACGGTTAATCTTACCGATGTAACTACTGATTCTCTTTTTAGCTATGAAACGAATAAAACCTAAGAAAAAAGCTGCGCTACGCAAATTGTTGTTGCGTCGTCAAAGGAAGCATGCCTATCGGTGTGCGCTAAAAGTGCGCAGGAAACACGATATTGATGGAGAATACAGTAAACGTCTTTCACGGCGGAAGTCTAGACATATTCCGATTAAAATAATAACAGTCCCAAGTGTTATTTGTTTGGATCATAATCAAGCAGAAACAATAGATTTTATCAATGGACTTCATTTCTATTTACAGAATAAGGGAACTAAAATTCGTTTGGATTTTAGTGAATTAAAATCTATTAGTCCAGCAGCCGCACTTATGTTGGCTTCTGTTTTATATTGTTGGAGTAAGAAATCTCACCAGCAAATAACTCTTCATGATCAAACACAATGGGATCCTATGATGAGGCATCTGTTAAATGATATGGGGCTTTTTGATCTTATGAATGTTAAGAATCCACCGTCATATTCAGAGAAAGCGGAGCCTACAAAAGAGTTCTTAAGATTTTGCTCTGGGAATAATGTTGATGCGTCACCATATGGTCCATTCAGAGAAAAAATTGTTGAAACATTTGGTCCTATTTCTGACATGAAAAAACTTTATAAGGCTATTTCAGAAGCAATGACAAATTCTTTCCAGCATGCCTATCCGTTACAAAAGCACAAGCTGGGGTTTGGTTGTTGGTGGATGTTTGGTGCTTATGATTGGACAACAAAAGAGCTAACAATTTCTTTTTGTGATCTTGGGATTGGTATTCCTAAGGCCTTGCCAAGGAAATATAGTTTAGAATATCTCAGAGAATTACTTTCTATGGTAAGGATGCCAGTTAACGATGATGCTAAAATGATTAAAGCGGCCATGGAAATTAAGAGAACCCAAACTAAAAAAGGATATAGAGGCAAGGGAATGCCAGGAATGAAAGAAATTATTAACGCTAACCCTTCTTCGTGTATGAGGGTATATAGTTCAGGAGGAATGTATGAGTATGCACACAGTACTGAAGAGAAAATACAAGGTTTGAAGGGCGTACTGCCTGGGACTATAATTGAATGGAGGTTCTTGTTGTCTGCTGTAGAAGCCATAAAACAAGATCCAGAAAAGGCGGTGGCGTGATGAAGATTAACATAGCAAAGGATTTCTCTCCTTTTCCTGCAGGAAGATACACAAATGAAGGGCCTCGCAGTGGTCAAGCATTTAGAACAGAGATGTTATTGCCTGCAATTCAAAAGGGGAGTTCTGTTGAAATAGAATTGGATGGGACAGAAGGCTATGGCTCTTCATTTTTAGAAGAGGCCTTCGGTGGCTTGATTAGAGTAGAGGGCCTATCTGCGGAAGACTTGTTGTCTAAAATTGTTTTGGTTAGTGATGATGAGGAGCTTAAGAAAGAAATTCTTGAATATATTCATCAAGCAAATCCGGAGTAGCTTTGTTGGAACTTGAAGACATAGTGAAGCTGGCTTGGCCATTTATTCCTTCCGCTGTAACCTATTGTATAGGGCATTATAACGGTAAAGCAAAAAGTTGTGTCTCTGATGCTTGTAAGTTGTCAGATGAGATTAAAGAACAAGCATGTGATTTTTGGTGCAAATCAGCAGCGGACATTCCTAGTGAAGATTTACAGTCTCAATGTCATAGAATAATCCGATTGCTTGGGAGTCTTTCTCATAAGTTGAACGATTTATCTCGAAGTAGTATATTTTTTTGTGGAACAAAAGAGCATGTTCTTTGGAGAGTTAAAGATATTAGGCAAATAGCTACTAGAGAAGATTTCTTTTCAAGTGAACGATGTTCTGATACGGAAAAGGCTGATTTGATATATAAAAAGTTGCTTCATCTTCAAACAGCTATTGAAAAAAGTTATACTCCCGTTCCCATAAAAAAGACATTTGTTTTATTAAAAAAACGGCTATGGAAAAAGTAAAATAAGCAGATCTATATATGGATTTTAGACATCGATGATTTCTAGGATATCGCTGGCTTCGATGATTTTAGCGTAAGCCGTCTTGATGGTTTTTATATCTTGCGAGGTTAAGTCTTTTGGCATTTTGCGCCCAGCGTTGACAGGAGCGTGCACGCGGTTAGCCATGCTTGTTAGTTGTTTGGTGAGTTTTTCTTTGGCGGTGTAATAGCGATCCGCTTGAGCTTCTCTTGCTGCATTGTATTCGGGCGATGTGCCTGTTGCGTTAATTGCATCACCAAAATAGAGACACCATTTTCTGTCCTTTAAAAGTTTTGTTATGTGATCGACAATCGCTTTCTTGCTGACGGGGCCGCCTTCGATAAAGGATAGTTCGTCAACAAGATGCCGACCGAATTTCGAGTCAAGCAAGTCGCGTGTATGTTCTGGGGTTAGATCGTAGCGTTCAACAATATGTTCACTCATGGCATCCCATGCCATTTGTGTATTGTAACCCGCATGTTCGCAAGTACCCCAGAAACCCCATGCTTTATTGGCTGTTGGAAGTGGTTTGTAATTTCTCATAATAGCCTCCGTTAAAAATGTTTTGTTCCTAATCACATGTACATTAACGCTCTTCTGGGCTTGATTATCAAGTCAATTCGACCTCATTTTATGGCGAAGATAAGCAATGATTGATTGTTAAATAATCAACCATTGCTTGGATAAAATGATGGGTTAGTCTTTAATAATTTTGTAAATGCGCTGACCGTATTCAGGTGCGTTTGTCACAACAGAGTGCCCTTTTACGGGTCTTTCGGAAACGATTTGGTAACCACGTTTTTTGCCTAGCGTGTGCGAAATTGCAGCGCGCGCAGTGTGCGGCTTCCATTCGGTGGCTTCAATAATTTGTTCAATGGTCGCTCCTTCGGGACGCTCCAACATTTCGACAAGCTTTGCGAGTTTACTCCCTTCTCTGGGGGTCTTGGTCCCCGGCATCGCTTCAACGGCTGCAAGACCCGCTTGCATGGGCACAGAAAGGGCTGCGTCATTGGTTGGCTTGCCGTTGCTTTGGGCTTTCGTTTTGACGAGGTTTTTGGCAGGCCGTTTTACGACTTTGGAGGGCGTTTTTGCACCCGTTTTGCTTGGTTTTTTCGACATAATCGATCTCCTTAAAAATTGTTGTCACTATTTTATTGCGACTGCTCTGCGCTACGCGCAACCGCGACTGCAATGAATGACATGAACGCTTCATTCGCAGCATTTATCAAGTAGATAAGGAGCAATCAGATGGCTTTTCTAGGCCAATCTCGATCATTTAATGATCGTCAGGAGACGATGCTGGAGCGCAGGAACATGATCTATGGGAGTCAGTCAACGAGAATTCGCCGCCTTGTGGGGCAAAAGCCGAGGCGCAGTGCAAAAAGCAATCGCTTCAGGGCGGATCACGCTTGAAGCGGATGGAAGTATTGACTCCGACAAAGCACTTGCATCCTTAAAGGACAACACCGATCCATCCCAAGTGCGAGAAAAGAAGCCCGTTCCAAAGGCAGCATTACAATCAGTGCAAGAAACGTTGCAAGAAAGCGGTCACGTCTCCGCAGGGGGAAACACCAATTTCGTTCAGGCCCGTACGGCGAATGAAGTTCTGAAAGCGCAAGAGCGAAAGCTGCGTGTTCAAAAGCTCAAGGGCGAATTAGTCGACCGGACACAAGCGACATCTCTTGTTTATCAGTTGGCGCGGCAGGAACGGGATGCATGGCAAATGTGGCCCACGCGTGTCGCGGCGACGTTCGCGGCAGAGATCGGTGCGGATACGCACACCGTTCAAACAGCACTCGAAAAGCTTGTGCGTGAACATTTGGAACAACTTGCAGAGATTAAAATCAATTTACGCTCATGATCACAGTTGAAGAAATCATTGCCTCATTTGATGGGGCCGATGAGATCATGAGCAATTGGGCGGACGGCATTAGACCGGATCCAGATCACACGGTTGCAACGTGGTCAGACGAGTACCGCATTTTGTCACCGCGTGGAGCAAACGAAGCAGGCCCGTGGCGAACCGCTCGAACCCCTTACGGGCGCGAGATTATGGACGCGCTGTCTCCGTCTTCGCCTTATCAGCGTATCGTTCTGATGAAAGGAGCACAACTCGGAGGAACTGAGTTCGGAAACAACTGGATTGGTTACATCATCCATCACGCGGCTGGGCCGACTATGATGGTGAATCCAACCGTTGAGATGGCTCGGCGTTCCAGTCAGCAGCGTATTGATCCGATGATCGAGGAATGCCCCGTATTGCGGGCACGCGTTGCCCCCGCACGGGCACGCGATAGTGGCAATACCGTCCTCAGCAAGGAATTCCCAGGCGGGATTCTCGTCATGACTGGCGCAAACAGCGCGGTCGGTCTTCGTTCTATGCCTGTACGGTATCTATTTCTGGATGAAATCGACGCTTACCCAGCAAGCGCTGGTGAAGAAGGTGATCCCGTCCTTTTAGCCGAAGCGCGAACACGCACCTTCGCATGGCGACGTAAGCTTTTCTTATGTTCTACGCCAACAATAAAAGGCTTCTCTCGTATTGAAAGCGAGTACGAGGCCAGCGATCAACGCAAATATTATGTGCCTTGTCCCTTTTGCGGGCACAAACAGGTTCTGCGTTTCGAACGCCTGCGCTGGGAAAAAGGAAGACCGGAAACGGTCGCTTATCATTGCGAACATTGTGAAGGACGGATCAAAGAACATCACAAAACGGTGATGCTGGCACACGGCGAATGGCGTGCTTCACGGCAAAGCAATGATCCGCTGACCATCGGATTTCATTTATCAAGTTTGTATTCGCCTTATGGCTGGCTCAGTTGGGAACGCATCGCCCGTGATTGGGAAGCGGCTCAAGGAAAGGATGAAGCCTTGAAAGGATTTAAGAACAGCGTCCTTGGTGAGACATGGATCGAAAGCGGCGAAGCGCCTGATTGGCAGATACTCTCAGATAGGTGTGAACCTTATCGGATCGGAACAATTCCTGCTGACGGATTATTCCTGACGGCAGGGGCCGATGTTCAGAAGGATCGTATCGAGATTGATATCTGGGCATGGGGACGCGGTCTTGAAAGTTGGCTTGTCGAACATATCGTCATTCCTGGCGGGCCAGACGATCAAGCGGCATGGCAAACGCTTACAGAGCTTCTGTCAAAGACGTGGTCGCATGAAAACGGCACGCGGTTGCCTATTGCAAAGTTAGCCATAGACGCTGGTTTTGAAGGGCCGACCGTTTACGCGTGGACACGACGCATGGGATCAATGCAAGTCATCGCCGTCAGAGGCTCAGACAAATTTAACCGAGCAAGCCCTGTCTCTGGCCCCACTTATGTGGATGCGAACGAAAGCGGACGCAAAATTCGGCGCGGTGCGAAACTTTGGACGGTGGCCGTATCAACTTTCAAGACAGAAACTTATCGTTTCTTGCGCCTTGCCCGTCCGACCAAGGAAGAGCTTCAGGAAGGCGTAGTCTTTCCGTCTGGCACAATTCATCTGCCGGAAGGCATCGAAACGGAATGGATTAAACAGCTGACCGCCGAACAGCTTGTCACAATAAAAAATAAACGCGGCTTCAGTCGAGTGGAATGGCAAAAGTTACGTGAACGCAATGAGGCATTGGATTGCCGCGTCTACGCGCGCGCCGCTGCTTGGACTCTCGGTATCGACCGTTTTTCAGATGGTCGCTGGAGAAAGTTTGAAGAGAGCGTTCAAAAGCCACAGGTTCATGAAGAAAGGGTAATCAATAGCCTGCAACCACGAACCAGACGTATCATTAGGAGTGGCTATGTTTAAGCTTTCTATCCTTATGTTTCGAGTCCTAGAAGGGTCCAGTTGTTTCTAAATTTTTCCAGCCAACCATCTTTGTACGGTGTTTTTTCGTCTCCGTACAAATTGGAGTAACTTGGCAGCAGACGGCGTACTTGGGAATCTTTATGAACTCTTCCGTTCTTTCCTGGTTTTTTAAGCCAGTATCTGTGGGTCGTTCTCAGAACATCAGCCACGATTTTACTTGGAACAATAAAGAGTTGAGGAATGTCTGAGGAATCCTTTCCGAGATCGACAAAACAATAGAAAAGTCGATCTCCAGTTATTTCCTCATGTTTAGGCCGCATGTGCCATCCACCGTCTGCACCGATTTGCCTGCGCGTTTTAACCTGTATGGAACAAAGACGATGTCCTTCCAGATCGGTAACGACAATATCTGTATTGGGTGCGCCTTGCGGGGCAAGTGCCGCGATAAACCCACGACGGAGCAATTCTGACATTACGTAATATTCGCCTGCGGCTCCGAGAAGCGTTGTGTCTGATGCCATTTTAACCTCATGAGATAAATGAATGACTTACACCATAGCACAACGTGATGCTTTAAAAGCGGCCATCGCGAGTGGCGTGCTGAGCCTCTCTTATGACGGCAATTCAGTACAATATCGGTCAATGGATGAGCTGAAAGCGGCATTGGCCGAGGTCGAACAAGGGCTAGCTAAAGATAGCGGCAAAACACAGGTGCGCCGGATCAAGATTTACGCTGAAAAAGACCTTTAAGAAGGATTCCTACATATGAATTTGTTTTCCCGTATCGGGACAGCGGTCAAATACGCTGCCACCGGACGTTTGTCCATGTCCGCTCTTGCAGGCGGTTTTGAAGGAGCCATGAATAAGCGCAGGCTGATTGCATGGCGGGCAACGGAAGCAAATATCAATACGCTCGTCTCAAGCGGCGGCGATTTACTTAGGGCGCGGGCAAGACAAATCGTGCGCTCAAATCCATATGCTTCAAACGCAGCGAACAGTTTTGCGTCTAACGCCGTAGGTGACGGCATACGCCCATCCAGCCTCATTGAGGATCAGGCCGTTAAAAATGATGTCCTTCAACTTTGGAAGGACTGGATTTTGGAATCCGATGCCGATGGGCTGACGGATTTCTATGGCATGCAGGCATTGATCGCGCATGCACTTTTTGAGGCGGGTGAATGCTTTGTGCGCTTTCGTCCTCGGCGATTGTCGGACGGGCTTGTCGTTCCTCTGCAGCTTCAGCTCTTGGAGAGCGAGATGTTGCCGATCTCCAAGACCGAGTTGGGATCTTCGGGCAATGTTGTGCGCTGTGGGATCGAGTTTAATAGGATAGGTCAGCGCGTTGCCTATCACTTTTATTGCAAACATCCTGGCGACAGCACGGAAACAGGCAATAAGGGCGAGATCGTGCGCGTTCAGGCTTCGGAAGTGCTGCACATCTACCGTCCGCAGAGGCCTGGGCAGATCCGTGGCGTGCCGTGGGTGGCCCCTGCGCTGGTTAAGTTGTTCTTGTTGGATCAATATGACGATGCCGAATTAGATCGCAAAAAAATCGCAGCCTTGTTCGCGGGCTTCATTACCAAGGAAAGCCAAGAAGACAATCTAGTCGGTGAAAGTGAAGCCGATGCGATGGGCGCTGCTCTTGCTGGACTTTCTCCTGGTACGATGCAGGTGTTGCTCCCTGGTGAAGACATTAAGTTTTCTACGCCTGCCGATGTCGGTGGTGCTTACGAGCCTTTTCAATATCGTAATCTTTTAGCCGCTTCCGCTGCGCTCGGCGTTCCCTACGTCAATACCACGGGCGATCTTAAGGCCGCCAATTATTCGAGCATCAGAGCGGGAACGGTCGAGTTCCGCCGCCGCCTCAATCAGTTTCAAGAAGCGACTCTTATTTTTCAACTTTGCCGCCCCATCTGGAAACGATGGATACAAACGGCTGTGCTTTCTGGAGCGATTCATCTGCCTGGATTTGCTCAAAACCCCCGTCTTTACAATCGCGTTAAGTGGATTAAGCCGAAATGGGAGTGGGTTGACCCTCTTAAAGATCGTCAGGCCGAACAAATCGCTCAGGAGATGGGGTGGAAGGCTCCATCCGATATTATTGAAGCTGAAGGCAATAACGTAGACGAGACATTCCAGCGTATTGCTAACGATCAGGCGCACAAAAAGGAACTCGGCATACAGTCGAGCACGACTTCTTCACCATCGGTTTCCCAAACATCGGAAGACGATGAAAAACCGGAAGAACAGGAAGAAGACGAAAATACGGACGACGTTCCCTCAGAAAAGAAAGACAAAGCATGATCCTGCCACATATTGCGGGGCGTATTTTCTCTACGCCTTTAATGATTAGCCACGCCAAGCTGGAAGTAATTCTTGGCGTAATTGCTCCACGGTTACAAGGAGACGTTCTTCCTCCCAAAGAAGGAAGCGGACATTCACGCTCCTATCAGATCACGCCCGATGGTATTGCCATTATTCCAATTCTTGGCACGCTCGTGCGGCGCACGATGGGTCTTGAAGCTTTGAGCGGTCTGACAAGTTATGCAGAAGTTTCAGCGCAGATCGCACAAGCTGTGTCAGACATGTCCGTTCGGGCCATTCTTTTAGATATCGATAGCCCAGGAGGGGAAGCCTCCGGCGTATTTGATTTAGCCGATCAAATCTATGCCGCGCGGCAAACAAAACCTGTCTGGGCTGTCGCTAATGAGGAAAGTTTCTCGGCAGCTTATATATTGGCTTCTGCGGCAGAGAAAATTTACGTCTCTCGCACGGCTGGTGTTGGTTCTATCGGTGTGATCGCTGTTCATTTGGATCAAAGCCAGGCCGATGAAGACGAAGGATTAAAATACACGGCTGTTTTTGCTGGAAAACGGAAGAACGATTATTCCCAGCATGAGCCTTTATCAGATCCGGCGCGCACCGCCTTACAGGTCGAAGTTGATCGCATTTACAACATCTTTGTTCAAGACGTTGCGGATAGACGTGGGGTAACTCCTGCTGCAATCCGCAAAACCGAAGCTGCGCTCTTCTTTGGCGAAGAGGCCGTTGCCGCTGGTCTTGCCGACACGCTCGGCACGTTTGATGACGCTATGAACGATTTGGCGGCATCTTTATCTCTTCAACCCTCAATCATCAACAGAAAGGTGAACAGTATGAGTAAACCAAAAGAAACTCCGTCCGTTCAGACGGAGGAATCCCCTCTTGAACCTCAAATGTCGACAGAAGCGCTTGTCGAACGAGCAAAGGTCGAAGCACACGAGAAAGCTATGGCCTACGTCAAAGAGGTAAATGACTTGTGCGCAATCGCAGGCATGACTGAGAAAGCGAACGCCTTCATTTCCAAAGCCGTTCCTGTCGCAGACATCAGGCAGGTTCTTTTGGAGACAAAAGTCAAGCAGGCAGAGGCCACGGAAATCTCAGGACATGTTCCAACGCCAATGCCATCCGCCGAAGCAAAGATCGACACGGCGGCGATCTACGCAGCCCGTAACAAAACAAAAGGAGTCTAATCAATGACTGAAGTTACAGAAAATCAACATGCTGGCGAGTTTATCGTCAGCGAAGGCGAAGGGACAATCTCACGCGAAACCGTGACCGTCCTATCTGGACAAACACTTGAAGCGGGGCATGTCCTTGGCAAAGTGTCCGTTGGCGATGCCTCTGGTGCGGCTTCTTCTGGCAATACAGGCGATGGTACAATCTCAAGCGTTTCCGTTGGTACGGGCGCAAAAGAAGGTGATTACAAAATCACTTGTATTGAGCCAGCCACAGGAGCTGGGACATTCTCTGTCGAAGATCCAGATGGTGTAACCATTGGGTCTGCAGAAGTCGGCTCGGCATTTGCAGGAGCAATTAACTTCACCTTGACTGCTGGCTCCACAGATTTTGTGGCAGGCGATCAGTTTGCCGTAACGGTTACGGCGGGATCGGGTAAGTACAAAGAATACAATCCCGCCAATACCGATGGATCAGAAAAGGCTGTCGCTCTTTCGCTTGATAATGTCGACGCGAGTGAAGCGGACAAAGAAGCCGTAGTTATTGTTCGTCATGCTGAAGCTAATGAAGCTGAACTTGTTTGGTTTACAGGCGCAACGGATGATCAAAAAGCGACGGCTATCGCTCAATTGAAAGAAGAAGCCATCATCGTGCGTTCAGCTATCTAACGCACACAACTACCACTTTTGTAAAAGCCCTACCTCTTGTTGAGGTGGGGCTTTTGCATTTCAGAAAGGAAAAATCTTATGCCTACCTTGGACGTTTTTAGCAATAGCGCCTTCTCGGTGGTGTCCCTGACGGATGCCATCAATAAGGTGCCTTTTATTCCCGGACGCATTGGGCAGCTTGGTCTGTTCATGGAGTCCGGCGTTACCACGACATCGGTTATGATCGAGGAACGCGAAGGCAGTCTTAACCTTGTCGAAACGACCCCTCGTGGCGCGCCCGCCGTTCAGAACCATACGAAGAAAAGAAAAGCGCGATCTTTTGTCGTGCCTCATATCGCTTTGGAAGACACCATTCTTGCGGATGAAGTTCAAAATGTTCGTGCCTTCGGTTCCGAAAGTGATTTGGAGAGCATTCAGCAGGTCGTTCAATTCCGCTTGCAGGAAATGGCAGGCAAATTGGATGCGACATTGGAGCATTTGCGCATCGGTGCGATCAAGGGGCAGATCCTCGACGCTGACGGTTCGACCGTGCTCTACAACCTCTTTAACGAGTTTGGCGTAGCACAACAGGCTGAGGTCGATTTCGATCTTGACAATGCAGATCCTGACTCTGGTGCAGTCAAGAAGTTGTGCCATTCCGTTAAGCGTACAATCGAAGATGAGCTTGGGGCACAGCCCTATGATCATATCCATGCGATTTGCGGATCTAATTTCTTTGACGACCTCGTCGCGCATCAGGAAGTCGAGGATGCTTATAATCGCTATATGGATGGGCTGTTCCTGCGTCAGGGTCAGGCGCGTGGCAGCTTTGAATATGCGGGCATTGTGTTTGAGGAATATCGCGGCAAAGTTGGAAGCGTTAATTTCACAGATACGGACAAGGCTTACTTCTTCCCTGTCGGTGTGCCTAACTTGTTCCGTCAATACAATGCGCCTGCCGATTTTGTAGAAACGGTTAATACGGTCGGTTTGCCGCGTTATGCCAAACAAGCAATTGATGAGAAGTTTGCCCGTTGGGTTGAAGTGCATGCACAGAGCAATCCTTTGCCGATTTGCACACGCCCACGCGCATTAGTGCAAGGTAAGCGGACGTAGGGTCAAGGCTCTTTAAATTCACGGCGTTCTGTTTCCATAGGCTTAAAAATGAGCAGGAAACGAGCGCCGTGCGTATAAGAATACGTCAAGCGAAGTTGACACACTCATTTTTAAGACCATGGAAACCCGAAGGGCGCGGCAAAAAAGCACCCCAGCGTCTTCAAAGAACTTGCTTGTATGCCCAATACATAGCCGCGTTCTTTTCATAGCTGGATGCGCTTTTTTGCTACGCGCAGAACTTGTTAATTTAAGGAGCCTTGACCCTCAATGTCGCTTGCTGATCTCATCAAGCCGCTTTTCGTCGATCCAGTGCTGTCTAAGGCTGCCTTTTATCAGCCTAAAGGCGGCACTGGTTTCGACGTGCGCGTCATAACCAAACAGCCTGATACGATTACAAGCTTTGGCGAGGCGCAAATCCACAGCGAAACGCATCTTTTTGATGTGCAGGCTGCGGAAGTGGCATCGCCTCAAATAGGGGATCAATTGATTGTGGGGGGCGTGACCTATCAGGTGCAGCTTGAACCCAAAGCTGACAGGGAGCGTTTGATCTGGACGCTTGATGCGGTGCCGGTATGAGCGCGCGCCTACTTGTTGCTTTGAGGGGTGATCTGGAAAAGGTCATGAAACGCGAAATCAAAGCCGCTGGTCGTGCTGTTAAGACTGGTATTGAAGAGTCAACAAACGGATTGAAATCTGAATTGAGGGATCAGGTTTCCAGTGCGGGCCTTGGAAAAAAACTAGCTTTTACATGGCAAAGTAAGGTGTTTCCGAAAAGTAGAGACAGCATCAATGCCGCTGGTTTTGTGTGGAGCAAGGCACCACACATTATTTCAGCCTTCAACACAGGGGCTGTTATTCGTTCTCACAAGGGCGCGTATTTACCTGTTCCTCTCCCTGCAGCGGGAAAGAAGGCAGCACGAGGGACAAAACTTACGCCGAGCAGCTGGGAAAAGAAATACAAGCAAAAGCTGATATTTATCAAACGCAAAGGTGGAAACAATCCCGTTCTTGTTGCGGAAAGCATGCGCATAAACAAGCGCGGTAATTTTGCCCGTAGCACAGCCAAAAAGAAAAAGATGACTGTGCCGATGTTTGTTCTTGTCCCGCAAGTTTCCCTTAAAAAACGGCTGGACGTAAAAAGCGCAGCCACGAAGTGGGGAAACAGTATTTCCTCTTTAGTTACTCAAAATTGGATAGAGCCATCTGATAAATGACAACAAGAGAAGCTGTCCTAGAAGCGTTGTTTGCGGCTTTGCAAACAATCTCTGGACCTAAAATCATGCGCAATGACCCTTTGCCGGAGAAAATACCGTCAGAGGGCTTTCTTATTTTGCGTGACGGTGATCCAGGTGAGCCAGAAACGCTATTGTCCCCACTTTCTTACTATTGGGAACATCAGGCCTCGCTTGAAATCTTTGTGCAAGCCCTTGATGGCGACACACGAAATCAGGTGATGGATGGATTGTTTCAGAAAATTGCAACCGTCCTTGCAAGCGACCCGACGCTGGGGGGCTTATGTGATCGGATTACGCCTTTGGCTCCCGATACAGATACGTTGGCGATTGAAGGCGCCCCAAGCGTCCATACCGCCATCGTTCCCATCGAATTGGTTTACACGACCGCCAGCCAACTCGGCTAGCCCGCCTTCGCTCCGCTTCGGCGCGGCAAGGCTTTTTTTCTTTCACCTAAAACTGGAGGTTAGTTATGTCTCGTGCAGGAGCCTGCCCCCGCGAAGGCGGGGGGCGCGAACATGATGACTTCACAACGCAACACTTGCTAACAAAAGGAGAACATCATGTCACGAGCTTACGGAGCTAATGCGCAGCTATTGGGGGAGTTTGAAAGCACCTATGGTACTGCGCCGTCAAGCGACTTTATCAAGTTCCCCTTTATTTCTTCGCAGCTCGGCTCTGAACAGGGACTTATCGAGTCCGATCTGTTGGGGCAAGGCCGTGATCCTGCCCAACCCATGCGTGACGTTATCACGGTTGAGGGTGATGTGGTTGTCCCCGTTGACGTGCGTTACATTGGTTATTGGCTTCGTGCCTTGCTGGGAGCACCAATTACAACGGGCACAGAAGCACCTTATGTTCATACTTTCAAATCCGGCGCAACGGCCTTGCCAAGCTTGTCGCTGGAAGTCGGGACGCCGGAAGCTTCCAGTTATTTTATGAACTCTGGTGTTCGCGCCAATTCAATGCAGATTTCCTTTGAGAGATCTGGTGGGGCAAGCGCAACGCTTTCTTGTATTGCACAAGGTGAAGATCGCGCCTCGGCCAGCTTGGGCGGAACACCAACCGAACTTGCCATTACACGCTTCAATCAGTTTCAAGGAAGCGTCAAAAAAGATGGTTCACAGCTTGGCAACGTAACGGGAGCGCAATTCACCTACACCAATAACCTCGAAAAAATCGAAACCATCCGTGACGATGGCAAGATTGAAGGTGTGGATCCAACAGTGGCCGCGCTGACGGGTACTATTGATGTGCGCTTTGCCGATACGACGCTTCTTGACGCGGCAACCGATAACACGGCGGTGGCTTTGTCGTTTGGATACACGATTGATGCCAGCCATTCCCTCATTTTTACAGCGCACGAAGTTTACCTGCCTAAACCCAAGCTTCCGATTGATGGTGCTGGCGGCATTCAGGCTTCTTTCAACTGGCAAGCTGCCAAAAACTCAACCGCAGGCGTGATGTTGACAGCGGTTCTTACAAATGACGTGGAGGATTATTCCTAATGATTAAGCTTGATTTAAAACGTGAGGATCACTGGCTCGATTTGGGCTATGGGGTTCGTGTGAAGGTTCGCCCAGCCTCAACGGCCATCGTGATGGCTGCGCGTGTCTCTGTCCTCAAAGAAGAAAGCGACGATGCAGGCAGTCGAAGCGCGGCCCTTATCAAGAAGCTCGGCGTTCTTGCCATTATGGAATGGGAAGGCGTTGGAGATGAAAACGACAATCCAATCGAAGTTACGGAGACAGGCGTAGAAGCGTTGATGGATCTGTGGCCTGTTGCGGACGCTTTCGAGCGTCTCTATTTAAGCCCGACCCTTCTCCTTGAAGCTGAAAAAAACGTCTAGAGGCTCGTTGCCGCTGGCATTTTGGCGGCGGGCCATCTTATTGCGGCGCGTGCGCCGATGCCGATCTTCCATGCAGTAAGGGAAAAGAAAACCACGAAGGCAAACGCTGCCCCTACTGTGAAAACGAGCCACAATCAATGGAAGGATGGCAAGCGTGGGATGTGATTCTGCGCTGTTCAGGACAACTTCGTGCAGCTGGTTTTGGCGTTATGGGCATTGACATGGATGCAGCCATGAAAGTTGGCGAAGCTCTGGGCTACGATAGTCATGCGCTGGCTGAACTCTTGCCGTCCTGCGAGTCAGGCCTTGTCACCGCAATCAATCAAAAAGTTAATAAGGGGTAAGCATGGCTCATAACATCGCTGTGCGGCTTGTCGTTGATGGAAAAACGGGACAAGCCCAGCTTGTCTCGTTTGGCAAGACAGGCAAGAAATCTATGCAGGAGATTGTCAAAGCTGGCAAACCTGCCTCCACAGCACTAAGGGCTGTCGGAGCTGCCGCCAATGACGTTAAGGGCGCAGCGACAGGACTGGCTTCTCAAATGGGGCCGTTAGGATCGGGGCTTGCTGCGATCGGCCCCGCAGGACTTGCTGCTGCGGCAGCCTTGGCGGCGGTAACTTTAGGTCTTAAAGCTGCCTATGCGGCAACGATGGAGGAGGAACAAGTTCAAAACCGCCTCCAAGGTGTTTTGAAGGCAACAGGCTATGCTGCAGGGCTAACCAAACAAAATATGTTTGAGCTTGCCGATGGGATCGAGAAAAGCACGCTTTCCAGTTCAGAAGAAGTGACTGGTGCTATCGGTATTATGGCTACGTTTCGTTCTGTTACGGGTGACACGTTTAAAAGATCCATTCATTTAGCCCAAGATATGTCGGCAGTGTTTGGACAGGATCTGCGGGGTTCCGTCACGCAGCTTGGTAAAGCTCTTGAAGATCCTATTACAGGCATCACGGCCTTGAAGCGCGTTGGCGTTAGTTTCAGCGATGAGCAGAAAAAGATTATCGCCAACTTCGTCAAAACTGGCGATCTGGCCAAAGCACAGGGGCTTATTCTTGATGCCCTGGCTGGGCAGGTGGGCGGTGCAGGCCGCGCAGAAGCACAAGGCCTAACGGGTGCAGCGCATCGTTTGTCAGTTGCTTGGGACGACATGCTCAAGACCATTGGTAAAACAGAAACCGTTGGAGGAACAGCCGAAGCCGTCCTAAACAAGCTTGCTTCAACATTTAGAATTACCACGGAAGTTGTTTCTGCGGGGTCGCTGAGTAAACAACTGAGTGATGCGGTAAAAGAATTAGCTGAAGTCGAAAAAGAACTTGAAGAAAATCGCGATATCCCAGCGATGTTCTTGAAAAGAGGTAAAGTTGCAGATGATACAGAACGTGCAGATGAGCTTCGCAACCGAATTAAAAAATTAAAAAAAGAGATTGAGACTGAAAAAGAGGAAAAGAAACAGGCAGAAGAAGGCTTAAAAGCAGCAGAGGAAGAACGTGTCTTATCTTTGATAAACCAAACCACGCAACCTTATGCAGAACTTATTGAAAAGTCTCTTGGAAAAAATCCTGCTTACCAAATCCAAAAGATCAATGAAGGTATGGAGCAAACTCTGGCCTTATTGGAGAAGGCTCGTACAGACAAAAATAGCGATATTATCGATTCTTCTATAGAAACGGTGCGAAAAGCAGTGGGCATGAAAATCTCTGCTATTCAAGATCCCATTGCAGCAGCTGCACAAAAAGAAGCCAATGCCAATCAGAAGATTGTTGATGATCTGAAGCAAAAGCTGCTTGGCATGAGTGATGAGCGGCAGGCTTTTATTGATCAGGCTGTTGCGCGTTTGTCTGGGAAGGCAACAAAAGAGCAACGCGATCAGACAAAACTTTATGCTGGTCAGATTTTTGATGAAAAAGCTTTCACCGAAGCACAGAAAGTTATTGATGGCCTAAACGATAAGATGGAAGAGCTGGGCATGACCGCTCGGCAGCTTGCTATAGAAGAAGCTGTTAACTCGTTGCCCGCTACGGCTTCGCCTCAACTTGCAGCACAAGTGCGCGATCTTGCTGGAGCTTACTATGATCAAAAGGCTGCTCAGGAACAACTTGATCGGCTCCGCGAAGAAGGTCGAGATTTAACAGACGAAGCGAAGACGGCAACAGAACTTTATGCGGAAAAAGTAGCGCGTCTTAACCAACTGCTAGATGCGGGGGCTATCAGCCAAGGCACTTATAATAACGCCTTGGCTGGAGCTGATGCCGATCTTCTTGCCTCGCGCACGGATCCTGCCGCTGGAGTTGTTCGTGCTTTTCAAAACTATAAAGACAGCGCAACCGATACAGCGACAACGATAGAAGGCGTTTTTTCCGAAGCCATGCAAGGAACGGAGGACGCGATTGTCAGTATGGTTACGTCTGGTGAGATTAGCTTGAGCAGTCTTAATGACTTTGCAAGTTCAATCATTGAAGATATTACGCGGATGCTTGTTCAACAGAGCATTACAACGCCTCTGTTTAACAGTTTGACAGGCAGCGGTGATTCAAGCGGTGGTTTCTTAGGAAGTATTATCAGTTCGTTTTTCCATGAAGGGGGGACGGTTGGTGATCCCACAACAAAACGTGCTGTCCCAGCTCATGTATTTGCGGGCGCACCACGCTACCATAGCGGAGGGATCGCTGGCCTTAAACCAGATGAAGTTCCGGCCATTTTGCAACGCGGCGAAGAAGTCATTTCCAAGAAAGATCGAAGCCGCCGTTCTTCAAGCGTCAATTTGGTCATGAATGTATCAACGCCAAACGCTGACAGCTTCCGTGCAAGTCAGGGACAGATTATGTCGCAGGCTGCTAAAAGGTTGAAACGAGTAAAAAGGAATGTATAGTCATTCTGTAAATATGAAAGGAAAAGAATATGTCGTTTATAGATGTTTTTTTAGTTGATGCATTTGCCTCTGAACTTTTTTCTGGGTGTCCTGCGGCGGTTTGTGTTTTGCCCAAATGGGTTCCTGATGAATTACTGCAATCTATAACGACTGAGCATAATCAATCTGAAACAGCTTTTATTGTTCAAAAGGATGATGGATTTGATTTGCGCTGGTTTACAACGTCTATAGGAGAAATAGACTTGTGTGGTCATGCAACCATGGCAGCAGCACACGTCATATTTGATCATCTCAATTATCAAGGAAATGAGATCAAGTTTTATACTCGCTTTTCTGGAGATTTGAACGTTAAAAAAGAGGCCTCTTTTTTAACTTTAGATTTGCCTTCATGGGTTCCTAGCCCTGTAGAGGAAGCTCCGAAAGAGGCCGTTCTTGGATGTGGTGGCAAGGCACCGAAAGAGTGCCATGTAAAACGTGAGTATATGCTTGTTTATGAAAGCGAGGAAGATATTAGGAATATAGTTCCTGACTTTAAAATGCTTGCTAAACTTGATCGTTGGGTTTCTGTGACAGCTCCTGGATTAGACTGTGATTTCGTAAGTCGCTTCTTCTGTCCAGGAGAGCCTTTAGAAGAGGATCCAGTAACGGGATCTGCACATAGCATGCTAGTTCCTTATTGGGCAAAGAGACTTAATAAAGATAAGCTCTTTGCTCGTCAGTTATCACAGCGTGGTGGCGCTTTGCAGTGTGAGTTGCAAGGAGAGAGAGTCCTTCTATCAGGTCAAGCCCAAACCTTTTCCGCTGGAAAAATATTTATAGAAGTCTAATCACAATGACCTTCCACGAAGTGCGTTTTCCCGATGACATTGCCTATGGTGCGTCGGGTGGTCCCGCTTATTCCACGTCCGTTATCTCGACGGCTTCTGGTTACGAACAAAGAAACCAGAACTGGAGTTCTGCGCGTGGTCAATGGGATGTGTCATCTGGTCTTAAAAAGGCCAGCCAGCTTGAAATTCTGATTGCCTTTTTCCGCGCCCGTAAGGGTAAGGCTCACGGTTTCCGTTTTAAGGACTGGACAGATTACACGGCAACAGCCCAACAAATCGGGCTTGGCGATGATGAAACACAAACATTTCAACTGATTAAAGAATATAAATCCGGCGCAGGAAGCGAAACGCGCGCCATCACTAAGCCAGCTTCAGGAACGGTGGTCATTTATGCCGATGGGAATGAAGTCATAACTGGCGTTTCAGTAGATACGACAACAGGCATTGTTACTTTTTCAGAAGCTCCAGAAAGTGGCACGATTATCACAGCAGACTTTGAGTTTGACGTTCCTGTGCGCTTCGATACCGACACGATGGATGTGACGATTGAAAACTTCAATCTCAATGAATGGTCGGACATTCCTATTATAGAGCTACGGATTTAACATATGAAATCAGCTTCCACTCAACTTGCCGCACATATTGCGGGCGAGACCACTAGCCTTGCGACCTGTTGGAAGGTTACGCGAAAAGATAGCACGGTTTTCGGCTTTACTGACTTTGATCGGGATCTAGTGATTGATGACGTGACCTATGAAGCGAGGACGGGCTACACACGCACTGCTATTCAAACCATTTCTGATTTATCCGTTGATAATTTGGATATTGAAAGTGCGTTTGATAGCGAAGCGATCACCGCACAGGATTTGCGGGACGGCCTTTGGGACAATGCCGAAGTTTTGATTTTTATCGTCAATTGGGATGATCTTGACCAAGGGAAAATCATTCTCAAACGCGGCATGATCGGGCAAGTAGAGCTTAAAGACACCCTTTATAGAGCTGAACTTCGAGGCCTAACCCAGCTTCTTTCTCAAAATATCGGTGAGCTTTATACGCCAGATTGCCGCGCTGATCTGGGCGATGATCGGTGTTGTGTTGATCTTGAGGCTTTGACCGTTTCTGGATCAGTAACCGAGGTTTCGGACCCGCCTTCGCTAAGCTCCTGCGCGGCAAGTCGTTATGGCTTTACAGATAGCACACGCACAGAAGATGACGATTATTTTAACGCTGGCCTTATCACATGGACAAGCGGCGCGAACGCTGGGCGCGTAATGGAAATCCGCTCTTTTGCGGCTGGCGTGTTTGAGCTTTTTCTACCCATGCCTTCTGAAATCGCGGTGGATGATGAATATACGGCATCCCCTGGCTGCGATAAGAGCTTCGAGACGTGCTGTTCCCGTTATGACAATGGCGTAAACTTTAGAGGAGAACCTTATGTGCCTGGCACAGATGAGGTTCTTTCATATCCTGATGGCAAATAGAAATGACGCAATTCTTGAAGCCCGTAAATGGCTTCACACGCCCTTCAAGCATCAGGCTTTTGTGCGCGGTGCTGGTTGCGACTGCATAGGGTTGATTAAGGGCGTTGGCATGGCTTTGGAGCTTGTGGACTATGATCCCAAGTCAGCCACGGCCAGAAAGTTCAACAATTATTCCATGATGCCCAACCCTCGCATCATGCGCCAAGCTCTTGCAACGTGGCTTGTGCAAATCCCTGTCCAAGAAGCAACGCTGGCAGATATTTACTACATGACTTGGGGGCGAGAGCCACAACATGTCGCTCTTATCACGGACAGGGGGATCATTCACAGCTATTCCCGCGCAGGGGAAGTCGTTGAACATGGGCTTGATGATACTTGGCGCAACCGTATTGTGTCCGCTTATCGTTATCCTGTCTTTGTAGGTTCCGAATAATGGCTGTTCTTGCAATTGGTTTGGTCGGTGCTGGCTTAACGTCCGCTGCGGGCATTGGCGCGACTATCGGTTGGATGGGCGGCGTGATGCTGGGGAATCTTCTCCTTGGGCAGAATAGCAGTACCGTTGAAGGCTCAAAGCTTGACGATCTTTCAGTTCAGTCATCCACCTACGGGGGAACGATCCAGCTTGTCTATGGCACAATGCGCGTTTCAGGAAATGTTATCTGGTCAACTGATCTTAAGGAAACACGGCATGAAAGCAGCGCAGGCGGTAAAGGCGGTGGTGGGGCCACGCAAGTCAGCTATACCTATTCAGTCTCTTTTGCTGTGGCCTTGTGTGCTGGGCCAGTTTCAAACATTCGGCGCATCTGGGCAGATACGAAGCTCATTTATGACGCAAGCTCGTCTAACACCTCGGCCACAGAAAAATATCCAGGCGTAATTCGTATGCACCTTGGGACAGAAGACCAAGAGCCAGATAGCACGATGGAAATCAACCTCGGTACGGGAAACGTCCCCGCGCACCGAGGCATTTGCTATCTTGTCTTTACCGATTTGCAGCTTGCTGATTTCTCAAACAGGATTCCTAGCATCAGCGCGGAGGTTGTCGGCAATGGCACAATGTCATGTGATGCAGTAATTCTGCCCGCAGTGTCTTCTATGTTTCATGATGGCGGGATTATAAATCCAACCGAAGGGACTTTGTTTGGCTTTACGGGTGCTCACACGATTTATAAATATGATCTTATTAACAACGCGCTTTTACTAAACGTTTCCTTCGATGATGATTACGGTTTATATGGCAATCTTTGGGGGCTAGATGATGAAGGCTATTTCTATCACGCCTCGGACGCTTACGGCGTGGGGATGCACCTTGTAAAAAGGCATCCTGAAACTTTAGCCGTCATGAAGAAAACCAAAAGCCGGATAGGATTCAGCGTAACCGGAACTATTCAGGGGAAGAAAATCCTTGTCCCCCGTTCCCGCAAAATCTACAACACGGATTTTGAGCTTTTACACGATCTATCCGAAGTCCTGCCATATCATTATAGCGAGGCCCCGCTTTGCGAAGATGGGATCGGCAATATCTGGCAAATCTCGGCCTCTTACGCCAAGAAGGTTTCTTTCAATCTTTTGGGCGTAGATAAAGTGGAAGAAACGGATTGTTCAGCTTATACAGGCGGCGATAATCCAGATGCTGTTTTTTGGGATGACACCACGGGATGCCTTTACTTCAAGTTTAATGGTCTTGGCCGTATCGTCAAATGGGATATTAATTCGGGCTATGTCGCGCATGTTGATGATGTAGAGATGTCCGCCGGATACAATATCCAAGGCAATCGGTCATTGCCGCAAAATGGCCAGCTTTGGACGTGCGATGGGACAAGTATGACACTTGTCAATCTGGCGACCATGCGTATTGAGCGGGAGCTTGATCTGTCAGCCTATATGCCAGATTACGCCACGCATTTTTCTGGCACTTATGAAAAATACACCCATAGCATGATCGTGATGACCAATAGCGCGCAGATCAAATACCCGCTGGATCGGAACG